>NZ_JAQEUJ010000001.1:0-510735 GCF_027695515.1 Coprococcus sp. LG101-27
GGATGGATTCCAACAACAGAAAGACTCCCAGATCAACGGGAGTTCATAGAATCATATGTCAGAAGTGCATATGCAGCGGAGTTTCTGGTCACGATCGAGGGAGCTGATAAGGCAACAACGCTGTATTATTCCCAGACAGGTGTCTGGTTCGATGAACAGGGAGAACCGTATAAGGTTGTGGCGTGGATGCCGCTTCCGGAAAGGTATAAAGGATAATGGAAGATAAATATACAAAGACACTTGCATGGATAATTACGACAGTTGCAGTAATTATTGGAATGAAATGGACGGGATCTGCGTGGTGCTTATGGGCGCTGTTCATTCCGGCAATGATAGAGTAGCAGAGAAGGTGATGAAACATTGTATAAAAACCAGGAAGGATATTGTGATCCAACAGCAGGCAAAGCCATCCAAGATGCAAGCCGTATCCCACATCATGTAAAGGAAGCACATAAAGCATTAAAGGATATAGCAAGTCTGCTTGGATTCGAGGTCTTAGTATTAAGAGATAGGGAGACAGGGAGGGTATACCGATGGAAACTGTGAAGGAAGAGAATGAGAAGAAAAAGGAATACCTGAAACAGTACGGCAAAGCATTACGCCAGGAGAAGCGGATCGAGGAAGAGTTGGAACGCTTAAAGCTGGATCGGATGCTTCCGGGAGCACTGGCAGCAGATGGGTTGCCAAAAAGCAGCAACCTTTCTGATCTGTCAGATTATGCAGCAGAAGTGGACGAACAGGAACGGAAACTGCTGGAGCAGAGGAAGAGAAGGGTCAGGATCCGGCCTGAGATCAGGGAAAGAATTGAGCAGATAGAAGATGAGACAGAGAAAGATATCCTGACTTATCATTACATAGATCTTATGAGATGGAAAGAAATCTGTGCAAGAACCGGGTATTGCTGGCAGTATGTGCATAAAAAGCATTCAGATGCATTGAAAAATTTTAAATATGCGATAGAATGCGACACTCAACCTGTGATATAGTATATGCAGGTAAAGAATTGAAACGGGGCAGCAGTCGAAAGATTGTTGCCTTTTTCTTTGCCGTAAATTCTGGAAAGAGGTTTGGCGGTTTACTCTGGAAAGAATTTATTCATACGTCAGTACATTTGTTTGTTGCGATTACTTTTTTAGAACTCCTTATTACAGATACAGAAACCGCCAAAATAAAAATATGACAGACAAAGAAGCAAAAGCATTTTACAACTCATCTGCATGGAAACATAAGAGAATGCAGATATTAGATCGAGATCATTACGAGTGTCAGGATTGCCGCAAGAGAATAAAAGACGCAGCTGCATCTGGCACACAGCTGATCGGAAGAGACAGAAAGATATGGAGAGCTGAAGAGGTACATCATATCCAGGAACTAAAGGAACATCCGGAACTTGGACTTGATGATGATAACCTGGTAAGTCTATGTACGCAGTGTCACAACCTGAGACATGGCAGAGCACCGAAGAGGTTTGCCAGAAAGAAGAAGCTTGTGAGCATGGAACGATGGTAGCTACACTGAGGGCAGACATAGCTTAGGAGGAGACAAGCGGACGGTGCAAGCCGTCGCATGTGCGGTTCGAGTCCGCAGCTGTCCTCAATTTTTAAATAGCCCCCCGGTAAATTCTCGGCGATTTTTCCTGAGTGAAGAACGGGGATGTAGCCATGACTCTGGAGGAAAATTGAAATCTCGCGTGAAAAGGGTAGGGGTGGCATTTTTGGGAATTTACTATAAGAAAGAATTTTTAGAGACGGGCGTAAAAAGCCTGTATTTTTTGGCATAAAAACAGCAAAAAAGGCATGATTTGAGTGAAAAGAGGTGAGCAAATTGACACAAAAAGCTATGAAAGAGTCATTGATAAGGCAGTTGGAGTTACGTGGGATGAAAGCGGAATTCTACACGGATTTGATTGATGACTATGTATATTATTGGTCATTAAAAAAGAAATTGATCGCAGATATTAAAGCAAAAGGATTAAGATATGAAACAATAAATGGCAATGGTGTGACTGCGGAAAAGGCAAATGAATCAGTAGTCAATTTGCAAAAGACTACAGCTACGATGTTGAAGATCTTGGCAGATCTGAAGTTGAAAGAACCAGTACCGGAGCCAGAAAGTTCGATGGATGGTTATCTGTAAAGAAATTGATGATTATCTCAAATATGCCGAAGCGCATCCGAAATGGATAAACAAAAAAAGAAAATTGTTGATAAAGAACATCGTAAAGCCGACATTAAAACGGAACGATGTTTTTTTTGATGAGGAAACATTCAGAAAATGTATGCAGTACTGCAAAACAAATTATTATGAATTGTTTCCATTTCAAAAATTTATTTATGCATTTGCCTTTATGTATAAAGATGATATTCCAATATTTCCAAAGTTTTTTATAAAAGAGGGACGTGGAAATGGTAAGGATGGATTTATAGTTCCGATTGTTAATTTTTTTCAGACTCCGTTATATGGAGTGAAAAATTACCACGTTGAAATTGTGGGAAACTCAGAGAGCCAGGCGAAGGATACATTCAAAGTGGCTTATGATATGCTGCATGATAACCAGAAGTTCAAAGGAAAATTTTCCGTAACAAAAGAGCTGATAACAAACCTTGTGACCGGATCAGAAATGAAATATAACACATCCAATGCAAAGACAAAGGATGGTAAAAGAACTGGATGCCTGGTGCTAAACGAGATTCACGCATATGAGAATTACGATCAGATAAATGTATTTGAATCCTCTCTTGGTAAAGTTAAGCATTCACGAGAATTTATCATCACGACTGACGGATATGTAAGAGACGGTCCGCTGGATGAGATATCAGCAATGTGCGCTGAGATCCTGGAGACAGGAGAAAATCTGCTGGGATACTTCCCGTTCGTATGCGAGATCGATGATATGAAGGAAGTGGATGATCCGGAGGCATGGCATAAGGCTAATCCATCTATGGAGTATATGCCGATTCTTGCGAATCAGATCATGCATGACTATTTAGAAATGAAGAAGATTCCTTCTAAGCGTGCAGAGTTCATAACAAAGCGAATGGACAGATCGGCGCGGAAAGAAGAGGAAACGGTCACAACCTGGCAGAATGTCCTACGAGCATGCTATATAGGTAGGACAATGGAAGAGTTGGAACACAAGATTCCAAGGATAACATTGGATACACGAGGACAGGCAGCAGTCATTGGAATTGACTATGCAGATGTGCGAGACTTTGCATCCGCCGGTATTCTGACTAAGACTGATGAAGGTGAGTGGATTTGGAGACAGCATACATGGATCTGTGCAGATTCTCCATTTATCGATTCCATAAAGTTCCCACTGAGAAATGTAGGACAGACAGAGTTTGAAGACTTCGAGATTGTTCCAGGTCCGGTGATTGATGTGAACCTGATCGCAGACTGGTGCATGGAACAGATGAAATACTACGAGGTCAAGAAGATTGCAATGGATACTTACCGGTACACATTGTTCAAACAGGCATTCGAAGAACGCGGGCTGACGATAGAAGACAAGAAGAACCCACATGGAATAGTACGTCTGATTAGAAAGATAACATCAGTGACTGGAATTATCGCACCATTCATCCAGTCGATGTTCTCACAGGGCATGATTAACTTTGGACCATCTGCAATCATGCGATGGTATACAAATAATACAAGAGTATCTGAAGATAAATTTGGAAACAAGAGCTTTGGTAAAATTGAACCGAAGCTAAGGAAAAATGATGGATTTATGGCTTTTGATGTAGCAATGTTCTGCAAAGATGAGCTGGAAGTCCAGGTCGTATATATTTAACAGGAGAAGAATATGTTTAAATTTTTGTGGCAACGGGATAAGGAGATGCAGTCTCTAGCTGAGATTATTGCGGTGGATATGGAAAAGTTGAATTTATCAAAGTTGGCCATTGAAAAAGCAGTTATGATGATTGCGAAGGCAATTGCTAAATCCGATATCTTGATACAGACAGAAAGTAAAGAGAAAAATAAACAGGAGTATCGGCTGAATATACAGCCTAATGACCATGAGTGCGGAACTGTGTTCTGGACGGAAGTTGTAAGACAACTTCTTACGGTACAGGAAGTGCTGATTATTCCGTTAGGTGGTAAATATTATCTGGCATCAGCTTGGAATGTTAGCAATAATGTGCTGACTGAGCGAACATATAGCAATATAACACTAACATGCGCCGGATACGACTATCCGATTTGGAAAAAAAAGCGATCATCAGAGGTGATACACCTAAAATATGATAATGCAAGAATTCGCCTGTATCTGCAAAACGTAGTTGGACAGTATGATCGGACGCTTGATGCTGTTAATGCGATGATGCGTATGTCCAGTATGCCGAGATTCAAATTAAAACTTGGGACAGCAACGCTATCATTCAGAGAAAAACAGGCAGATGGCACAGACAAAGAGATGACAAAGGATCAATATGTGAAAAAAATCAAGAGCCTATTGGAATCAAATGAGCTTGCTGTGCTTACGGAAACGGACAATGTGGCGATTGAACAGCTGCAGATCAACACAACAACTAAGGCAGAAGAACTGGCAAAAATGGCATTGCAAATCAATAATGAGGTGGCAAACGCCTTTGACATTCCGGAAGCGGTATTTAATGGCAATATTACAGAAAAATCAGATGCCACGAACGAATTCATAACCTATGCCGTTGGTCCGGTGGCGGAGGTGATCAATGATACACTGACGGCTTATATAGTTGGTGAAAATGATTATTGCACAAAGAATGAAAAAGTTATGGTATGGCTGGCACGCTTCAAACACGTAGATGTGGTAGACAGTGCAACCAATCTGGATAAACTTCGCGGAATTGGATTTAATTACGATGAACTCCGTGAAATGGTAGGCTACACAGTGCTGAATACAGAATTCAGCCAGGCAAGAGCTCTGACAAAGAACTATGGAGAGGAGGGAAATGGTAATGCAGCATAGAAAACGCGATCAGTAGGAGGTGATCCAATTATCTCGGAGCTGTCCGTTAAACAGTAAATCCGAAAGAAAGGAAAGAGAACATGGACGCAAAAAAGTATTATTCCTTGGAATCTAAGAATGATGTGGCGGACCTCTACATCTTCGGTGACATCACATCATGGCCGTGGTTAGAAAGTGACGTGTCAGCAAGCGGAATTGTGAACGAACTACAGTCCTTAGATGCAAAGGAAATTAATGTGCATATCAACAGCTATGGCGGTGAAGTCGCAGAGGGATTGGCGATTTACAATACGCTCAAGAATAGTGATATGAAAGTCACTACAATCTGTGATGGATTCGCTTGTTCCGCAGCATCAGTCATTTTTATGGCAGGTGACGAAAGAATCATCAATGAAGCATCACTGCTCATGATTCATAATGCATGGACATATGCGAATGGAAATGCTACAGAGCTTAGAAAGGCAGCGGAAGACCTTGATAAGATTACACAGGCTTCCGTCAATGCTTATGTAAGCAGAGCAACGATTTCAGAAGATGAGATCAAAAATCTCATGGATAATGAAACGTGGATCACAGCTCAGGAAGCTGTAGAATATGGCTTTGCCACAAAAACCGAAAAGTCCGATGATGGCGGAATTAAACAATCAGCATTTGCGAATATTCGCAGTGCCATTCTCAAAAAACCGGAAAATGTAAAGCCGGTAGAAATTGCAATGCGGTTGGATGATGAAGCAATCGCAAAGGTCATTGCGGAAAGAGTAGTGAATCTTTTACAGAAAAAAGAAGTTCCGTCAGAACCGAAGGAACCAGCAAATAGCAGCACTGGATGGAGTGCATTTTTTGAGTAGAAAGGAAAAGATAAAATGAAGATTGAAAATTCATCACAGGAATTAAAAGAAAAAGTTAAGCAGCTGTTAGAGAGCGCTCCGGCAGATCAGAAAGCAGATGCGATTATGCAGTCGATCGAAATGATCGAGGAAGCAGCACATGCAGATCTGATCAATCAGGTGGTGGCAGAGGCAGAAAGAGCGAGCCATGACGCTGAATTTAAGAAACAGCTTGGACTCCGCAATCTCTCACAGGAAGAAAAGAAATTTTATGAGGGATTCAAGGATATTAAGCAGTCTGTAACAGCAAATCAGATTGATATCATCCCGACAGAAATTATCGATCGCACACTCGATGATGTAAGAAAAGCATCTCCAATTTTAAAACTGGTAAACATGGCACCGGCAAATGTAAAGAAATGGATTGTAGCATCACATTCAGGTGCAGCAGTATGGGGAGATCTTACAGGTGAAATCAAGGGCGAATTATCAGGAACTATTTCAGCACTAAATATCGAACTCCATATGCTGTCCGCATATCTGGTGATCCCGAAAGCCATCCGTGAACTTTCCATGGAATTTGTAGACCGGTATTTTAGGGCAATCCTTTCAGAAGCAATGCAGGATGGTCTTGTAAAAGGTTATCTGGATGGAGATGGAAAGACTGGGCCGATCGGTATTTTCCGTCAGATCGGAACCACAAATGGCGATGGAACAAATAAAGCGAAGACCGTTTTAAATAACATCACCAAATTCAGCCCGAAAGGACTTGCAAATGTAAGAAAAACCCTTACAAATAACGGAAAACGTGTTGTTACCAAACTGTATCTGATTTGTAACCCAGCAGATGAAGCGGAATATGTAGATCCGTGCATGTTTGGAGAAGCACTTACTGGTGGATATGTCAATAAAACATTCATTGATATTGAAAAGATCACGGATGCTAACTGCCCGCAGGGTAAAGCAGCATTTACCATTGATGGATATTACACAATGGGCGCGACGGGTGTGAGAGTAACAGAATATGATCAGACAAAAGCGATGGAAAATGCGGATCTGATCATTGCGAACTGCTTTGCGAATGGACGAGCTGTTGATGATAATGTTGCAGTTATCTTCGACGTCACAAAACTTGAAGAGTATGTAATTAACGTACATCAGACGTCTACTGCATCCGTTTAGTAAGAGTGAGGGCAGAGTATGAACGAAAATGAACTATCCATTCTTGTTGATGAGATGAGAGAAGAGTTCCAGATTCCTCCATACTGCGATGACAGACAGCTGAGAAATCTTGCAAAAGAAGGTGAACATGCAGTCGGGAGATTGAATCCTGGCTGTAGCATCACCAAAGATTTGACGTATCGAATGCTAATGAAGAATTATATGTATTATTCTTATCACCACCGAGCAAGTGAGTTTTTTGAGAATTATGCAAGCGTGATCCTGACTTGGCAGATGGAGACGGAGGTGGACGTAAATGGCACTGCCTGAATACACTGACGGAGTATTTGAACTGTATTGCATCGAAAATGATGAGTCGGAAGATTATCCGGAAGAAAAGCTCCGTGATACCGGAATGCGCTTTTGGTATCGTGAGCTTGCGGTATATGACACCACCAGAGCAAAGCTATCCGCTGACAGCATCGAAGTGACGCTAAAACTCGCTATTCCACAGTATAAGCAGATTAACAGTAAATGTGTCTGTATTATTGGCGGAGAACAACACGAGATCTACAATGTAGCGCACATCACTACGAAAGATGGATTTAGAGAGTCGGAACTGACTTTAAAAACACCAGCGCATGATCGTGAGGTGATCGCATGACACAAAAAGAATTGAGTAAGCTCTTACATGACACCGGCTGTCCGGTTAATGAGGGAGTCAGCAGTATCAAAAATGAAAAAGTTTTTCCTCGCATCGACTACTGGGAAATGCTGTGGGAAGATGTGATGGCATCAGGAGATGATTACTCGCAGGAAATCACATGGCAGATTAGCTTTTATGCAAAACGTCCTCGCAATCCGAAGCTGATGGAACTGAAAGAGCTGTTAAATGAGCTCGGCTACCATCCGACTATTGCTCACGAATACGTGATTGAAGATAGAGTATGGCATTCTTATTTCTCAATCACTACGGATGCGGAAAGCTTATGAGCAAAGAAGTAGATTTTTACGATTCCGGATTTGGCGAATTTGAGAAGATGATGAAAGAATACGCTGAGAAAGTATCGGAAGAAAAAGCACTAGATGCAATTGAGGCAGGAGCGCAGGAATTTGTAAACGACCTCTTACGACTTCCAAGACCTCGTAGCCGAATCACTAAAGCTGGATACACACACATCATCGGTACATTCGCCTTGGAAAGAACCGAAAGCAATATTAAAGTTGGATGGGGTAAATATTACGGGCCAATGTTGGAACATGGAACGAGAAAGATGGCTGCAAGAGCGCATCTGAAGCCACTATTTGAACAGAACAAAGAAAAATACTATAAGAAGATGACTGAGTGCATCTTTGGTTAGGAGGATATATGGCTATTAACACAAAAAAGCCGGCTATGAAGCAGACGGTAGGCGCACAGTACACTTGCTTCGCAAATACCACAGAAGCCGGAGATTATGACGGAACTTATGAAGCCGACGTTGAAAAGACGGAAGTTGTCAAAAGCGTAAAAGTGACAGAAAATTCAGAGACCAGTGATGTTTACGCATCAGGAAAGATTTACGATTCTGATACACCGATGTCCAGCATCGATATCGAGATCTCCGTGATTGCATTTCCGGACGATACAATCTCCAAAATGCGTGGAGAGACAAAAGGGACAGGTGGACTTATCCTCGCTGGCGGAAAGAACGAAAGACCAATCTTTGCTTATGGTAAGGTTGTTAAGCTGAAAAATGGAAAATCTCGCTTTGAATGGTATCCGAAATGTAAGCTCGTGGAAAATTCCGATGATATCTCTACGTCAGAGGAAAAGGCAAGCGAGCAGACAGATACAATCAAAGTTAGAGCGTATCCATTTGATTCTGCTGGAAATATAGTATCGAAAGTTACAGAGTCCACGGCGCCAGAAGGACTTACAGAAGATAAGTTCTTTGCGAAGCCGATTCTGACGGATGCAGACCTTACTACAGCGGTAGGAGCGTGATTAAATGAAATCCAAGCTGATTGAATTAACAGATGGATCCAAACTGGAAGTAAAGGTTAATTTCTATACTCTTTACCTTGTGAAGATGAACGGAATTGACAAGAAGATTGATGGAAAAAGTGAACTGACCGATGATGAAAATATGGAACTTGCGGGCAAGCTGATCTACATTATCCTCAGGTCAAATGGCTTAAAGGTTGACGAAGAGGAAGCCATGATGCTTACTCCAATGGATGCATCAAGTATTCAGGACATTTTCGATGAGTTCGAGAAGAGACTCAATGAATATAAAAAAAAAGAACAGGCGAAGAAGTCGAATGCTCCGAGGAAGAGATAAATATCAACTGGGCGGAGTATATGGTTGCTGCGCGTAAGATGGGAATGAGCGAAGAAGAATTTTGGAACTCTGATCCCATCTTTTTTAACGAATGTCTGGAAGTATTTATGGAAGTAGAAAAAGCAAAGGGAGGTGCTTTGATTGGCTAATAGTGATTTAAAGACCGTAGGGCTATCGTTTAAAGCTGACGGTGCGGTTGACTTCCGGAAGTCATTGACCGATGTTAATAATGCAGTCAACGAGAACAGATCAGCTTTTAAGCTTGCAAAATCTGAATGGGATAGTAGTACATCGTCCGCGGAAAAACTGAGAGCGACACAGGAATATCTGCAGAATCAGACAGAAACATATACGCAGAAAGTCGATAGATTGACGGAGATCCTGAAAGCACAGGAAAGTGCGGAAGTAAGAGACGAAGCAGCTATCTCGAAGACAAGGCAGCAGTTGGATAATGCCAAAGCATCTCTAAACAATTATAAAAGTGGTCTTGAAGATGTGAACGAAAAGCTGAAAAGTGGAGTTGCCACATTGGAAGATTACTCAAAAAAAGTAAAAGACTTTAGTGACAGCACTGGAAAGATTGGAAACTCTTTGACGAAGAATGTCACTGCACCGATTACTGCAGCTGGTGCCGGAGTCATGGCAGCATGGGCACAAGTTGATGAGGGAATGGATATCATCGTCCAAAAGACCGGTGCCACCGGTGATGCACTGGAAGAAATGCAGAACTCTGCAAGGAATATTGCAAAGACGATTCCGACAGACTTTGAGACAGCCGGAACTGCAGTCGGAGAAGTAAATACACGATTCCATTTGACGGGAGAAGAGCTTGAAAATCTGTCTGCGAAGTTTATCAAATTTGCCGAGCTGAACGGAACAGATGTCAACTCATCCATCGACAGCACGCAAAAGGTTATTGAAGCGTTTAATTTGAGCGCAGAAGATGCCGGAGCACTCCTTGACACAATGAATAAGGTCGGACAGGACACAGGAATCTCAATGGATACATTGGCATCATCTATGGTGTCGAATGCTGCAGCCCTGAAAGAATTGGGAATGTCCGCTGCCGATGCTGCTACATTTTTAGGACAATGCGAGACATCTGGAGTTGATACAAGCGCAGTAATGGCCGGACTCAAAAAAGCATTGGTCAATGCATCGAAAGAGGGCAAAAGCATGAAAAATGCGCTGTCAGAACTTCAAGACACGATGGTTAACGCAGGAAGTTCTTCCGAAGCTTACAATGCTGCGGTTGAGCTGTTCGGTGCGAAAGCTGGTCCTGCACTAGCAGAGTTTTGCCAAAGCGGAAAACTGAATTTTGACGAACTCGGCGCATCTCTTAATGATAATCTGGGAAGCGTAAATGACACCTTTGAAGCTACACTGGATCCAGCTGATCAGTTTAAATTGACACTGAATCAGCTGAAAGATGCTGGATTTGATGTCGGAAATGCACTGGGACCGGTGCTTGCTGAATGTTTACAGATGGTCACTCCGATTCTGAAAGATATTATTGCTTCGTGGAACTCTTTGTCTCCAGGAACACAGGAGATGATCTTGAAGTGCTTATTATTGGCGGCTGCACTCGGACCGGTATTTAGCATTATAAGCAAAGTATCTGGTGGAATCTCTGGCGTGATCGATGTCGGAACGAAAGTTGCTCCGGTTATTGCTAAGGCGAAAACAGGATTCGCAGCATTTAACGCTGTTCTTGCAGCAAATCCGATTATCAAAGTCATAGCAGTGGTTGTTGCACTGATTGCAATTTTTGTCACTCTCTACAACAAATGCGAATGGTTTCGTGATGGCGTAAATGCTGTCTTTGGCGGAATCCGTGATTTTATTAAGGGAGTCATTGATAAAATCAAGGGATTCATGAGTTTTGAGTGGAAACTTCCGAAAATCAAGCTTCCACACTTCAAGGCAAGCGGATCATGGTCGCTTGTTCCACCAAAAGTTCCAAAGTTTTCGGTTGACTGGTACGCAAACGGCGGTATCTTGAACAGCCCAACTATTTTCGGAATGAACGGAGACAGAATGATGGGCGGTGGCGAAGCTGGAGCGGAAGCAGTTCTTCCAATCGACTTGCTAAAGACTTATATCCGCGATGAGATGCAATCCAATAATACTGTACTTGCTCAGCTGATTGCTGAAGCTTTGTCGGAATTGACATTTGTCATTGAGAATAACATTTCACTCGGAGATAAAAAGCTTGCTGATGTACTAGTAGATGCCATCATTAAAAAGCTGTCCTCTAGCGTTAAATGGAAGAAAGGAGCTGTCGGAGTATGATGGACGTAGAATACAATGGAATTCTTGCATCAAGCTTAGGAATCTATGCGAAAAATATTCCTGACATTCCGGCAGCTGTCCGAAAAGAAAAGACAGTGGATATTCCTGGCATGGACGGAACGCTGATTCTGTTGGAGGGAGGTTATGAATCCACAGAAATCAAAGTGGATTTTAACTTTATTGGAGATTCTGACCGATGGGATGAACGTTTCGGACTTGCAAAAAAATGGCTGTCAAAAAGAGGTGGATTGCTCCGGTTTGACTGTGATCCGGAGCATTACTACAAGATTTTGAAAGTTGAAGTGGACGATGGGAAGCGTACTACGGAAAGAGTTGGTAATTTTACAACTACTTTCCTAACAAAAGATGGACTTAGGTATCTCGAAAGCGGACTCGGAGAAATGTCTGCGAGTGATGTGGTAGACAATCCTTATGAGATTGCCTATCCAATCTATAAGATTACTGGCGAGGGCGAATGCACTCTTGTCGTCAATGATGGAAAAATGGTGGCAAATATAGGGCAAAACCTAACCATTGACACAGGACGAAAGCTTGCTTATAGAGAGGACGGAACACTAAGCAATACATCCGTGGCCGGCGATTATGATGATTTGATTTTAATCGAGGGCAGAAACAATGTTAAAATTACAGACGGATTCGAATTGAAAGTTATTCCGAATTGGAGATGTTTATAATGATACAGATTTATAATGTTGAAAATAAAGATTATGATCACAACGGAGACATGACACTTCTTCCGGAAGAACTTACCGTTCATGTGGTATTGAATGGAGAATGGACAGCAACGCTGGAGCACCAGATCGACGATGAAGGCAGATGGAAGTATATTAACGATAATGCGGTTGTTAAACTGCCATCGTTTAACGGAGAACAGTTGTTTCGTATAAAAAACAAAGAAAAACAGGATTCGGGAGTGAGCGCAGAACTTACTCCTATCTTTTTGGATGCAAAAGAGGATTGCTTTTTGTTGGATGTAAGACCAACTGAAAAGAATGGACAGGATACGCTTGATATCATGACTGCACCGAATAAGATGTACACAGCAAAGTCAGACATTAAGAAGCTGTCTACGGCATATTACCAGACAAAAAATTTGATCGAAGCAATAAACGGCAATGATGAGAATTCTTTTATAAATCGCTGGGGCGGAGAAATCCTCTATGATAACTATAATATTACAGTAGATGAGCGCGTCGGTGGCGATCATGGAGTGCAGGTTCTTTACGGAAAAAACATTGTAAAAAATGGGTTTTCTGAAACGATTGACATGACGGAAGTTGCAACGAGAATTATTCCGAAATCATACAACGGATATATGATTGCAGGAGAAACGCCGTGGGTTGACTCGCCGATTATAGAAAAATATCCAACAGCGCATTACAAAGTAATGTCATTCGAGGACGTGAAAATGCGTGCAGATGCATCTGAAGATGATGAAGAAAATGGCGTGATCATATGTGATACGCAGGAACAACTTGAAAAAGCATTGAGAAAAAGATGCGAAGAACAGTATGCAGCAGATGCCGACAAACCAAAGATTACCATAAAGGCAAATATGGAGCTGTTACAGAACACAGAGCTGTATGAAGATGTAAAAGAATTGGAATCTGTATCTCTTGGAGACACCGTCCATTGCAAGCACTCTAAACTTGGAATCGTGTCTGATGCCAGAGTGATTGAACTGGAATGGGATGCTGTGAGGAAAAAACTCACATCCGTAACACTCGGAGAATTCCAATACAATTTTTTAAACAATGCATCTTCCGTAATGAATAGAGTAGAGCAAGCTATCAGAAATGATGGTACACTTGTCGGACAGCAAGTGCGCGGAATTATTAACGGTGTAAAAGCGCAACTGAAAGCACAATCCACAATTGCAAAAAAGCAGACGGTAAGAGCTGTGTTATTTGAAGATTTGGATCCGGAATCACCCACGTTTGGAGCTATGTGCCTTGGAACACTTGGATTCGAGATTGCATCCGAACGTACTGCGGATGGAAATGATTGGAAGTGGAGCACATTTGGAACAGGAGCTGGGTTCTTTGCAGATTTTATCGTTGCAGGAACAATGCTGGCGGACCGCATAAGAGGTGGCACGCTGGAACTTGGTGGCGCGGATAATGGCAATGGTGTAGCGAGAGTCATGGATGCAAGTGGGAACGAGATTGTGCGGCTCGATAAAGATGGTGTGTATGCGAAAGGCAGATATGTATGTGCTAATTCAGATGGAAGCCAGACAGCTACATTGTCGGAAGGAAATCTTAAATTTAAGACATCGAATTACGAAGTTGTGATTCGTGCCGGAGCGACCGGTGGACAAACAGGGTTGTTGATCTATCCGGAGCAAGGAAGCACACGAACAAAATATCTTTCGATCGGAAACGAACTCAGAGGACAATTTGACAGTGTAGCTTTGATTGCGTCTGGGAAAATGACGGTCGGCGGTTCATCACTGGAAGTCCAGAAAGATTCTAAAGGATACTCTGCAAAAACTGGGAAAGCAGTATTTTCTGATGGAACATATCTGGAGTATGTAAATGGGTATCTGGTTGGAGGAAGTACAAAAGGAGGAAGCTTTTAAATGAGCTGGACAATCGGGAATTACGCACTATCGCAAGCACAGATGAACGCAAATGCGGTAGAAGTGTACAAGTATTTTTCCGGAAGAGGTTGGTCTTTAAATGCAATCGCTGGAATTCTGGGAAATATGCAGAGCGAGTCTTATGTGAATCCGGGAGTGTGGCAAAGTTTAAATGAAGGGAATTATTCTGGTGGATTTGGATTGGTCCAATGGACTCCGGCGACCAATTATACAAACTGGGCGATGGCAAACGGATATTCTATAACTGATCCGAACGGGCAGCTATATTGGATTGATACACTATCAGAGTCAACCGGACAGTGGATTCCAACCGGTTCTTACAATATGTCCTGGGTAGCTTTTAAGACATCCGGATCATCTCCGGAAGATCTTGCTAGTGCATTTTTAAAGAACTTCGAGCGTGCAGGCGTAGAAGTGGAATCCGCCAGGAGATCACAGGCAAGAAGTTTCTACAATTTGCTGAGCCAGTATGATACAAACTCCAAAGCAATAGAATCGGCTGTCCAGTGGGCGATTGGAATTGCGAACGATAACAGCCATGGATACGATCAAGGAAGCAGATGGGGACCGGACTATGACTGCTCTTCGCTGCTGATCACAGCGTACCAGCAAGCCGGTATCAAGGTAAAAGATGCCGGTGCAACTTATACGGGAAATATGTATGCTGCATTTAAATCGTGTGGATTTCAGGATGTAACCGGTTCTGTTAATTTATCTTCAGGAAGCGGCGTTCAACGAGGCGATATCCTTTTGAATGTGGCAAGCCATACTGCAATGAGTATCGGAAATGGACAGGTTGTACAGGCGAGTCAGAATGAGAATGGAGGAGCGACAGGAGGAGCAACAGGAGATCAGACGGGGCAGGAAATCTGGTGTACAAGCTATTACAATTTTCCATGGAATTACGTTCTTAGACTTCCTGGAGGAAGCACGGGAACCACGACCAGTATTTATATCGTCCAGTGGATTCCTGGATAAGAAAGGAAAAAGAAAAATGAACACTATAAAAAGAGATGTTTATGTGCTTAGAAATACCATTAAGATCCCGATCGAAGTAACAAAAGGGACGGATATGTTAGGGCTTGAGTTTGCGGTCAGGGATTATGAGATTCCGGCAACGGCAGCAGCGGTTGCCTATGTTTATCATAAAAGCATGGATAAACCAAAAGGTACACTATGTGATGTTGACAACAGTGTGATCTCGTTTACACCGAGTGGTGATTTTTTTGTGGTTGGAATGAATGAACTGCAGATCAGAGTCATTAATGATGGAAAATCACTGATTTCGTTCAAAGAAAAAATAAAATGCTCTGATGCAATGGGGTTTCCAGACGACGAGGAAGAAAGCCAGCAAACCTTGGTGGAACAGCTTTTAACGAAAGTAGGAAAGGAAGAAGGGGACAGAAAAACAGCGGATGACACAGAGCGAGAAGAACGCATAGCTGCAGATGATGCGGAGAAGAAAGCACGAATTGCAGAAGAAAACGCAAGAGCAGAAGCTGATGAAGCTATCCGTGCGAACAGGATTGTTACCTTGGATGAAATTGATCTTGTAACAGAGGAAGGATTCTTCGTAGATGCACTGGCAGTTAAAGAGTTAAATAGCAATTTAACAAAAGCAAATAACGACATAACAGCAGCGATAAATAATATAATCAAAAATGTTGAAATCACAAAAACAAATTTGAAGGTTGCTGCTAATTCTGATTTTCGATGGACCTGGGACTTGCCGACAATACCTGGCTATTATCCGTTAGAGGTTTTAGCATGGAATTTTCATGGCGATTACGATCTTTGGTTAAATGTATCTACGGCTGCAAGATATTCTACAAGCAATCAATTTGGGATTGAAGGACACAACTTCGGAAACGGAAACGCAACGGTTACATTGTTCGTTCATATTTTGTACGTCAAAAATGGATTTGGTTCATATGTAAGAGCATAATTATTTCCATTTTCCAAAATAAGATGTTTACCTGCACATTATACATCCCTGCTTTAGGTGCATAAGCAGGGAATTTACAGTACGAATATTCAGTGTTTTTATAACTTTATTTTCCCATACGAATAATATTTAGCCTACATCTCGCTTTAAATATTTAAGCGCATAAGCAAATAAACTTATTTATTTACACTCGGTATATCATATTGGTCGGGTGTTTTTGTTATGCGCTTTTTATATATGTAACTTTATCAACCAGTCAAAGAAAGGAATAACGATGAATATACTTTTTTTAGACCAGAAAGAACCAGTTGAAGGGAAAGTAGTAAAACAAGATGATTCACATATTCTAATTGAAGGGGTAGAGAAAAACACTTCTGGGTTTCGACTACTTACAGAGAAAGGATGTGTTTTTGGTAAGTATGAAAAGTTTACTACACTTTATAAAGAAGAAGAAAATGGATTTATTCTGTCTAGTGACGGAAGTGTATATGTAGAACCGGAACCAATGCCAGAACCAGAACCAGAACCGGAACCATATGAGCCAACTTTGGAGGACTTGCAAGAGACTAAAGTAGCTGAAATGAACATGGCACAACAGGGGGTTATTGCTGCAGGTGTGGATGTCGTTCTTACAGATGGAACTACAGAACATTTCACTTTGGGAGATCATGACCAGACAAGTCTTGTCGGATTACAAAGTCAGGTCGCAGCTGGAGAAGAAAATATTCCGTGGCACACATCGAATGAAGCGGAACACTGCAAATTCTACAGCAATAAAGATATGAAAAAAATTACAGCAACCGCAATGGCTTACGTGACATGGCACGTAACATATTTCCGTGACCTGCGTATTTACATCCGTTCTCTGGAAAGCAAGGAAGATGTAGAAAAAGTCACTTACGGGATGGATATTCCAGAAGCATACCAGTCAGAGCCATTGAAAGCAATGATGGCTCAGAAATCATGAAGAAATTAAGACCGCTGATTCTGTTTGTGATTGGCGGTCTGATTTATATATTGATTGAACTTGTTGCAAGAGGGCGCACTCATTGGACGATGTTTATTGTTGGAGGGGTGGCGTTCTTCCTTATTGGTTGTATCAACGAAAAATGCCGGAAGATGCCATTGGTAAGGCAGATGTTGATCGGTGCGATTGTGATTACTGCATTGGAATTTGTATGCGGCTGTATCGTGAATTTATGGCTCGATTGGAATGTTTGGAATTACAGTAATATGCCTTTTAATTTATTTGGTCAGATATGTTTACCGTTTTCAATTTTGTGGTTCTTCCTATCAGCCGTAGCAGTTGTACTTGATGATTATATAAGACATTTATTATGGGGCAAGAAAATACCGCACTACAAATTATTTTAAAGAGGATGTCTGAAATGAAAGATGTAAATGAGTAGTGGAGGCGGGTTGAAATTATGGATAATATTATAGAAGTACAATTTAACGAAATGTTGCAAAGAACACGAAGTATCTGGCAGTATGATTACGGACAGGTTCTAAAAATTCTATCGGGTGGGGTGGTACTACCAAATTTCCTAGAGGTGCATTTCTCCTTATCAAGGGAAAATGAAAAGTGCATTACTCGCATAGGGACAACAGTAAATGGGGTAACCGAGGTTCAAATACCAAACGAATTATTGAACACCGAAAATAAAACACATGATTATTTTATATATGCATTTATATATGTATCTACAGAAAAATACGGAAATACGAAATGTGAAATAATTATACCAGTAAAATCCCGAATCAAACCAGAGAACCCATCAGAAGAACCATTGCCAGAGCCGAATATATTTCATGAAACTGTTGAAGCTGTTAATGTTGCAGCTGATCGGGCAAAGATGGCAGAGCAGAGCGCAAAGGAAAGTGCGGCAGAAGCTGGTAAGTATGCTGCTAGTGCATCGGAGAGTGCAGTTACAGCAGAAAAGACCAAGGAAGATGCTCTTAGGAAAGTCGGAGAGAAAAAGCAGGAAGCAATCGAAGCTATCCAGAATCAGGAAGAGACCTCTGTAGGCAAGATTACTACTCACACTGATGACGAGATCCAACGGATTCAAAATCAGGTTGCAGAGTCCAAGGGAGAACTTGAACAGACCATTATAAATGCTGGTGTTTCCGAGGAAGAACTGGATGAGTCTATTCAGACTGCTAGTGACACTAAGACAGCACTGGACAAGTCGGTGGAGCTGGCCGAAACTGCAAAGACAGAGTTGGATACGTCCATCCGGGAAGCAGGAACTGCCAAGACTGCATTAGATGAGTCTACAGAGACGGCAGGAACGGTTCAGGAGACTCTGAGTGCGACTGTGAAGCAAGCGGGTGCATTGGACACTTCTCTTGGTGAGAAGATTAAAACTGGGACACAACTCAAGACAGACATTGTAGCATCTGGCGAGAAAGCAGTCAAAGACATTCAGACAGCCGGAAGTGAGCAGCTGGGTAAGATGCAGGCAGTAGCAGAAGCGTTCACAGCCGATCGGGAGCAGATTGCAACCAATAAAGAGGATATTGGTTCACTAAAGTGTAATTTAAATAATGCAATTCAGTCAGATATATTGCATAACAATAATCTGTGGGGTTTGTCTGATTGGAGTCAAACAACAAGTGGAGTTACCATCTCTTATGACTCCGAAACTGGCATTTTTACTTTTAATGGAACAGCCATTGAAAATACAGATAAATTTGTATTCAATGCTGCTCAAATAAGCCCTTTGCTTGAGGCAGGGACTTACAAATTATGGTGCAAAACCATCAGCGGCAGTTCTACAGGAAAAAATCCAGCAATGAATTTTGGAACTGGTTTGGCAACGTTACCTATTAACTATAATAGTAATAAGAATCTTGCCACATCATTAACATTAACTGGCACACAGAATCGCTATAAGATTAGTGTTATCGGCGGAGCAGTGTTTGACAACCTAAAACTTCATATATGGGTTACATCTGTTGATATAACAAACGAGACTGATTTAGGTTTTCAGAAATACGGTGAAACATATAAAACACATCCTGTATTAAATCCTAATATATCTATTCAACGACTGGATTCACATATTAAAAATCCCAGTATTCATCTATCTGTTGATGAAAAGACTTATGTAACAAAAGCGGTGTCAGACAAACGAAACGAAGACCTTTTTACTTCGGAAATTGCAGATACGATAGAAAAAACATTCGTTCATCAGAAAAATAAAAATTTGTGTTTTGCATATATATCTGATACTCACACTTATACATCGAATACCGATTCTGTTGGTCAATACAAAATGCAGATGAATCATATAAGTAAGGTCAATGATGTCGTTAGTTATGATTTTCTGGTGCATTGTGGAGATTTTGTGAACACACAATTGCTATGGAATAATAGTATGATTCAGGATGACGAATATCAGAAATATATCAGAGAATGCGTTATGGAACTGAATACAACAGGAATCAGTAACGTATTCCCCGTGATTGGAAATCATGACAGCGGTTTCATTCCATCAACAGATCCAAAAACACACGGAACAGAATACTCTGGATATTTGGCTAATGCACGAACAATGGGAAAAATATTAAATAATAGAAGTGTTGTCACAAAAGATGTCTTAAAGCCTTATTATTATGTTGATTTTGAGATTTATAAAATCAGATGCGTATATATTTCCACAAATTGCGACAGTTTAACAACAGATGTAAAAGGTATTCCTTATGAAGAAACTGTATGGTTTAAAAATGTGTTGGAAACAACACCAGATGATTTCAATATATTACTTTTTGGACACATCCCATTTTCAAGATTTACAATGGGTGAAACTACAAGCTCGTTTCTTAATCTCGTTAACGGATTCAACACGCATACTATCGTGGACAACGCAGGAGCAAGTATGGATGCTGATTTTACAGGTAGAACTTCAAAAATTTTAGTATATATTTGCGGTCATTATCATGGTGATAGTGTTGTGATGCCAGACAACGAATATTCTGTTATGAACTGTCCCGAAATCACTATTGGCAGTGGAGGCTATCTATCGTCAGGCGTTATTACGAGCGGGAATAGATATGACGACTTGGATGCTCCAAGCCGAGAACTTGGTACTATAACACAAGATTTATGGGATTCTTGTGTCTTGGACTTAGAAAAATATATTTTATATCTAACACGATTTGGCGCGGGAAATGATAGAATTGTAAATCTCAACTAAAAATGGGTTGCTATACTAAGCAACTAAAGCTCCCCTTTGTGTACACAAAATGGAGGGGTTTTATGCGCGAACGATTTGTGAACGAATTTCTGACCAAGATCGAAGGGAAAATTTCTGATGATGATCTGAAGATTGTGTACCAGCAGTTAACCATATTCGTAGGAGAGTATGAGATTTCTCCGAGAAATACAGAAGTGGTATTGCATGAGGGATATCTTCCGGAATGCTATAAGATTTTCTTTGTTACCAGGAAAATTGAAGGAATGAGTATGAAGTCGTTGGAATTGTATAATATGGTTCTGAGAGATTTCTTTTACCAGGTTAATAAGCCGTTTGAAGAAATTACAACCAATGATATCCGGTTATACCTGTACAATACACAGCAGACAAGAAAGATATGCAATTCCACACTGGATGGAAGAAGAACGATAATACATGTATTCTGCGAATGGGCGGCCAACGAAGGGTACATAGGAAGCAATCCATGCAGAAATATACGGCCAATCAAATATGAAAGACCGAAGAGAAAGCCACTTACCGGAATTGAGTTAGAAATGGTGAGAAATGCATGTAAGACACTGAAGGACAAGGCTATAATAGAAATGTTCTACAGCACAGGGTGCCGAGTGACAGAACTGGAACGGTTAAACATAGAAGATGTAGATTTTATAAGAAAAGAAGTATCTCTCTTTGGGAAGGGGGACAAACATAGAACCTCTTATTTGAACGCAAAAGCAGAGCTTGCACTTAGAAACTACTTGGCATCAAGGGACGACAATAATCCGGCGCTGTTTGTGTCCGATCGTCGGCCACATGGTCGTATGAAGAAAGAAGCTATAGAAAAGAGAGTAAGAAAATTAGGAGAAGCTTCAGGAATTGGAAGAAGGATGTATCCGCATCTGATCCGGCACACGACAGCAACAGACGGATTGGAAAGAGGAATGCCAGTAGAAGAGGTGCAGCAGATTCTGGGACATGTTAATATCGGAACTACCATGATTTACGCAGAAGTTTGTAAGGAAAATGTAAAAAATAGTCATAGAAAATGTATTGTGTAAGAGCGGGATGACCGCTCTTATTTTATATTCCCGTCCGGTTTGTCCGGGGAATGGAGTGGTAATAATGAGAGAGATTAGAGCAAGACCTTAACGGGTCTTATTTTATTACATAGAATAAGAAAGAGAGACAGATGTAGTGAAAGAATTTTTGATGCAGACATATACGCTGATTCTTCCTATTGCGCTAGGTTATATCATCTGGCTATTGAAGAACCAGAAGCATTACAGAGATGCAAACAGCAAGGGAACGATGATTCTCTTAAAAGTAAAACTGTTTGAGTACCATGATAAATATATGGAACTTGGTTCTATCCCACCTTACGCATTTGAAAATTTTTGTGATATGTACGAATCGTATCACGAATTAGGCGGGAACGGAACTGGAACAAAGATGTATGAAGAGATTAAAGACCTTCATCTAAACAAGAAAAAAGGAGATTGATATTATGGAACAGATTATGAATTATGTAAAACCAGAATTGGTTGTAGTTGCAATTGTACTATACTTTGTTGGAATCGGTTTAAAAAATACCGAAAAAATAACAGACAAGTATATTCCAGCAATACTCGGTGTTGTTGGAATTACTATCTGCGGTATCTACGTGGTAGCAACTTGCGACCTTAAAGGCACACAAAATATTGCAATGGCTATTTTTACGGCAATTGTACAGGGAATTTTAGTGGCTGGACTTAGTAATTATGTGAACCAGTTGATTAAGCAGATGAATAAGGACGAATAGACACATACAGACGAAGCTATTTGTTTTACCACCAAAAGTTAGCGGTAGAAAGGAAAAGTTATGGCATTAAACGGAATTGACATCAGTAGCTGGCAGAGTGGGATTAACCTTGCGGTTGTACCATGTGATTTTGTGGTGATCAAGGCGACAGAGGGGATAAATTATGTAAATCCGGATTATATGAGAGCCTATGAGCAGGCGAAAGCTGCCGGAAAATGCCTTGGAATCTACCATTATGCCAACGGCGGAAACATTCAGGCGGAAGCGGATTACTTTTTAGGAAATGTTGGCAATCGTCTTGGAGAAGCAATGCTTGTCCTGGACTGGGAAACAGGAAACAACAGCTCCTTTGGTAACTGCGATTACGCCTGGTGCAAGTCTTGGCTAGATTATGCATACAGTAAGACCGGTGTGCATCCGATCTTATATTGTTCACAGTCGATCAGCTACAAATTCGATAACATAGGTAACTATGGCTTGTGGATCGCACAGTATGCGGATGACGATCCAACTGGTTATCAGGATGTTCCTTGGAATGAGGGAGAGTACACCTGTGCGATCCGGCAGTATACATCTTGCGGAAGGCTATCAGGGTATGCAGGCAACCTCGATCTGGATAAATTCTACGGAAGCAAAGAGGATTGGGGCAAGTACGCTGTAAGCGATAAGACGAACGTAGTTGTTCCAGAACAACCAGAGACGCCAAAACCGGCAACAGCATCTCCGGAAGGATCTATATTAGATCTGGCGTACAAGACAATGCTCGGAGAGTTTGGCAATGGCGAAGACCGGATTCGGAATCTTGGAACCCGCTACGAAGAGGTGCAGAATCTTATCAATCACATCTGGGCGACGAGCACAAGCAATCTGGCGCAGGAAGTATTATCTGGACGATACGGTAACGGGGATGTCCGCAAGACGGTCCTTGGTAGTCGGTATTTAGCAGTACAGGATCAGGTTAATGTCGGAAGTGCGCAGTATTATACCGTGCAGAATGGAGATACTCTTTCCAACATTGCCAGCAAATACGGCACAACCTACCAGAAGATTGCACAGCTCAACGGCATGTCCAACCCGAATCTGATTTATGTAGGGCAGAAACTTAGGATAAAATAATAAGCTGTCAATTCATAAGAAGATGTGTTAATATCCTATTATAAATAAGGAAGAAAAATACTTCCATCTTGTATGTGCAAACGAACTTGCCCACATGGAAATGATATGTGCCATTGTTTACCAGCTTACCAAGGATTTATCTCCGGAGGAAATTAAGGCTTCTGGTTTTGATAAATATTATGTGGACCACACACTTGCACTTTGGCCGCAGGCAGCCAGTGGAACACCGTGGACAGCAACTTATTTTCAGTCCAAGGGTGACCCAATTACAGATTTACATGAAGATATGGCTGCGGATGGTGCAACTGCATAAGTGCAACATAGAAGTGTTAAGTAGAAGTTCTATATAATCTGGTGTGCCAGACACCAGATTTTACAGAACTTAGAAATTCCAATGTATTTCAATCGGGACATTTCTTGTCCCTGGAATCCGTTTTCCTACTAATATATAATCAATTAGAGTTTCAACGGTTTCTCTGTCTAAATGTTCAAGATTTGTGTATTGCTCAATAAGCTGGCGGCGATTATCGCCTGTCTGGATTTTTCTCTCAATTACATCAAGCTGTTTTTGCGTTTCAATCACCAGCTTTTCAAGCCGTTCTCTGTCATTTGTGAAGTCTTTTGACAAATTCAGGAAATCATTTTCGGAAAGAATCCCTTTTACTTTATCAAGATAAAGTTCTCTGATTACCTTTGCGTCTTCTTCAATCTTTTTTTGATAAGTAGCAAGTTGTGTTTCTAAAGCAGTTTTTTTCTCCTTTACGTTGGAGTGAAATTCCACGTTCTGTTCCAATTCATCTTTATCAAGATATTCTTGTGATAACTTGTTCAGTTCAGAAATAACTGCCTGCTCCAACTTCTTCACAGAAATAAATGAGCCTATGCAAGCGTCCTTTGCAACATGGCGATTTGAACATTGTAAATAATGTCTTCCATCTGTCTGCTTATTAGAACGCATGGTATAGCCACAGCTCATGCAGCGAGCTTTTCTGGCAAACAGCCCTATGGTTCCTACTGTAAATGGTTTTGCTTTTTCAGCTACCATAGATTGTACTCTATCCCAAAGTTCACGGTCAATAATCGGTTCGTGTGTTCCCTCTACTCTGTACCATTCCTCTTTAGGTCTGGGCTTATTTTGTTTTGTCTTATACGAAACACTGCCGTATTTTCCTTGAACCATATTTCCGATATAAATTTCATTTGTCAGCATATCGGAAATAGCAAAATATTTCCATAAGGTACTATTTTTTCTGGTAGGCTGCTTATAGCGTAAACCATGAAGCCGTTTATATTCCGTAGGGTTTGGAATCCCACGGTCATTCAGCATACGGGCAATCGCTGTTTTGCCATATCCCTGTGAAAATAAAGTAAAAACTTCTCTGACAACAGCAGCAGCTTCTTCGTCAATAATCAGGTGTCCCTTTTGTTCGGGGTCTTTTTTATAACCATAAAGAGCAAATGCACCAATATGAAATCCATTCTTCCGGCGGTCAGTCAATACGCTGCGGATGTTTTCTGACATATCCTCTAAATACCACTCATTAACCAGACCATTGATTTGTCTTGATTTTTTGTTTCCTTTATTAGCGGTATCTGCATTATCTACAATACTGATAAAACGAATCCCCCAAATAGGAAACAATCCATGTATGTATTTTTCCACCAACTCTAACTCTCTGGTAAATCTGGATTGTGTTTTACAGAGGATAATATCAAATTTTCGGTGTTCAGCGTCATTTAACAGTTTGTTAAATTCTGGTCTTCGTCTATCTGAACCAGTATAATCGTCATCACTGTATATATTGTAGACTTCCCAACCTTGTTCCAATACATATTGAATCAGCATGGATTTTTGATTTTGAATACTGTTACTATCATCAGTTTCATGTTGTTTGTTTCTATCTTCTTCTGATAAGCGGCAATAAATAGCAACTTTTGACTTTGTGTTCATCATATTTTATCTCCCTTAAAGAGAAGATAAAACAAACATTCCACCTACACTTATTATACCGTGTTGAGAAATGTTTGTCTATCATTTTACAGGTAATACCTGTCCTTTGGATTTTTCTAATTGATTGATGAGTTCTATCCATTTCTGATTGAACTCTTTTTTTAATGCCGACTTATCTTCACACTTAAATACATTTTTGCAGGAAATTTCTGCTTCTTTTGGCATAATTCCACCTCACAGTCTTTACTATGTTTACAGACTATGCAAAAATGCTTGTTCATTATGAAAGAATCATCCTTAGCAAACCGAACAGCTTCCGCTAAAGCTCATGGGAATCTCACCCCTGCATGGTTCTCATCCAGCCGTACCCTTTGCCAGCGGTGCTACATCATCACACGGACTAAGGCTGTACGGAAGTATCATTATCACGATAGAAAGGTCATGGCGGCAGCTATTGCGGTAAGCTGCTTATGGAACGCTGGCAGGAATCGCTATCCGGTTTCATCCCTCCTTTGGTGGGTTACGGCGTGCCAGCCCAACGGCTCTCTTTCTATCGAAACGTATTCGGCTGCTTTATGCTGCGTTGATTAGACGCTTTCTTTTTCAAGGAACAATCTGGCTTTGTCAGCCTGTTAAAATGCACTGGTGATAATGCACTTTAATAGACTGGCAAGCTCTGTCTGGGAAGCATGGGCTTGTCCATGCTTCCACAGGAGAGCGTTATTTTTACTTTGGTTCCCTGATTTCAAAAGATAAAATCTTTGCAATCAGACGTGTTTCCATCCGGCGGCGTAGGGTTTCATCTACAACCATGTGGGTATTGCCATATTCGTCTTTCATGGGACGCATGGAACGGCTGGCAATAAAACCGCTGTAATGGCGTACAATCTGGTTGACTGCTTCAATATCGCCGTCCGCAGCCCTGACAATCACAGGAAACGGAATCATAGGGTGCTTTGCTGTCATGCTTCTTCCTCCATAAATTTTTTGATAAATTCCAGTCCGGCGTGTCTTCTTCTCTGGATGGTAGAACGGTTGACTTCCAGAATTTTTGAAATTTCCGTATCGTCAAATCCGAGGAAATAATATCTCAGGATAACGTCACGTTTCTTTCCATCCAGATTTTCTAATGCTTCTGCTAATAGGCTGTTTTCAATGCGGACAGTAAATCCATCCATTTCAAAAGTATGGAAATGGGAGGGATAGGTGTCTTCGGAAGAAAACAGATTGACGGTGTAATCGTCCATATCACAGAACAGGGTTTCCCGTTTACACTGTCTGGACAACGCTTTGAGATAGTCTTTGCGTTCATCCTCCATAGCGACTTTACAGATATAATCAAACTGGTTCTCTATGGTTGTCTGAAATTCAGATGGCTTCATCATTGCTCACCCCCTTTCCAGCCTTGAAAGGGAGCGAGTTGATAGGAATTTCTGCTTCTTTCCCCCTTTTCGCTCTTAGTCCCGACAGGACAGGGGGTGCAGTTGCGTTTTGAGAAGAAAAATTTAAAAACTTTTTCTTCCAACTAAAAAAGCACGCAAACAGACGATATTTCTGCTTGTGTGCTTCGATAGTTCTTACTATGTATTGTAAAAAACCATATTGCAGGTCAGACTTTTCTAGCGTAGGTGGATGGCTTTTTTTAACGGTTTACCGAATGTAGATATATTTAAGAAAATATTTTGCATAGCGGCTTCCTCCTGTAAGCCGCTGTCTGTATAAAGTAGTAGACTTTAAAAATCATCTATATTTCATGCAAAAAAAGACGGCGGCTTTTGTTAAACCGTCGTCTGGAAAAGATGATGTGATTTTGACGCAGGGAAAGTATGCTGCCAAATAACGGTTTTTTTTATTTCCGTTTCGGCAGCATAGTTTTATCTTTGATACGCATAATAGGAACTGTACAACTATGTAATACGTTTTTCTATACCTGTCGCTATTACAACAGGAACAGTAAAATGTACAGAGGTGGTGTATTATGCGTAAAAAAGAAGATAAATATGATTTCAGGGCGTTTGGGCTTGCCATAAAAGAAGCCCGCAAAAAACAGGGTTTGACCCGTGAACAGGTGGGAGCAATGATTGAAATTGACCCACGCTATTTAACCAATATTGAGAATAAAGGGCAGCACCCAAGTTTACAGGTGCTGTACGACCTTGTATCTCTGCTGAATGTATCAGTGGATGAGTTCTTTTTATCCTCTGATAGTCTGGCAAAAAGCAGCAGACGAAGACAGCTTGAAAGCAAAATTGACAATTTTACAGACGCAGACCTTGTTATCATGGAAAGCGTTGCAGATGGTATTGTCAAATACAAGGAAATGGAAGATAAATAACTTCTATTGCCTGCAAGAATAAGATTGAAATTAAAATGAGCCGATAGTCTATAAGCTATATAGCTTATAAATTATCGGCTCTGCGTCTAGGCGTCTGGCTCTTTGATAATTTCTATTTTGAAGTTATTTACGCATATCAAACTTTCTTTTTTACATTTTGGACAATACAACGGAAAGTTTTTTAGCTGTGTATCTTTTCGTATTTTAATCCTTGTTTTATTGTTGCATATAGGACAAATAACCCACTCCATCATATTCATTCTGAACCTCTGCAAAAAATTTGTATTGCTTCATTAAAAAAAGCTGCAAGATTTCCACTACTAAATCTATTTATAAAAGTGGTAAATCTTTCATCTGTAATATAGAGAACTCCCAAATTAGATAAAATTTGTTTATTACATTCATAAAAGTGTTCAGAAATATATTGTTGCCATTCATGTACTATTGCTTGTACTTCTGAACTTTCCGCAGGACTATTTTCATACATAGCTAGTTTTTCAAAAATATTGCGAGCCATTGAATAAAAAGATTCTATTTCTTTCTCTTGTATTTGCTTTGAATGGGAAGAAAACATAGTCTTGTATTCTCTGAAACTTTCAGTATTTCCCCATTGTTCTAATACTTCTTCTTGAAATTGCGATTGTAACTCAAGTATTTTTGCATTTGAAAATGCAGAAAATTTAATTTCTTTATTTCCGTTGATTGTGTCTTTTACAAGTGAAATCAAAGCTTCTATTCGTTCTTTCTGAGCTTCCAAAATCAGTACATGACGCTCTAATGCTTCTGAACGAACATAATGAGGTGAATCCAGCAGTTCCTTAATTTCTTTTAGGGCGAATCCAACTTCTCTAAAAAACAAAATTTCCTGAAGCCTAGTTAAATCGTCGTCTGTATACTGACGGTATTTTGCTTCGGTTATAATAGATGGTTTTAATAAACCAATTTCATCATAATAATGTAGTGTTCGAGCAGTAATACCTGTTAATTTAGCAACTTCATGGACTGTTTTAGCTTTTTCATTCATTCCAGAAATCCTCCGTAGCATTTAAAATTTCTTTTGCAGGTAATAGAGTTGCTTCGACAATGTTTTTTCCAGTCTTTTGCAAGTAGTGTTTAATCAAGTGATAGCCACACGCATATCCGGAACAATAGGGTAATCCGACCTGAGGATAGTTTTGTAATGCTGCCATTTCATCACCATAAAGGTATGCATTCAGATTTTCTAATCCTTGAACATTTAAACCGTCCCGAATAATAGGCTTAATATATTCATTTAAGGTTTCTATATCAGTTTTTGTTACCCAAGGACCTGCTTTATCTTCACCATACAGAAATGTTGCAAAGTTTTCTGCCAATCCCTCATTGACTATCATTTCACCAAGAGTGATGTCATTCTTCCATTTAATAAATTGAAATCGTACGTTGTGATTAGTTTCATGTGCTAATGCTACATGAAGATGTGATAAAGTGTATTCATTAGGTAGTAACCAAGAAAAAATATATCCTGGAATACCACCATCACCACAGTAACCATCATTTAAAATAATGTAAGGATTTTTAGCATTTGCAAGTAAAATTGTAAACGCATATTCTTTAATGGGTAGATTAACACCGTGTTCAACAAAGCAATTCAACGACTGCTGAATGGATAACTCACATTTTTCCCAGAGTGTATTATCAGAAATTAGCTTAATATTATTTTGTTGCTTTTGGTCAACAGCGGTTGGGGCGATATGTCCAAGCATTTCGCTTGCCATAATTACATCATATCCATTAGGCGTTAGAGCTTTCATAGGAACACTATAACAAGCCCACTTTTTTTCAAAAGGCTTCATAAGTTCATATCTATAAATGTCATTTTTTTTGTCTAACGGTGCATTCATAATTTTTGAATAAACTTTGTCAGAACGGATAGCGGATATTTTCATAATTCTAGTTCCTCCTTTTGGTTTTATCATATACTATGACGTAACGTTAAAGTCAATAGGCAAATTAAAAATTATCACAGATGTATGGTAAATAATTAAATGTCTTAGTAGACAAAGGAAATAGAGGTTAAACAACATAAATTAACTTGATTGTCGAAGTAGAAATTGTTGTTTGAAATATTGATGGAAAAGTAAATAAAAATTGCAATAGGCAGATGGTATTGTCAAATCTAAGGAAGTGGGGGAAATGTAAATCCTCCACTTTTGCTTATAATTGCAGTGATATTAGAATTGATACTCTGCAATATTTTTGAAATCATTGTTCAACACATAATATACCTTATTTTTAGTAACGGAATATACAAAAGAAACTCTGGTTGCCCAAAGTCCTTCCTGACGTACTGACCTAAGTACATCAAAGGCGTTGGAAATAGAGAAGTTTTCTCCATATCCTTGCAGTAAATCCTTTGCCTTTTCATATCTGTTATCCCCAGATAAAACATATGGATTAGTCAATTCTGGTTTTAAAATGGAGTAATTTGTTATTAAGGAATATTTTTCTTTTTCCAAACGATACCCAATCCCCGGTTCAATAATGAGAACACGCCCAGTTCTATCTGAAAACATAGCCTGCATAGTAGTGTCAGGAGCATAAGTAATTTTCTTTTTTTTCACTATTTCCAATGAATCATCAAAAGAGAGGTTGCCTTTTATAAAATTTTCTGTCAAATCAGCTATTGTATAGCATGATTCATTACCGCAAAATTGTGCATTGTCATTTCCATGTACATACAACAATGTGCCAACATTCCCATTTCTATTGATTCCGTGAAAAGAGTGATACTTATTATCGGACATTTTTATCCCTAAAAAAAAACGGTCTTTTTCAGCAATTACGGTATGTTCCCATTCAGAAAGGTCAATATCAAAATTGAACCCAACAATGGTTTCTTTCCCATTATACACAAATCTTGTACACATATTTGTAGTTCCTTTCATAAACTAATTATAGTAGTATTAAAACTAATTATATTAGTAATATTAAATATTATAAGACAATTTGTCAATATAAAAGTTCTTTTTTTCTAACCTAATTATTGACTTCGCTAATTTAATTACTTAAAATGAGGTAAATGATGTGAAGAAAGAGGAAAATGAATATGCGAGTTACAAGAGCCGAAGTTATAAAAACAGCGTCTGATATGGCTGATAGAAATGGACTTCATAATGTTTCTTTGAAAGCTATTGCTGAAAATTTAGGGATTCGTACCCCCTCCTTATATAATCATATAGGAAGTTTGGATGAACTTCTTAGGGAGATAGCACATAGTGGTATGCGTACTATGAATGAAAAAATGATTCGTGCAGCAATCGGTAAGACAGGGGATTCAGCGTTAAAATTAGTGGCAGTTGAATATCTTAATTATATGATTGAACATCCCGGTGTGTATGAAATAATTCAATGGGCTAGTTGGAATGGAACAGAGGAAACAGCAATCATTTTTAATGATTATCTATCTTTACTTAAAACACTTATTTGCTCATGTGGCTTTAATCCAGATAAGACCACTGAAATTTTGAGCATGGTAACAGGTATGCTTCATGGTTATACAACATTACAATTAAGATATGCCTTTTCAAATCCTGATAAAGTAAGAAAAGAATTATCCGAAGCAATTGATACACTACTGCTGGGAGCTAATCAAAAATATAAAGATTAAACGAAAATTTCTTTTAAATACTTTGTAAGAGAAACGTGCAAATCTCCAAATGAGAAATGCACGTTTCTCTATAACTATTTCACAATTTTCCAGTTTTCCCCGTTCTTTTCCAGCACAAGGTAAAACTGCGATACCTGTGTTGTCATGGTCTGGTTATCCAGATATTTTACTGCAAGGGAAGCTGTCACCTGATTTCCGTTTCGGTTGTAGACAGGATTTACCAGTTCCGAGAAGATATATTCTTTCCCCACAGGGTTCAGCACGCCCTCATTCACATAATAGGTCAGCTCCTTTGCGGTTGCCGTAGGGTACAGCTTGAAAAAGGTAGTGAGAAATTCGTTGATTTCCTCCGTGGTGATGGAATCCACCGTACCGTCACTTTGTACCGCTTTTGGAGTGTAGCCGGATTTTACGGGAACGCTGGTAATGGTTGGGTTCTGGATAATCGTCAGGTTCCCAGAACTGTCCACATAGACGGTCACCTGATAGGCGGAACGGACGGTTTTACTGGATTCTCCCTCTGTGATACGCTGTTCCACCGTATAGGTTACTTGATAATGCTGCTCCTTTTCTTCTGTGATTTCCCATATCTGGAAGTCGGTGAGGGCAGACGATACGGGGATGTCCTTTCGGACAGTATCTACATTCACGGCTTGCAGTTCTCCGGTGAGATACCCTTTTAAAGCGTTTGTCCGGTTATCAATGGAAGCGGCAGACTGTTCCCATGAATAGTAGACTTCTGCGAAATTCTCCACAAAGTTTTCTATCTTGTGAGTGTCGAGGATGGTTTCCTCAATCACTTTGGTTTCATGGACAGTATGAATGTCTATCGCCGTGAAATTCTTATAGACGGCAAACAGGAAGCTCATTGCCAGCAGCACCCACAGGGCAATCACGGTTTTTTTGTGGGTATTGACTTTGTAAACTTTCAGTTTCTTTTCTTTCTGCTTTTTCTGGTTATCCTCTTTTCTAATCTGAATCATATCGGTTCATCCTTTCTTATTGTTTGATTCGTCCGGCTCCGGCAAGGTGCTGTTGCCAGTAGGAGCCTGTCAGGTCTGCGTAACCAATGGGATTTCCGGCATGGTACATCCGGTTATTTCCCACATACAGCCCCACATGGGTGATGTAGGTTCCGGCGTTGTAGGTGGAGTGGAAAAAGACCAAATCCCCTGCTTTTGCTTCGGACAGGGGGATGTGCTGCGTCACATTGTACTGTTCCTGTGCTGTCCGTGGCAGGGCGATTCCTGCCTTGCCATAGCACCACTGCACCAGTCCCGAACAGTCAAAGGAAGTGGAGGGGGAATCGCCCCCATACACATATGTCCATCCCTCATACTTTAAGGCTTCCTCCATGATAGCCTGTACCGTTTCATCATCAAACTGTGCCACGGTCAGGTATTGCGATACCAAGAGGACATAGAACATATTTCCATAGGAATACCGCCAGCCCCCGTTTTTCTCTACCGCAACAGGGTTGGTGTAGGTGACTTTCTTTCCGCCGGATTTGTCCCTTGCGAAGCTTTCTGCCAGTTCAAAGGTGTATTTTTTTCCGTGTCCTGCCACATAGTCTAGGAAACCGCCGCCGTAATTATAGGATTGAATCACGCTGTTTAAGTCACAGCCCTTTGTTTCTGCCGCTGCGAGCAGTTCCGAGAAATACTTGCAGCCCTGTTTGATGGATTCCTCTGTACTAAGGGAGTTCGGGGGAAGCCCCAGAGATTCCGAGGACTGCATAACGTCTTCCAGCGTGCCGCCGGATTCCACCTGAATGATGGCGAGCAGCACATTTAAGTATTCCTCTATGCCATATTCCCTTGCATACTTTTCCAGCATAGGCTTATGGGCGAGGACTTCCTGTGATACGCTCACGCCCCCATAGATAAGGTTTCCGCCGCTTCCGCCGTCTTCCTCATCCGAGAAGACAATCACCACCAAAAGGAGCAGGGAGAACATCATCACGAACACGCCGGAACAGGCAAAGAAAAGGTGTCTTAACTTCATGGTTTCTCCCCTTTCTTTTGTTTGGCAGCCGCTGTTACCGTTTTTGTCCACTCCTTTCTGGCGGTGGTACGCCGGATGGTAAAGTTCGATTCTTTTACCGCAGGGGCAGCCCGTTTTCTTTCCGGTATCACAGGAGCCGTATTTGCCTTTTGTCTTTCCTCTGGTTTGTCTGGGGAAGCCGGAGGGAGTATCTGGCGTTCTGTCCTTGCAGACGGTATCTGTTCATGGTGGATGGAAGCTGCCTTTACTACCGGAACCGAAGCCCGTTCTGCCACAGTTCCCCCATAAGGAACCTGTCCCCGTTCCCTGATGGATGGGGAAACCGGCTGCATGGCTGGTTTTCCTGTATGAGTGGTATCTGCATGATGTCGGAAATCTTCCGGCTGCTTTGCAGTAACAGGGCGTTCATGGACGGGAGCCGCCCCTTTGGGGGATTCGGAAGCTGTCTGTTGCGGCTGTTTTGCCTGTTCCAGTTCCGCCCTGCGTTCTGCAATGGTCTGTCTGCGGCTTTCTGCCTGTGCGTTCCGCTGTTCGGCTCTGGCAGTTCGGGTCTGGGTCACGCTGGAAGTAAAATCCCGTACTCCCTCTGATACCTGTGTTTTCCCGTGGTAAAGGGCGTACTTTGCATTGACAGGCAAATCCTTTGCCTGCTCCCGAAGCTGTCCGGCAGTATCGGCTATCTTATCTTTGGTATCTGCCACCGCACCCACAGCAGAGCCAGCCCGTTTCCATGCAGATTCCTTTTCTGGTGCTGCCCGTCCGTTTGGTCGGGTGTGGTCTGCCTGTGTATTTTTGGAAGTACCGGAGTTGGAAGCATTTCTCTGGTCTGGGCTAGCTTGTTTCCCTGCGTGGTATGCAGCCGTTCCAGCCCCAAGAGCTGCCACAGAACGCCCTAACTTATGCTGTAAACGGTGCATATGGGCGTGCATGAGCATACGGGGTCTTCGCATGATACGGCTCCCCATACTTTGGGAATCGCCGCTCTGTAAGGAGAACATCCCCATCAAATCCCCCAGCTTAAAATAAATTCCGGCAAAGGTCACTATCTGCAAGAACGCCGTCAGGAAGAACGGATATTCCCCAGACAGGTTGTAGAGCATGGTGGAAATGCTGAACGCTACCGTGATAATCAGGGTGATTCCGGCTCTGGTAAGGATGGTATTGAACAGTTTTGTAATGGCACGTTTGGACATCCCCTCAAAAGAGGGAACCATGCTAAGGAGGAAGCTCACAGGCAGGAACATGGCGTAGATGATAAAAAGCACCTGTGAAAAAATCATTATCCCCGTGAGCAGGAATACAAAAACGGAGATACCGATATTGAACATGAACAGGAAGAAGACGGTTCCCAAGCGGTTGATGGTCTTTGTGATGGTAAGGTTGGTATTTTCCCTGTCTTCGATTTCCTCCACCACGATTTCTTCCCTGTCCTGCCCGTTGTTTTCGTCTGGACTGGTTGAGAGCAGGTGTTCCACACGGTCAGCCCCAATACTTTCCACATCCGAGTTGCCGTATTGCAGCAGGAGCCACGGCTGTTTGACCTGAATGGAAAACAGGCTGTCCCGTATCAAATCCACACTGTCTTTTCCCTGGCTTTCCGAGTTTGGCAGCACAATCTTTGTGCCAAGGGTCAGGCTGGCATTGCTGATGTCTGCGGAAAATTCATTGATTTTCCCGATATAATCAGGAGCATAGGCGATAAAGGCAGCGGACAGCACGAACACCACCACGAAATTCACAACGGCATGGATGGCTTTTGTGGTTTCCCGTTTGATAAGCCCTGTGTAGGCAACGTAAATCCCCACCACCAGAATGAGAATCAGCAGGAACCCGATATAAAATCCCTCCGAGGACAAGCCGCCTGTGGTAACGCCTGCCAAGGTCTGCATATTTTTCCCAATGGAATCCGCCGTAGAGGAAATGAAGTCCAACGAGTAGGCTTCCTGAATCAGATACCCTGTGGCGTTGGAAAGGTACAGGCTGATTGTCCAGATAAAATTTGTGATGGCATACAGCCCGTACATCACCTGTTTTCCGATACCGTCCAGCCAGTTCCACGGGAGCCAGTCCCATCCGCTGTCCACATAAAAATCAAGCTGGTAGTTGTCCAGAGGGTATTTGCTGTATTCGTTGGCAGCGTCCACCGTATCATCCACCAGTCCGGCAGCGTGGGCGGCTGTGCCGAAGACTGCAAGCAACAGGAGGATGAGCAGGAGTGCCAGAAGCACCCTGCCAATCAATTTTCCTGCTATTTTCCAAGACAAGCCCTTTTTTGCTGAATAGGGAACAGGGAGTTGCTGCCCGTTGGAAGTTCTATGTATCACCATCAATCCACCTCTTTTCTCATGGGCGGTCTGGTATCAAAGGCATGGAACAGGTCTTCAAAGATAGGATGGAACTGTATCACTCCCACACGCCCGTACAAATCACTGATAAGGCACTGCCCGTTTTCCAAGTCACGGAGCCGCTTCTGGTTGTTTTCATCTTCGGAATCCACCCCAAAAAAGGCGAGGGTCTTCTTGATTTCGTTGATGTCTGTGGAACGGAACGCAAACTTCAAGCCCAGATTGTTTTTCAGCTTTTCATCCAGCAAATCGTCCGTGTTCTGGGTGACAAAGTAAACGCCTGCGTTCATGGCACGTCCGGCACGAACCAGCTTCATAGAGAGGGTCTTGCCCTGTGCCACCTGTAAGAAGCTCCATGCTTCATCCAAATCCACAATCTTAAACACGCTGCGGTCGGTGTGGATAAAGTCGAGGGCAAAGGTGCTGATTACAATGAGCATTGCCACGGAAAGCAGCTCCATTGTGGTGTATTCTTCAAACGAGGTTTCTTTATCCGGCAGCACCAAATCCGCCACCTGAATGATATTGAGCTGCTTTTCAAGGCTGATGGACTGTGTGACATCCCCATCCGAAAAGAGCAGGTGTGCAAAGTCATAGTCCGTAAAGGATTCGATATGGTCGGCTATGCTGGTGCTGATGGTGGTTCCCTCCGCCCGAAGTTCCTCAATCACTTTGAAAAGTCCCCGTTCCTCACTGTTTGTCACTGCACGGATGGCTTTCCGAAGAACAGGGAACTTTTCCCCGTCACGGCTGGAAATGCCGGTTAAAAAGGTCAGGATGTCGATTGCCAGTGATTCGGAATCCTTTGGGTTCTCCATAATCACATAGGGGTCAAGTAAGCCCCTGTTCTGTTCCTCTGAGGTCAGGTTTACGATATTGATTTCATGGGCGATTTCCGGCAGGGTTTCTTTCCAGCGTCCCCGTTCCGCTTTCGGGTCAACAATGAGAGCCTGTGCCCCAAATAGTACGGAATAATAGACAATCATGTTGTTGCTGAATGATTTTCCACCGCCGAGGGAGCCGACAAAAGCGGCAGCAAGGGCGTTGGTAACAGAGCCTTTTACCCCTTGACTGGCAAGGGCAGGTTTTAAGTACACATTTCTTCCTGTATCAAGGCTGTACCCGATATAAATACCCTCTGGTTCCCCCAACATCTGGGTTGCTCCGAAACCAAGACCAGCGAGGAAGTCACTGGTGACATACTGGATGTAATCGTTCAGATACCGTTTGCTGGCAGGGAGAAATTCCCCATGCAGCCCCAGCATATCCCCAAAGGGGCGAACCAGCTTCACGTTCAAATCGTCATAAAAATCTTTCACCTCATTGCAGCGGCGTTTCAGTTCTTCCAAGTCGGGAGCTGTCACACGCACCACATAGGACAGCTTATACATGGATTCCTTGCTCTGGTCTAAGGTGGATTCCAGCTCATTTACGCTGTCTAAAGCGTCCACCACGTTTGTACTGGTTTCACTGTCATTCTGCCATGCGTGGTTGTCCAAATCTTTCAGCTCTTTTTTCTTGTTCCGCACCGTGGAGAGGGCTTTCCGGTTTGTCACAATCTCCACATTCATAGAGGTATCAATGGGAAAAGTGAATTGCTGCTGCTGATAGTAAAAGATTTCCGAGGATGGGAAGTCCAGTTCCCCTACAATGCTGTTGATGGTAAAGTAGGCGGCATAAACTGTCCCGTCTTCCTGTTCGATTTTCAGATACCGCTGGTTTTCCTCTATCAGACAACGGGTGGGTTTGATGAGGTCATAGTATTTCACCAGCGTTTCCTCCTGAAACCGTTTCTTCGGAAGATAATACTCATAATCTTCGTAGGCGGTTCCGGTCTGCCCGTATAAATGCTCAATCAGATAGCCAAAATCGTCCTTGTTAAGCCGCCGGACTTTGAAGCGGCGTGAGATTTTACTTTCCAGCAGCTTTTCCATCTTCTGAAACCGCCAGATTTCTTCATTGCTCATGGAAACAAAATCCCCCATGAGTTTGTGGTTGACTTCATGGAGGAAATTGGAAACGGCGGTCTTTGCTTCCCTGCGGAACTGTTTCATGGTGACTTCCTGCTCATTGACAAGCAGCTTGAAGCCGATAAAAAAGCGATAGTCTACCTGATTTTCCCCTATCATGGAAATCAGGGCTTCGGTCTGTGCGTCAATCTTTGCACAGGCAACATCCTTTAACTTGCCCGTCACTTCCTGTTTGGAGCGTTCCTGTGCCGCCCGTATGCTGGATTCGGTGCTGATTTGCAGGGCATGAATCTTTCCGTCCCTGTTCTGGGCGATAAGCTGCCGGAACGAATCGTGTACCTGATATTTCTGTTCAGGGCTTAAAAAGGAATAGTTGTAGGGAAGCAGCTCATAGTAAGCGAAGCACTCCCCGTCATGGTTGAACACAAGGTTATTTTCGATATATTTAATCGGATATGCCATAAATATCACTCCTTACTGCCGTGATGGGCTGTGCCGGATATTCCTTTTCCAGCTTCACGGGCTTTCCTGCATAGGTCAGTTTCGGGCGTACCAGATATGCCAGTACGGATTTCAGGAAGCCGTAAGGCTTCTTCCCGTCAAAGGTCTTCTGGCACATGAACCAAGTGAGGGCAAAGGGTACGCCGAAGTATTTTAAAAATGCCCCGTCAATGAACGAAAGGGGAGGGAGGTTCCCCAAGAGCATAACTGCAAACACCGATACCACGAACCACGCCATCTGTGTGAACGTGATGGGGAATGGCAGCTTAAAATCATTGATGGAATAGAGTACCTTTTCCACCGACCAGATACTGGTATAGCTTCGTATTTTTTTCATGTTGTCCGTCCTTTCTAAAAGATGGGGGCAGCCAAAGCCGCCCCTGAATAAAAAATCCGCCTGCATTTCCCAAAGGAGATACAGACGGGTCTACCGTAAGATTTCATATACGCCGTGGTTCGTGACAACAAAGGTTCCCTCCAATTCCATGTCACGCCCATAGGCGGCATAGTCGATATAGTTTTGTAAGTGTGCCGGAAGTTCCCCAAGCTGTCCGGTTTCTTCCAGATAGTAGCGAGCCACATCCGCCATATCGTCACAGCCGGAATGGCAGATAATATCGTCTTCATGCTCACAGAGTTCTTCGATACTGCCAAAGTAGGATTGCAGCTCTGATAGTTCCTCCTGAATATATTCCGGTAAGTCCTCCACCATTTCACACAGGCGGTTGACTTCCTCAATGGGGGTATATTCGTCAATCGCAAAGGGCAGCTCATAATCATGGATGGCATATTCCTCATATTCATCATTCAAGCCGATACGTTCCGTGACTTCCTCAAAATCCACAGGCGGCGTGAACCATGCCCCTACCAGTTCGCCCTCATTGTATTTTCCTAAGTTGGCAATGTAAATCCGCATTTCTTCCAAGTTCCTTCACCTCCTTTTAGCGGTAATAAAAGATACCATTGTCCGTAAACAGGTAGTTTTCGCTGGTTTCCAGCTCCCGACCAATGGCAGCGTAGTCGATATGGTTCATTAAGTCTGGGTGTATTTCTCCGAATACCTGAATCTCCTGCACCAGATAATGGGCGAGGGATTCTCCGTCCTGCACCGGATAGCAGCGTATCTGGTCTTTGTGGTCGATAAATTCCGTAAAGCTGGAAAACCACCGCTTTTGTACCACATCCATTTCATAATAGAGAGGCGTTCCCTGCATTTCCTGTACCATCCGGCAAAGGGCGTTGATTTCCCAGAGCCTTGTGTTGCCCTCCAATGGAAACGGCAGCTCATAGTCTTCAATTTCGATTTCTTCCTCACTCTGAACCCCAAGACGTTCCCTGATTTCTTCAAAATCCACGGGGCAGGAAAACCATGCCCCCGGATATTCCTCAAAATCCTCATGGTAAAACCTTGTGGTGTTCAGGATGTAGATTTTCATTTCCTCAATCAGTATCACGTCCTTTCTCTGTCAGGTTGTTTGGGGAGTTACGCTCCCCAAGCCCCTAGTGGACTTCCGCCATGAAGCAATCAGAGCTTGCTCCATAACGGAAGTGTAATATGTTTTTTCCTATGCACCGATAATCTTATTAAACAGTTCCAGTAAGATGTCCTTTACACCGTCCGCATTGAAGACCAGACCAACCGCTACAAGGGACACTACTAAAAAGCCGATAAGTTTGGAAAATTCCCTCTTAAATCCGAGGTACAGTCCAATCACCACGATTGCCAGCAGCACAAGGGACTGGGCGTTGGATAAAAACCAGTTGTAAAGATTCTGTCCGAAATTCATAAAAGCTCCTTTCTTTCCTGTAAGAGTTCTTAGGTTCCAAAATTGCCACCGTTAAAGCACCACCTCCTTTGCAGCGGCGGCTTGCTGCTTCAGGATTTTTTCGTGCTTCTCCGTCAGCTTTGCATGGGTGATGATGTCATGGACAATCTGGGTGTGGTTCATCTTATCCAGACGGAGAGCCAGCTTTAACGTGGGGGCTACCTGATGGGAGAGCCAGTGCAGGGTGCGTTCAAAGGAATAGGGTTCCGGTTTCGTTGTCAGTTTCAGACTTCCCCTGTGTTCCCCAATAAACCACGCCCATTCCTCATTGATACGCCAGTCAGAACGGGGCTTCGTATCGTCCCTGTCCACGAACCGGATATAGCGGTTGATGATTTGAAAAGCTGTCCGTTCTGGATTGTCATGTTCTAACAGGTCACGGATGGCGTAAAAGGCACGCTCATTTTTCAGCCGGATTTCAAAGCGGTTCTTTACCTCTGCGTCCGCAATGGGAATATCATGCTTTTTGTACTGCTCATAGTCCTTTTCGTAAATGCAGAAGTACACCTCACTTTGGAGGGAACCGATATACAGGGTGTTCCCCATACATTCTTTTTCCTCACGCCGTACCAGTTCGCCGCTGCGGTAGCTTTTGAAGCTGCGGAAGACCGAGATACATTCCTCATTCCGGCACTTCTCTGTCAGATGGGGAATGTTCAGGATTCCCGTTTTGTCATTGATAGCGAGGTCAAGCCGCTTCATCACGCCGTCCTCCATGAGAACGTCCATGAAAAATTCATACCAGCTCCGTTCCTGTGCCAGCAGATAGCTTTCAAACTGGCGGCAGCCACGCCCTTTCAGTTCCAGCAGCACCCCTTTTTCCAGTTCCGGCGATACCAAAACGAAAATATCCCCAAGATAGTAATGCTCCGTGTAAGAGTAGAAGCCGTAGTCTTCATGGATAAAGTAAGGCAGCTTTAGCCGCAGCACGTCTTCCACGATATGCTTCACATCTGTAGTGGGAAAGCGAATCCGCACATAGTCAAAGAGCATTTCAAGGGGAGCGTCTGGGTTAAAGCGTTCCAGAGCTTCCGTGATGGCTTCCTGTAATGCTTCGGATGGGTGAGCCTTGCCCGTTTCAATATCGCTCAGGTACGGACGGGTGATTCCGGCAGCTAGGGCAAGTTTCTGTTGTGAGATACCGTAACTTTCCCGTTTCTCTTTGATGTTCCGTACCCATGTTTCTTCATTCAGTGAAAATCCCTCCTGTCTAAAAAAGCGTATGTCAACTTTCAGAGCCTTGTTGACATACGCCGGATATGGGAAAATCCCTTGTGTACCGTGGGATTCTGCCCTGTTGTTTGGTTATTGCCTGTCGATTTGTACCCCTCTGTTAGATACGAGGGGTTCATGCTGGCGTGCCTTGCGGCACACCAGCCACAGCAGGTCAGTCCGTTTCTGCGGCTTTCGCTTCGCACGCCGCCTGCACTCCCTGCCTGCTGTCTATGAGCTTTTTTATTTCTTTGAGGAAATCGTGTCCTTTTGGCACAAGGGGCGTGTAAAACTCTGAGATAACACTGGTTCCCACATCCACATAGCCACGCCCTTTTATCTGCTTTAGGAAGAAATCCTTTGTGGTTTCCCCGAACATCATTCCATAGCCCATTTCCGACATCCGCCCCAGAGCCACACGGAAATTGAACTGGTCACGGATTCCGTCCCCCAGATACTTTGCGTCCGGACGCTGGCAGGCGAGAATCAGGAAGAAGCCAGCCTGCCGCCCAAGCATAACGATTTGTTTTAATTTGTTGAGGACAGCGGCATTTTCTTTTGTGCCGAGCATTTCCATAAATGCCACATATTCATCAAAGATAAGGAAATTTGCCGGAAGCCCCAAGTAAGCGTAGTTTTCCCCTGTCCGGTAATTCTCCATGAGCTTCATGTCTTCGCTGCGTTTCATCATTTCTTCATAGAAACGGTCAATGCAGGCGAGCATATCTTCCTTTTTGTAGTACACATCCGGCATAACCGCCTGTAAATCTGCAAGGTCGGCGTTCTTCGGGTCTAATACGAACAGGACGGCGTTGGTGCGGAGCAGGGCTTCAATGAGGGTCAGGATAAAGTAGGTCTTTCCGCCGCCGGTTCCTCCGGCAATGAGCATATGGGGGAGCTTGTCATACTCCCACCAGACATTTTCCATAAGCCGGAGCCTGCCGTCCTTTGCCTGTACATCCTCAATGGAAATACGGTTGGCAATGGTATCATAAAGCAGGGTGTACTCCACATAGGAATCCTTTAATTCCTTATCCGTCAGCTCACAGTACAAGCCGCTTTCCAGCTTTTTCTCCAAGTGTAAGAGCTGCTCCTGATATTTCCCCAAGGTGATTTCCACACGGATATGGAGCAAGCCCTGTTTCATCCGGTAGTAGATTTTGGGAAAATAAGTGATGGTTTCTTTGGAACGGCTGGAAGACAAGTCCTTGAAAAAAGCGTCTTCCTTTCTCTGCTCCGATTCATACCACTTGTTTTCCAACACCATCCTTGCCAGCTTTTGGCGGTGGATGAGCTGCTTTACTTCGTCCCTGCGGTATCGCCAGAACAGAAGAACTGCTGTAAGACACACCAGCCCTGCCACGCCCATGCTGAATAACAGGTAAGGGATATTTATGTCCTGTGCTATCTGGGAAAGGGACACTTCCTGCCAGTTGGTTCCGGCAATCTGCCGGATATGAAACAGCAGGACAACCAGCAGGAAGACAGGGAACAGGGCGGCAAGGGCAGTATGGAACACAAGGTCTTTATCCGTGGGGCGGATACGTTTTCCACGGGGGAAAAGCTGTTTCATGGGAACAATCCTCCTTTCCGTGATTAAAAATAGCCCATATAAAGCAGCGAATATCCTTTCTTGTTGTCTTCCATATGGGCTTGAAATAAAAAAGTATAGCCGGACAACTCCCTGCACAGACATTCCGGCATATAAACTGCCAGATTTTCCGGCGGCTGATAATCTTCTAGGGCTTCGATAAGAAGCTGACCTGCCATCCAGCAGTATTCCGGCAGAGAAACCAGCCGGAAGTCCTGTTCGTATTCTTCATATCCAGTAATTGCGTCCATACTTATTTTTCTGTTGGCGGTTCTTTCTTTGGTGATTGCGGATTCATGGCAGCACCTTTTTTCAGAACAATATCATCAGCCTTGATGTACCAGTCCACCTCTGCTCCCTGAAAGGTAGCCGTTGCCACGGTATCTGCCACTGGATTGATAAGTTCCACCTCTGCGTTGTAATCGAACTCCTTTAATGGCACGCTGGCAGGGATAGAAACCTGAATCATACGCCCCTGTCCTCTGGATTTTAAGTCATAGGTACGCTCCTTGATTTCTTCTGATACCGAGCCGTCTTCATTCTGGAGGTGAACCTCACGGCGGAGGGCAGAATATTTCAATGCCCCGAATGTTGCTTCCTTGTCAATCACGATTCCGTTTGCTAATCTCATAGTCTGATGTCCTCCTTTTCCTTATGCTTTTACCATATCGTCAGCGTGCAAAATGTAGTTGGTAAAGCCCCTTGTGCCGATTTTATAGCCCTCTGCGGTGATACGGGGATTGACGAGCTTTACACGTTCTTCAAAGTCAAAATGTTTCTCTCCGGCTTCGGCAGGGAGGATAACCACAATATCATCCGCCCTCTGTACGTCTGAATAAAGGTTGAAGCTGCGAGAGAGTACCGCCATGCGTCCGTTGATTCTTCTCTGTTCTGTTTTGTCTTCTCCGGCAAACTCCAAGTTGCCGAATGTTTTTTCCATGTTGGGGATAACGAATTTTAATTCCATATAGATGTACCTGTCCTTTCTGAATGTTGTGTTTGATAGTTGTTTTTGGGTTCTGGTCTGGAAGCGGAGGGGAACGCTCCGGCGGTGGTGATTTCTTCGTGGTATCACGTCCTTTCTGGTTTTAGGGTAAAAAAATAGACGCTCATTTCTGAACGTCTGAATTGATACACTGGAAAGGCGGAATATCTGCTTTACCCTCTATATTTTTGTATATGTTGTACTTACAAGGTCGTGCCAGAACAGAAAGCCAGGACGACGTATGACAACATTTTAAGGCTTGTAAAAGACCCGGAAGTATGTGATCCAATTCGGTTTTTAAGAAAACGGGAAATTGTACATTACCAAAGATTTGGAGAAAGTTTAAGAATCGTTCAGGATAATCTGAACAGTAAGAACTTTTATGCAATCAATCCGGAGTTTGATAAGGATTCAAATTGTAGCTGTGGCAACTAAAACAGCGAGTATGGAAAAACGTCCCCAATTATAAAAATTATGTTATAAAAATCCGATTCGATAAACAAGGTGCAACCTCATAGGCTGCACCTTGTTTAATGCCGGCCTACTAATGTTATTCTGTGTATACCATGCTGATATGCGATAATGCATAAATTCTACGCAGTATCTTATAATTAACGAGGGGAATGATCCTGGATATAATCTGCCAGCATCGAAATAAATTCGGATGCGGTCGGTTTGTCAAATACAGGATAACCAAGCAGCGGGCTTAAAATTTTATTAGAATTCTGATTCCAATAACTGTTGATCATTGTGCGGATGGCGGCTTCAACGCACATGTTGGAAACGCCATACTGCTCGCCGACAACACAGTAGAGATTAGAGGTTACGTTCTTCATATAAAATTCCTGATCTTTGAGAACGAGAGCGACTGCTGAAACAAGATAGTTATAACCAGAGTAGGTGGAACGGAGACCGGCTTTTCTTAATACATGCCTGACGTCATACATAAGTACCTCCTTCAAATATTCATACCGACTATCTAACTATAGAATAAAGGAATTCTATAGATATGTAAATAATTTTGTTCATAACGATACATTTCGTGAAATTTCGATATATTGTGTGAAGTGGATAATGGAAAAATCTGCTTTTTTTTGCTATAATCCTTAATTGGATAGAACAGACAGAATCAATTTCAGGAGTGAAATTTATGAAGATACAATATCAGAAAATAGAAAACGGACTTGAAATTCTCAGGATCTGGCAGGATTCAGGAATCATAAAAGTACCGGAGCAGATAGAGGGAATTCCTGTCATCCGCATTGCTCCATATACATTTTCACTGCATAAAGATGAAGAAGAGAAAAATGCATCTGTTTATCAGACAGAGACAGATGAAGAAGATGATCGTTTTGCGCAGCCGGAAGAACTCTGCTGTGGTGGAATAGTAAGGGAGATCCATCTTCCGTCTACCGTACAGTCAATTGGAAATTATGCGTTTTATGGATGTATGAATCTGAAACTTTTCCATGGGACAGATGCAATCGTGCGGATGGGTAGCGGGGTATTTACCGGATGCCGTCTGGAGAAGGTGGAGATTGATTTTATGGATGGAAATAAGTCCTGTCTTAAGGAAATTCTGACGGAGATCCGGTATCAGATCATTGCAACACTGCGTTATCAGGGAACGGAGACAAAGATCCTGTTTCCGGAATATTACGCAGATGCGGTGGAAAATACGCCGGCGCGGATCGTGGAGACGCATTATTATGGTTCCGGTGGAGAGTACAGGGAGTGCTTTTACCGGCGGGAACTGGATTATGGAAAATACGACCGGCTGTTTGCACTTTCTGAAGCAAGAGATTCGGAAGAGGCAATTTTCAGTGTGGCTCTGACGCGTCTGCGATATCCGTGGAAGCTGGAAGATGCGGCGAAGCTGCGCTATGAAAATTATGTAAAGGCGCATATGGAAGAAATTGGAGAAAGCTGTATCCATGCGGTGAAAGAAAGACGCGAAATCGCCGCCGGAGATCCGCAGGAGGTTCTGCTTTTTTGCTGCAGAGAGCATTATTTTGATGAACAAGCGTTGGGAAAAACGATTACTTATGCGGCAGATGCAGGACAGACCGAGATTTCAGCTATTTTGATGGACGAGCGTTACCGTAGTTTTCCAAAAAAGAAGAAAAAGTTTGTATTGTAAAAGAAGGTGGAAAGATTGGAAGAAATGTCATTAGAACAGGGTCTGGAAGAAATCGGACATAAAATACTGGTTCTGACGAGGAACGAACTGTATATGAAGATGAGATTTATGGATGTGGCGCTTTCGGCGTTTTATTATGTACAGGATTTTTCGGTAGACCTTCTTGCTACAGACGGAGAGACAATGTATTTTAACGGGCAGATGCTGGGAGGTGAGTACAGGCAGAACCGGATCGGAGTAAACCGCGCCTATCTACATCTGGTTCTGCACTGCATTTTCCGACATGTATTTCGCAGAAATGGACGGGAAGAGCTTGTATGGAACCTGGCGGCGGATATTGCGGTAGAATCTGTGATTGACGACTGGAACCTCCAGAATATACGAAAAAGCCAGTCCTGGATCAGACAGAGAACTTACCGGGATCTGAAAGAAGAAATCAAGGTATTTACAGCGGAAAAAATTTATGGAGTACTGGTAAGATGGAAGCTTTCGAACCGGGAAATGGAGCGCATGGTTCGGGAATTTACCGTGGATGACCACAAGTACTGGGCAAAAGATGAGGATGATGACCGGAAAAGTGAGATGAACCAGAGGTGGCAGGATATCAGCGAGAAAATGCAGACCGATATGGAAACTTTTTCGAAAGAAGCAGCATCAAATACCGGGCATTTTCTGGATCAGGTCCGGGTTGAGAACCGACAGCGATATGACTACCGCAGCTTTCTGCGCAAATTTGCTGTGCTGAAGGAAGAGGTTACCGTGGATGATGACAGCTTTGATTATGTATTTTACAGTTATGGATTGCGCCTTTATGGAAATATGCCTCTGATCGAGCCGCAGGAGTGGAAAGAAGTGAAAAAAGTGGAGGATTTTGCAATCGTGATCGATACTTCCATGTCCTGTTCAGGAGATCTGGTAAAAAAATTTCTGGAGGAGACCTATGGCATTTTAAGTGAAGCAGGGAGCTTTTTTCAGAGAGTCAATATCCACATTATACAATGTGATGACCAGGTGCAGTCGGACCGGAAGATTACCTGTAAAGAAGAATTACAGGAATATATGGAAAAGTTGGATCTTGTCGGGGAAGGTGGAACGGATTTCAGACCGGCGTTTGCCTATATTGATGAGCTGATCGCGACGCACCGGTTCACTGAACTGAAGGGTGTGATCTATTTTACCGATGGACAGGGGATTTATCCGCAGAAAATGCCGCCATACCAGACCGCGTTTGTATTTATGGACGACGGGGCAGAAGAACAGGAAGTTCCGCCGTGGGCGATGAAACTGGTTCTGGATGAAGAAGATTTGAGAGGAGTGAGAAATAGATGAATATTAAACGTGCAAAACAGGAAATCAAGGATGCGGTGCAGGCATACCTGATGAAGGATGAATATGGAGAATATCAGATTCCGGCAATCCATCAGAGACCGATCCTTCTGATGGGACCTCCGGGAATTGGAAAAACACAGATCATGGAGCAGATTTCAAGGGAATGTGAGATCGGACTGGTTGCGTATACGATCACGCACCATACCAGACAGAGTGCGATCGGGCTTCCATTTATTCAGAAAAAGATCTACGGTGGAAAAGAGTATTCGGTAACCGAGTATACGATGAGTGAGATCATTGCTGCTGTATATGAAAAGATAGAGCAGAGCGGCATGAAAGAGGGAATCCTGTTTATCGATGAGATCAACTGTGTTTCAGAGACGTTGGCGCCGACTATGCTGCAGTTTTTACAGTGCAAGATGTTTGGTAATCAGAGTGTGCCGGAGGGATGGATCATTGTGGCGGCAGGGAATCCGCCGGAATATAATAAGTCGGTGCGGGAATTTGATGTGGTGACACTGGACCGGATCAAGCGGATCGATGTGGAAGCTGATTTTGATGTCTGGAAGGAATATGCGTATCAGGTTGGAATCCATCCTGCAGTGCTTTCTTATCTGGAACTTCGAAAAGAGAATTTCTATCGTATGGAAAATACAGTAGATGGAAAAATGTTTGTCACAGCCAGAGGATGGGAAGACCTGTCAAGATTGATCCAGGTTTATGAAAAGCTTGGTAAAGAGGTGGATCGTGAGGTTGTGCATCAGTACCTCCAGCACTGGAAGACAGCGAAGGATTTTGCAAATTATCTGGAGCTTTACCGAAAGTATCAGAAGGAGTATGGACTGGAGCGGATCCTTGCAGGATATTATGAAAAAGATACCTTAGAACGTTTGAAATTTGCGTCGTTTGATGAGCGACTGGGTGTGGTAAATCTTCTGGTCGGAAAGATGGCAGAACTTTTTAAAGAAGAATATGAGATGGAAAAATTTGTGGAGGGACTGTTTGCTCAGCTGTGTGCTTATAAAGAGGAATTGCAAAAGGAAGGTGCAGTTCCGGGAGAGGTCCTTGCTGCGAAAATTCAGTCTCTTAGGCGGGAAGTTGAACAGAAGAAGGCCGCCGGACAGCTTACAAAGGCGGAAATGCACCGTATGGAGCGTATTTTATGCAAATTGGAAGAATACCAGAAAGCTCCGGAATTTGAGTCTGTAAAGGCCACATTTGACAGCGAAGAAGAGCAGAGAGAGCAAATGGCAGATAAGACACTGGAAACGCTGAATCACTGCTTTGAATTCCTGGAATCTGCTTTCGGCGAGAGCCAGGAAATGGCAGTATTTGTCACGGAACTCAACAGTAATGTGTACAGCATTGCGTTCCTGCGGGAAAATGACTGTGCGATGTATTACAAATACAACAAAGGTTTACTTTTGGATGAACGCCGTGAAGAAATCCTGGAACAGATGGATGCCGTGGAAAATGTAGTGGAAAGAGGACTGGTTGAAGATTAAAGAGCAAGAACTGACAGAATAAGAACGACTGTGCCTGTGGTATCATATAATGATAGAAAGCAGAAGAAATGGGAATGAAATTCATGCCAGATCTGCAATTTTGTAAGGAACTTCCCGAAATAAAACCAGGGGAGTATCGCCTGAAATATGATCTCACTTTGCGCGCGTCTCCCGGTCTTGGAACTGCGTTGTGCCGGGGAAACTATCACTGGGAGAGCTGCCTGAAAGCGGAAAGTAAGGTGTATATCTGCCAAATCAGATATTTGAGCAGATCTGTATGGGGATTGATAGAGAATACGGGGTGGATATGCCTTTATATGAATCATAAATGGCTGATAACTACTATAGCATAATTATAAAAATGACATTGTATGCCTGACGAGCCTGTTGGAGTGAAACTTACATTTCATGTAGACCCTCGCCAAAAGCGGAACCTTTTAAGCGTTGGCTTGCTCAGAAAAAGGACGCTGATAATTTCATATCAACGTCCTTTAAATCTGTCAGTATGGGGATATACAATTATTTGTTGTTTACCTCAAGATTCTTCATCGCACGAACCTTCAGCGGAAGTCCGAACAGAGTGATGAATCCGCTTGCATCATGATGATCGTACATATCACCAGTTGTGAAGCTTGCCAGAGATTCATTGTAAAGTGAGTATGGAGAAGTAGTTCCGGCTTTAATGATATTTCCTTTGTAAAGTCTGAATTTAACTTCACCTGTAACATATTTCTGGGTAGATTTTACGAAAGCACGAAGAGCTTCACAAAGTGGTGTGAACCATTTTCCTTCGTATACAACCTGAGCGAGTTTGTTGCCAAGATCTTTCTTAACTTCCATGGTAGCACGGTCGATAACCAGTTCTTCAAGCTGTTTGTGAGCTTCCATCAGGATTGTTCCACCAGGAGTTTCATAAACACCACGGGATTTCATACCAACAACACGGTTCTCAACGATATCAACGATACCGATACCATGCTTGCCGCCAAGTTCGTTGAGTTTGCGGATGATATCAGAAACCTTCATGGCTTCGCCGTTGATTGTCTTCGGAACACCTTCTTCAAATGTCATGGTTACATATTCATCTTCATCCGGTGCATTTTCCGGTGTATTTCCAAGAACAAGAAGATCAGCGTAATTTGGTTCGCAGGATGGATCTTCAAGTTCCAGTCCTTCGTGGCTGATGTGCCATAAGTTACGGTCACGGCTATAGCTGTGGCTTGCGTCAAACGGAAGATCGATTCCGTGAGCTTTACAGTAAGCAATCTCATCGTCACGTGACTGAAGTGTCCACAGATCTGTCATTCTCCAAGGAGCGATGATCTTAAGATCCGGGGCAAGAGCCATGATAGAAAGCTCGAAACGGATCTGGTCATTTCCTTTTCCAGTAGCACCGTGGCAGATAGCAGTAGCACCTTCTTTTCTTGCTACTTCAACAAGTCTCTTGGAGATTGCCGGACGAGCCATAGAAGTTCCGAGAAGGTATGCATTTTCGTAAACAGCATTTGCCTGTACACATGGCATAATATAGTTGTCACAGAAATCATCAGTGATATCTTCGATGTATAATTTAGAAGCACCTGCGAGTTTTGCTCTTTCATCAAGACCATCCAGCTCTTCGCCCTGTCCGCAGTCGATACAGCAGCAGATAACTTCGTAATCAAATGTCTCCTTTAACCAAGGGATCAGTGTGGTAGTATCAAGACCACCAGAATATGCAAGAACTACTTTTTCTTTCATTGTATATAAACCTCCTAAAAATTTTCTTTTGTATTCAATTCACAACCCACTATACACTATTTTTTATATTTATGCAATAATAAAATGAAAAAACTTTTAAAAATGTTATTTTATGCAAATAAAAGTAAAAATATACATAAAATATGCATAATTATGTATAAAAAAGGAAAGAGAGTAGTAAGAAAAAAGAAGGATAGAAGAAGATTAAACAGAAAATATAAAGATAAATCAGAAAAATACCTAACATTTACACAAAAACCCGTAAAATATAACAAAAAGTAACAAGGTAACACGCTAAAGGAAGAAAGGAACCGGCGAGATGAGTGATATGCATAAAATGAATAAGAATAACATATTTGATTTCGTTCTGACATTGCTGGCAGAAGGCAGTGTATTTTTCATTCCTACATTCCCGCATCGACCGTGTCCTTCAAGGGCACAGAACAGAAAATTCAATATTGCAGATCAGGGAATGCGTGTATCCAATATATACAGCTTAAAATGTTCATTTCGGATGGAATGAAAAAGTGATAGGTTTGGTTCAGTCATTGAAGTATTATGATTCGATAGTGAAAAAAGAAGCAGAAAAAGGTATCGCCGCATACTCTTTTTCTGCTTCTTTTATTTATACCTACTAAGAATATGAATTGAAAAGAGGAAAAACGAAATGGAATTAAGAGCCACTCTAAAGGAAAAGAAACGAATCGTCATCAAAGTGGGAACCTCCACTGTCACCTATGCAAAAACCGGTAACATCAATCTGGAAAAACTGGAGAAATTTGTCCGTGTACTGATCAATCTCAGAAACCGCGGAAAAGAGATAATCGTAGTATCTTCCGGTGCAGTCGGTATCGGAAAAAATGTCCTTGGAATCAGTGAGAAGCCAGCTGGTTCTGTCAAACAGGCATGTGCAGCAGTAGGGCAGGGGCGCCTGATGATGATCTATGAGAATTTTTTTGCGGAATACAGTCAGCTCACCGCACAAGTGCTGCTGACGAAAGAATCTGTTTACAGCAAGACATGCCGTATCCATGCGAGAGATACATTTGAAGAACTTCTGGCAATGAATGTGGTTCCAATCGTCAATGCAAATGATGCTATTTCCGTGGATGCGGACAGCTATGGAAATTTTGGCGATAATGATACTATGTCTGCGGATGTGGCGGCGTTGGTGGAGGCGGATCTTTTGATCATGATGTCAGATATCGAGGGACTTTATACGGATGATCCAAGAACTAATCCGGCAGCAAGATTTGTGCATACCGTGAACCGGATTGATGAAGAACTGGAGAAGATGGGAAAAGGAGCCGGAAGCGCAGTCGGAACCGGTGGTATGGCGACAAAGATCGAGGCAGCCAAGATTGCAACAGAAGCGGGAGCAGATATGGTGATCGCAAATGGCGATAATATTTATGCAATTAATGATATTATGGCAGGAAAGAAAGTCGGTACGCTGTTTCTTGCAAAGAATCACCGCTATGACGGGGAAAATGAGTTTGGACCGGAAAGAGATGCGTACAGGATGGAGCGGAGACTGAAAAGAAATATACAGTATCGGATGGCTGTGGGAAAGTAGAGGTGAATGAAATGAAACAGAGAGCAGAGAAAAAAATCTATATGGAAGAGCTTGGAAAGCGTGCAGTCAGTGCAAAAGAAACGGTCGCATTTTTAAATGTAATTCAAAGACAGGAAGGGCTCATCCTGGCGGCAGATGCGCTGGTGGCACAACAGGCATATATAATAGAAGAAAACCAAAAGGATATTATGCTTGCAAGAAAAAATAAGATGACAGAGCCACTGATCGACCGGCTTCTTCTAAATGAAAACAGAATCCGGAAAATGGCAGAAGGACTTAGGAAGATTGCAGCACTTCCGGATATTTTGGGAGAGATCATTTCCATGAAAATAAGGCCAAACGGACTGCAGATCGGAGAAAAACGAGTTCCGCTTGGTGTTGTCGGAATCATTTATGAAGCCCGTCCGAATGTGACTGCAGATGCCTTTGGACTCTGCTTTAAGACCGGAAATGTCGCCGTTTTAAAAGGAGGAAGTGCAGCAGCAAATTCCTGCAGGGCTATAGCAGAGATGATCCGTGGGGCACTTGCGAAAAAGGGAATGGAACCGGATGCGCTGATTCTGGTTGAAGATACCAGCCGGGAGTCGGCTATGGAAATGATGCGGATGAAGGACTATCTGGATGTACTGATTCCAAGAGGAGGTGCTTCACTGATTGCATCTGTGGTGGAGAACAGTACGGTTCCGGTGATTGAGACCGGGACGGGGAACTGCCATATTTATGTGGATGAATTTGCTGATATCCAGATGGCAGCGGAGATTATCGAGAATGCAAAGATGCAGAGGCTTGGTGTATGCAATGCATGTGAATCCTTAGTGATTCATGAGAAAATTGCAGAGGAGGCGCTTCCGGTGATCTGTGACCGGCTTTCGGCAAAAGGGGTAGAGATCCGGGGAGACGAAGCGGCAAGGCAGATTGATGAGCGGATCGCTTGGGCACAGGAAAGTGACTGGGGACAGGAATATCTGGATGCGATTATTTCTGTAAAAATTGTTCCAACTATCTGTGATGCCGTCCGGCACATCAACAAATGGAACATCGGGCATTCCGAGACGATTATTACGAAGGATTATGCAAATGCACTGTATTTTCAGGAGAGGGTAGATGCGGCGGCAGTGTATGTCAATGCGTCAACCAGATTTACTGACGGAAACGAATTTGGATTCGGGGCGGAAATCGGAATCAGTACCCAGAAACTTCATGCCCGCGGACCGATGGGGCAGGAAGCCCTTACCACGAAAAAGTATGTGATCTTTGGAAATGGACAAATTCGCGGATAAGAAGATTGACAGGAAAAAATCTCCATTTTATAATTTGAATGATACAAAAGTTAAGGAATTTTGTTTTTATTTTTAAGATGTTGGGGTCCAAAGGTATTTTGACCCCTTTGATACCAGATTGCTACGTGCTTTGCACTCTCGCAATCCTCAAAAACATGGGTATCAGGACGGATGAAAAAGGGGAAGAATGAAAAATGCTGTATGTAAGCTACTATGATTCGCCGATCGGGAAAATTACGCTTGGAGCACGGGAGGATGTACTTGTCGGTGCATGGTTTGAAGGACAGAAATACTATATGGACAAGATTGTAGAAGATTTTGAGGAGAAGAAAGACTTGCCGGTACTGGATCAGGCAGAGTACTGGCTGGATCGGTATTTTGCAGGGCAGGATCCGGATCCGGAAGAACTTCCTCTTGCACCTGCAGGAAGTGATTTCCGAAAAGAAGTATGGAAGATTATCGCAAAAATCCCATATGGATGTACCATTACTTATGGAAAGATCGCAAAGATCCTTGCAGTAAAACGGGGCGCGAAAAGTATCTCGCCGCAGGCAGTCGGAGGTGCGGTCGGACATAATCCGATCTCTGTGATTATTCCATGTCACCGGGTCATCGGAAGCGACGGAAGCCTGACCGGATATGCCGGTGGACTTGAAAAGAAAGAATGGCTGCTTGCACATGAAGAAGCGCATATCAGATAAGTGATCATCAAAAATGGTGGCTCGTAGTGAGTCACCATTTTTGATGATCTGGAGAAATCCGTAAGAGTCCGATCCTGTATTCTATTTTCCGGATTTTTCACATAACCATCGGTAAGCAATGATGCAGATGATCACAGACAATAAGGAGCCGGTAGCGGTTGCGAGTCCCATCGGAAACAGTGTATGCGGGAAAATTTTTGAAGTCAGATAAACACCCGGAATACGCACGCACAAAATAGCGATCAGGTTATGTAAAAATGAAATTCCAGATTTTCCGCATGCACAGAAGTATCCGCTGAAACTGAAATGAACGCCGGCAAAAATACAATCCCAGATATATCCGCGAATGTACTGTGCGCCGAGAAGAATAACGGCTGCGTCTGCAGTGAAAAGTCCGACAACCGGAGCTGCGATAAACTGGATCAATATAGAGACGACCAGACCAAATCCAATGGCGATCATCATGGCATAGCGAAGCGTCTGCTTTGCACGGTCATACTTTCCGGCACCGATATTCTGAGCTGCGAGTGCAGAAACAGTCGAAAGCATGGAAGACGGAATCAGGAACAGAAAGCTGATGATTTTTTCCACAATGCCGACAGCAGCGGCTGTGTTCAGTCCGCGCCGGTTGGCAATGATCGTAATAATAATGAAAGCAATCTGAATAAATCCGTCCTGAAGCGCTACCGGAATCCCAATATTCAGAATTTTGCCAAGCGGTTTTTTCTGTGGGCGGAAACAGTCTCCGGAAAAAGAAAGTCCGGTCTGCTTACGTTTAATGGCAATCAATGCAAACAGAACACTGCACGCTTGGGAAAGTGTTGTGCCAAGAGCAGCACCGGAAGCTCCCAGATGGAAAAATCCGATAAACAGATAATCCAGTATAATATTCACCGCACATGCAACTGCGATGAAATACATCGGACTTTTAGAATCCCCCAGTCCGCGGAAAATCGAACTGATCACATTATACGCCGTAATAAAAGGAATCCCGAGAAAACAGATCGTCAGATAAGCTGCCGTTCCTGACACAGCCTCCGCAGGTGTAGACATCACGGCAACAGCCGGCTTCACAAAAAACAGAAGCAAAACCGCCAGCACCAGAGAAATCCCCATAAACAAAATCACCGTATTTCCCACAAACACAGAAGCCCTTTTCTTATCGCCCGCTCCAATAGACTGCCCGATTGAAACTGTAGCCCCCATCGCAAGCCCCACGATCATTACCGTCAACATATGCATCACCTGGCTCCCAATCGAAACCGCTGTTGTACTGGCAACCCCATCAAACTGCCCAACAATAAAAAGATCCGCCATCCCATAAAGCGTCTGTAAAAAATAAGATAAAAAATAAGGTAGCGAAAAATAAATCACATTCCGAAAAACACTCCCCGAAGTAAGATCCCGTTCCATAAAATAACAACTCCTTTACAATCACTTCCTTAATACTAATTGAATTTTCCTAAAATAGTCAATAAAAAGAATACAGACCTAATGCATCTTATAATAATAAAAATGCATAACAATGCATAAAAATAAATATAAATGCATAAAAATAAGAAATTACACATAAAAATATACAGAAACATGCATAAAAATCAAAAAACCACTTGCTTTACCAAATAAAACCATGTATACTAAACCAATCGGAAAACATTCCCCCAATTACCGCGAACCCCTTTACAATAGGGATTAATGGGTTTATAGTATTTATGATTATGCCTATCTATACACAAATACGGCATTTACGAAAGGATGGTTTACATGATTAAAGCAGGAATCATCGGTTCTACCGGTTACGCCGGAGGAGAACTGGTTCGCATTTTAACAGGACATAAAGACGTAGAAATTAAATGGTTTGGCTCAAGAAGCTATATCGATAAGAAATATGCAGATGTATACCGCAATATGTTTCAGATCGTAGATGCGGTATGTTTAGATGATAATATGGAACAACTTGCAGATCAGGTAGATGTGATTTTCACAGCAACTCCACAGGGACTGTGCGCATCATTAGTTAATGAAGAAATCTTATCAAAGGTTAAGATCATCGACCTGAGCGCAGATTTCCGTATCAAAGATGTCAAGACTTACGAAAAATGGTACGGTATTGAGCACAAGAGCCCGCAGTTTATCGAAGAAGCAGTTTACGGACTGTGTGAAGTGAACAGAGAAGATATCAAAGGCGCAAGACTGATCGCCAATCCTGGATGCTATACAACATGCTCCATCCTGACTGCTTATCCGCTGGCAAAAGAAGGACTGATCGATATGGATACGCTGATCATTGATGCCAAGTCCGGAACATCCGGAGCAGGAAGAGGGGCAAAGGTTCCGAACCTGTACTGTGAAGTCAATGAGAATATGAAAGCATACGGTGTGGCAACACACAGACATACACCGGAGATCGAGGAACAGCTTGGATATGCGAGCGGCAAAGAGGTTGTGATTAACTTTACACCGCATCTGGTTCCGATGAACAGAGGAATCCTGGCAACAGAGTACGCGAAGCTTACAAAGGATGTTACCTGGGAAGAAGTAAAAGCAGTTTACGATAAATATTATGCAAATGAAAAATTTGTCCGTGTTCTGGAGAAAGATGTTTACCCGGAAACAAAATGGGTAGAAGGAAGCAATTATGTCGATATCGGATTTAAGATCGATCCGAGAACAAACCGTATCATTATGATGGGTGCGATCGACAACCTGGTAAAAGGTGCAGCAGGACAGGCTGTACAGAACATGAACCTGATCTTTGGACTTCCGGAAAGTGAAGGTCTTGATCTGGTTCCGATGTTCCCGTAGAACATGGCAGAAAAAGAAAAGGAATGGAAAATATATGACAACAATTATTCGTGCGATGACAGTAGAAGATTATGACCAGCTTCATGCACTTTGGATGCGGATCAAAGGATTTGGAATCCGGAGCATAGATGATTCAAAAGAAGGCGTGGAACGATTCCTGAAAAGGAATCCGACAACCAGTGTGATCGCCGAAATAGACGGAAAAGTAGTAGGAGGAATCCTCTGCGGACACGACGGAAGAACCGGATGTTTTTATCATGTATGTGTAGATCCGGCGTACCGCTGTCATGGGATCGGAAAGAGCATGGTTGCCTATGCAATGTCAGCTCTGAAAGAGGAACATATCAACAAGATCACACTGATCGCATTTACCAAGAATGATATCGGCAATACGTTCTGGAATACGATCGGATGGACCAAGAGACCGGATGTCAACTACTATGAGTTTGTTTTAAATGAGGAAAATATTACAGCATTTATCGAAGAGGGCTAAAGGAGGCTATATACGATGAAGATTATCGAAGGCGGTGTGACCGCAGCAAAAGGATTTGAGGCAGCATCAACAGCAGCAAAGATCAAATATCAGGACAGAACCGACATGGCAATGATCTACAGCCAGGTTCCATGTGAATGTGCAGGAACATTTACTACAAACGTTGTAAAGGCAGCATGCGTAAAATGGGATCAGCAGGTTGTAAAGAGTGGTGCGAAAGCACAGGCTGTGATCGTCAATTCCGGAATTGCCAATGCATGTACCGGTGCGGAAGGATTTGGCTACTGCAAGGACACAGCAGATGCGGCAGCAGAAGCTCTTGGAATTAATGCAGACGGTGTACTGATCGGATCGACCGGTGTCATTGGAAAGCAGCTTCCAATTGATCGCATCGTGGCAGGGGTAAAGGCTCTTGCTGAAAAGAAAAATGATACACTGGCAAACGGAACTGAGGCAGCAAAAGCAATCATGACGACTGATACCTGTGAAAAACAGATCGCAGTAGAGATCGAGGTTGCCGGAAAGACCGTTACCATCGGTGGTATGGCAAAAGGATCTGGTATGATCCATCCGAATATGTGCACCATGCTCAGCTTTATCACAACAGATGCAGCAATCACAAAAGAGGCACTTCAGAAAGCCCTCAGTGATGATGTCAATGATACATACAATATGATTTCCGTAGACGGAGATACTTCTACAAATGATTCTGTAGTTCTTCTTGCAAACGGAATGGCTGAAAATGAAGTGATCACGGTAGACAGTGAAAGCTATAAGACCTTTGCGGAAGCATTGCATGAGATCAACGAATACCTTGCAAAGAAGATCGCAGGGGACGGAGAAGGAGCAACTGCTTTATTTGAAGTAACTGTAGTTGGTGCAGATACAAAAGAGACTGCAAAGACACTTGCAAAATCAATTGTATGCTCAAATCTTACCAAGGCAGCAATTGCAGGACATGATGCAAACTGGGGAAGAATCCTCTGTGCAATGGGATATTCCGGAGCACAGTTTGACCCGGAAAAGGTGGATCTGTTCTTCGAGAGCAAGGCAGGAAAGATCCAGATCATCGAAAATGGTACAGCGGTAGATTACAGTGAAGAAAAAGCAACGGAGATCCTCTCACAGGAAGAAGTAAAAGCAGTTGCTGATGTGAAGATGGGAAGCGAAAGCGCAACAGCATGGGGATGTGACCTGACTCACGGATATATTGACATCAATGCAGATTACAGAAGCTAGGAGGTAAGCAAAATGGATCAGGATATGCAGCAGTATCTGGACAAAGCAGAAGTTCTGATTGAGGCGCTTACTTATATTCAGCGTTTCAACCGTAAGATCATCGTTGTAAAATACGGTGGAAGTGCAATGCTGGACGAAGAACTCCAGAAAAATGTCATCAAGGATGTTACATTCTTGAAATTGGTTGGATTCAAACCGATCATCGTTCACGGCGGTGGAAAAGAGATCAGTAAATGGGTAAGTAAAGCCGGAATGGAGCCGAAATTCATCGACGGACTTCGTGTGACGGACGCAGAGACCATGGAAATTGCAGAGATGGTACTGAACAAGGTTAATAAAAATCTGGTTCGTATGGTCGAAGAACTTGGTGTGCGTGCTATCGGTGTCAGTGGAAAAGACGGCGGACTTTTAAGAGTTGATAAAAAGCTTTCCATGACAGGACAGGACGTTGGATTTGTAGGAGATATCAAGAAGGTCAATGCAGAGGTTCTTCTGGATCTTCTGGATAAAGATTTTCTCCCGATCGTATGCCCGGTCGGAATCGATGATGATTACAACACTTATAATATCAATGCGGATGATGCAGCTTATTCGATCGCAAAAGCGGTTCATGCTGAGAAGCTTGCGTTCCTCTCTGATATTGAAGGGGTATACAGAGACTACGAGGATAAATCTTCTCTGATCACAGCTCTTACTGTAGATCAGGCGAATGAACTGATCGAAAGCGGAGCAATTTCTGGAGGAATGATCCCGAAACTGCAGAACTGTGTAGGAGCGATTGAAAACGGAGTGTCCAGAGTCCATATTCTGGATGGAAGAATTCCGCACTGCCTGCTTCTTGAGATTTTCACGAAGAAAGGTATCGGAACTGCAATTTTAAGAAACGGTGAAGAAGATTAAAGGGAAGACAAAGAAAGAAGGTAATTCTTATGGCAAATCAGTATATGCAGGAAGAGGACGACGCGATTTTAAAAACTTATAACCGTTATCCGGTTGTATTGGACCATGGAGACGGCGCATACCTCTATGATCCGGAAGGAAAGAAATATCTGGATTTCTCAGCAGGATATGCAGTATCTTCTCTGGGATATAACAACAAGGAATTTAATGATGCATTAAAGGCTCAGATTGACAAGATGATCCATACATCAAACCTGTATTATAATACAACCTGCGGTAAAGCAGGAGAAGATCTGAAAAAGATCACCGGTATGTACAAGGTATTCTTCACAAACAGTGGTGGAGAAGCAATCGAAGGTGCGATCAAAACTGCAAGAAAATATGCGTACACAAAAAAAACCGGACGTTATGAATTTATTGCAATGGAGAATTCATTCCACGGCAGAAGTATGGGTGCAGTTGCACTTACCGGACACAAAGAATACAGAGAGCCATTTGAACCGGTTATGCCTGGTGTACATTTTGCAATCTACAATGATCTTGACAGTGTAAAAGCACTGGTAAATGATAAGACCTGCGCGATTATTCTGGAAACAATCCAGGGCGAAGGCGGAATCAACGCAGCGACAAAAGAATTTATGCAGGGAATCCGTAAGATCTGTGATGAGAACGGAATCCTGATGATCTGCGATGAAGTACAGTGTGGTATGGGACGAAGCGGTGCATGGTTTGCATGGCAGCAGATGGGAATCACACCGGATATCATGACAATGGCGAAAGCAATCGGAAGCGGTGTTCCGGTCGGCGCATTTGCGATGACAAAAGAAGTTGCAGATAATTCGCTGGTACCGGGAGATCACGGAACTACATATGGTGGAAACCCACTTTGCTGTGCAGCGGTCAGCAAGACTATTGAGATCTTTGAAAAAGAGCATATGCTCGATCATGTCAATGAAATCGCACCATATCTGACACAGAAACTGCAGGAAATCGTGGATACCTGCGATGCAGCCGTTAAAGTAAAGGGAAGAGGATTGATCCAGGGACTTCAGATCACCAAGCCGCTGGGTGAAGTGACAGCCAAAGCGTTGGAAGAAGGACTTCTGATCATCGGAGCTGGAACAGATGTGATCCGAATGATCCCACCGCTTGTTATCGGTAAAGACCAGGTAGATGAGATGGCAGAGATCCTGAAAAAAGCACTTGCATAAAGTCGGTGCCTGATAAAAATAAGAGAATAAAAGAGCCGGTCATCGGATATACTTTCAGAAGAAAAGGAGGTATGAAAGATGACCGGATTTTTTATTGCCCTGCTGTCGGGAGCGCTGATGAGTGTGCAGGGGGTATTTAACACCCAGGTAACAAAGACGACAGGAATGTGGGTGAGCAATGCCTGGGTGCAGCTTAGTGCATTTGCCATCTGCCTGGTAATGTGGCTGATCATGGGAAGGGACAGTATTGCCACGATAGGAGAGGTGCAGCCTAAATATATGCTGCTTGGCGGTGTGATCGGAGCAGGGATCACCTGGACCGTGATCAAAAGTATGGCGCAGCTCGGGCCTGCAAAGGCGGCACTTCTGATCGTTATGTCTCAGCTTATTGTGGCGTATCTGATTGAACTGGTGGGATTATTTGGTGTGGAAAAAGAGCCATTTTCCTGGAGAAAAGTGATCGGTATGGGGATCGCTCTGATCGGCACGACAATTTTTCAGTGGAAATAGGTTGTCTTTTGGAAAAAAATTCGTTACAATAATCATGTCTTGGAAGTACGAGGGGACATGCTCTGCGGAAAAGGAGTATGTATGCGGAAAAGAAGACGGATTTTATATCAAATATGTGGAATTTTCCTTGGAATCAGCTGTATGCTGTCAGCATGCCATGAAAAAGAAGAGACCTTTACCAGTGTGGCTGCTGCAGAAGCGGATGCCGGGGATAAGAAAAACGAGGCAGAATCAAAGGCTGCCGAAGAAAAGCCGGATAAGGCAAAAGCAGATCCGGGTGGTGAAGAAAAAGAAGGTTCGATCTGGGTGTATGTATGTGGCGAGGTGGCATCACCCGGTGTATATGAACTGCAGGAAGGAGACCGCATCACGCATGCCATAGAAGCAGCGGGAGGTCTGACGGAGGCAGCAGGACAGGTTTATCTGAATCAGGCAGCACATCTGACAGATGGACAAAGGATTTATGTGCCATCCAGAGAAGAAGAACAGACTTTGAAAGAAGAAGGTTCACCATCGGATATGGCAGATGCCGGGATGGGAAAAGACACAGGAATAATAAACCTGAACACCGCGACAAAGGCTGAACTTTTAAGCTTAAGCGGGATTGGCGAGTCCCGCGCGGAAGCAATTATTGCTTATAGAGAGACAAACGGTGGATTCAGGAAGATAGAGGATCTGAAGAAAGTGGACGGGATCAAGGAAGGAATCTTTCAGAAGATCCGGGAGCAGATAACGGTAGAGTAGAGGAGTGCGCAAGATGGGCAGAAAAGTATTGGTAGTAGATGATGAAAAGCTGATCGTGAAAGGACTGAGATTCAGCCTGGAACAGGATGATATGGAAGTTGACTGCGCATATGACGGTGAGGAAGCACTTGAGATGGTAAAAAGAAAAGAGTATGATATGATTCTTCTGGATGTCATGCTTCCAAAATACGATGGATTTGAAGTATGCAGACAGATCCGTGATTTCTCAGATGTACCGGTCATCATGCTCACTGCGAAGGGCGAGGATATGGACAAGATCCTCGGGTTGGAATATGGCGCAGATGATTACATCACAAAGCCGTTCAACATTCTTGAGGTTAAGGCCAGAATGAAGGCAATCATGCGCAGGGTCGCTAAAAAAGACGGGATGAGCGCGAGCGGTAAAGTTGTGGTAAAGGGAGATCTGAAGATCGACTGTGAAAGCCGGAGAGTTTTTTCCGGGGACAGGGAACTGAATCTTACCGCAAAAGAATTTGATCTTCTGGAGCTTCTTGCGATGAATCCGAACAAGGTTTACAGCAGGGAAAGTCTTTTGAATATTGTCTGGGGATATGAGTATCCGGGAGATGCAAGAACGGTAGATGTACATATCAGACGACTGCGCGAGAAGATTGAAGTAAATCCAAGTGATCCGAAATACGTTTACACAAAGTGGGGAGTTGGCTATTATTTCAGGGGTTAAATTTTTTGTACCAAAATTCATAAAAAGTCTGCAAGTGCGGGTAACGGTGATCCTGAGCGTATTTGTCATATTATCCAGTGTGATCCTGATGAATGCGATTCTGCAAAGCTATGATCAGAGAACCGTATCCGTGCGCACAGCAGAGATTCAAAACCAGTGTACGATTCTGAGTAATCAGCTGGTCAATTCTGATTATCTGAAAACGGGAGTTTCTGATGTGATCGATACAGAACTATCACAGTTATCCAATATTTACAATGGAAGAGTGCTTGTTATTGATGATGAATTCCGGATTGTGGAAGATACCTATGATCTGGAGGAGGGAAAGACGATCATTTCCGAGGATGTAGTCAAATGCTTCCGCGGCGAGAAGCCGGCAAGTTATGACAGAAAGAGCCGGTACATTGAAGTGGCAGTCCCGGTCAAAAAAGGGGAAGAGCCGGTAAAAGGAATGATTCTGGTCAGTGTTTCTACAGACAGTCTGCGTGACAATGTAGAGGCATTGCAGTCAAAGGCAAGAATTGCAACGGTTGCAATCAGTATTATCGGGATCTTTTTATCAGCAATCATCGGTATGCTGCTTGTAAGGCCGCTGAAAAGGATGTCTCAATCGATCGAGGAGATGGCAGGAGGCTATGGAGATAATTATCTCCATGAAAATGCTTATGATGAAACGGAACGGATTTCCAATGCATTTAATAAACTGTGGGACCGCTATAAAGTACTGGATGCATCGAGAGAAGAGTTCGTGGCAAATGTATCCCATGAGTTGAAGACACCGTTGACCTCTATGAAGGTGCTGGCGGATTCACTGCTGATGCAGCCGGATGCACCGACGGAGATTTACCGGGAATTCATGGGTGATTTGTCCGAAGAAATCGAGCGGGAGAATAAGATCATCAATGACCTTCTGGATCTTGTAAAACTGGATAAGAAGGGTGCAAACTTAAATATTAAGAGTCAGGATGTTAATGAACTGGTAGAACGGATTCTCAAAAGATTACAGCCACTTGCGGCAAAAAGTAATATTGAGCTGGTATTTGAGAGTTTTCGTCCGGTGACAGCGGAGATTGATGAGGTAAAGATTGCACTTGTGATCACGAATCTGGTGGAAAATGCGATCAAGTACAATAAAGAGAACGGATGGGTACACGTGTCGTTAAATGCGGATCATAAGTATTTTTATCTGAAGGTTGCGGATTCTGGAATCGGGATTCCGAAAGAAGATACGGATCATATATTCGAGCGGTTTTTCCGTGTGGACAAATCCCATTCTCGTGAGATCGGCGGAACTGGTCTTGGGCTTTCGATTGCAAGAAATGCGGTTGTCATGCACCGCGGTGCGATCAAGGTCTACAGTGAACCGGGAGAGGGAACGACATTTACAGTCCGGATCCCGCTTACTTATATCAAGAGGGAAGGGTGAGAAGAATGAAAAAAAATTACCAGATCATAAGCATTCTTCTTGCAGTGTGTCTTCTTACAGGCGTTGTGGGATGCAGAAAAAAGGAGCAGAAAGCAGATGCAAAATACACGATTTACCAGATTAACCAGAGCGGAACGGCGCTGGTTCCGAACGGCTATGATGGAACAGGAAAGTCGGCGGACGAAGAAGTAAAAGGAATGCTGTCTGCGCTGCAGAAGTGTGATGACGAGGTGAAGGCACAGGCGGCACTGCCGAAAAAGGTAAAACTGGAGAGATACACTCTGGAGGATGAAAAGCTGATCCTGTACTATAATGCTGTTTACGGAAAGATGGATACGGTAAGAGAGGTTCTGTGCAGGGCAGCGCTTGTCCGTTCACTGACGCAGATCGACGGAGTGGATCTGGTGATGATCTGTGTAGATGGAACGCCACTTACGGATAAAAAGGGGAATACTTATGGATACCAGCAGGCAGAAGATTTTGTACAGAACACAGGCTCTTCTATTAACTCTTTCCAGGAGATGAAGCTTACGCTGTATTATGCAGATTCATCTGGAGAAAAGCTGCAAAAGGAAGAGGATACGGTGCGGTATAACAGCAATGAGTCGAAGGAACGGGTTGTAGTGGAACAGCTGATGCGAGGACCATCCAATAACAGACTGCTTGCTACCATACCAAAAGGAACAAAGCTGCTGGGTGTGTCGATCAAAGATCATATCTGCTATCTGAATTTTGATGAAGGACTTCGGAACATTGCTCCGGGAGTCAGTCCGGAGACGGTGATCTATTCCATCGTAAATTCAGTGATCGATGGTGGAAATGTCTCTGAAGTACAGATTTCAATCAACGGAGACAGCAGTATTGTATATCAGGAGAGTATAAAGCTGGATGAACCTCTGAGCAGAAACCAGGAAATGATAAAGGAGGATTGATCGGTTGATCAAGCGAAGACTTGGTTTTGCCGGAATACTTCTGGCAGGACTGATTCTGGTACTGTATCTGACAGGGGGAGGAAAGATTTTTGGAAGACTCGGTGTGTCAAGGTGTGAGAAGCTCTGGAAAGAGTCGGAAGAAGTGATGGTGGAAGGAGAGGTTTATCAGAAAACCAGAAAAGAAGAAAAACTGATCCTGTATCTGAAAAAAATACAGATCAGAGAGATGGGGAATGGAAAAGCAGTCGCTGACGAGAGGCTGCTTGTCTATCTGGATGAAAAGGGAAATGGTCCGGAAATCGGACAGCGGATTCTGGTTAAAGGCAATGTGGGATTTTTTGATCCGGCGGCCAATCCGGGCAATTTTGACCAGAAAAATTATTATAAGCAGCAGAATATCCAGGCAGTCTTATGGAAAGGGAAGGTTCTGGAAAAACAGGTGAAAAAGACTTCCTTCCGCGAAAAGCTGTGGCAGTTTAGGAACCGGACCGCAGATGAGATCTGCAGAGAGATGGGAAAGCGTCGAGGGGGTATTTTGTGTGCGGTTCTTCTGGGAGATTCTTTTTATACAGAAGAGAAAGTGAAAGAACTTTACCGGGTGGCAGGGATCGGGCATTTGCTGGCTATATCCGGTCTGCATATTTCTTTTTTTGGCAACGGACTTTACCGGGGGCTTAGGAAAACCGGATTTTCTATTTTACAGGCCGGTGTAGTGGGAAGTCTGCTTCTTGGGAGCTATGTGGTGATGACTGGAATGAGTGTTTCGGCACTGCGGGCGTTTACCATGTTTCTGATCCGGATGGGAGCAGAGCTGACAGGAAGGGAATACGATGGATTGACGGCACTTGGGATTGCGGAAATTGGTTTGCTTCTGGCAAATCCGTTGCGGCTTTTTACGGCAGGGTTCCAGCTTTCTTTTGCTGCGGTTCTCGGTATCTATCTGATTGGTTTGGGAAATAAAAAAGGCAGATTTTCAGACAGTGTCCGGATGTCGGTGAGGCTCTGGCTTTTTCTGCTGCCAGTTACATTGTGGCACTATTATGAAACCTGCCTGTATGCGCCAGCCTGGAATCTTCTGGTAATTCCGATGACATCCGTGCTTCTGTTTTGCGGGAGTGCAGGGATGGCAGTCATGCTGATTCCGTGTGGGGCAGGAGATATAATGCAGAGCGCACTTTGGAAAATAACAGAGTGGATTTTGCTTTTTTATGAAAAAGGGAGCGGTCTGCTCCTGGAACTTCCGGGGGCAAGGTGGATTCCGGGAAGACCACGGCTCTGGCAGATTGCCTGTTATTATGGGGTTCTTCTATTTTATTTGTGGAGAAAAAGGAAGGAAAAGAAAGAGGGTAGACAAACCGGGAAACAGGTGGTAAGACAGCTTGTGACAGCTGGGATCCTGCTCATCCTGCTCGGGATCCCAAAGTGGAAACGAGGGCAGATGGAGCTGACTATGCTGGATGTGGGACAGGGCGACTGTTTTTTCTTTCGGGACGGAAACGGAAAAAATTACCTGATCGACGGCGGAAGCAGTTCGGTAGATGCAGCAGGAAGATACCGGTTGGAACCATTTTTAAAATTCCGGGGCGTGAAGAGGCTGGATTATGTGTGGGTGACGCATGGGGATGTGGATCACTTAAATGCAGTGGAAGAACTTCTGGAACGGAGAAAGTATGGAGTAGAAATCCAGTATCTGATTTTTCCGGAACAGAAATATTGGGATGAAAGGCTTATTAAATTATGTAATCTGGCAGAAGAGGCAGGAACGAAGGTACGGGTAATGGAGATGGATACTATTTTTCTGTCTGGAAAATTGAAGATGCGTTGTCTCTGGCCTGGAGAAGGTGAGCCATCTGAAAATGGAAATGAAAATTCTCTGGTACTTCACCTGCAATATGGAAAAATTACCATGCTTTTTACCGGAGATCTGGAAAATACCGGAGAAGAGCTGTTGGCAGAGAGAATAAAGAATCTCCGGAAAAAAGGAGAACTTCCGGCGTGTTATGATCTGCTGAAAGTCGGACACCACGGATCAAGAAATGCGACCGGCGAAGAGCTTCTGGAAGTGATCCGACCACGGGTAGCATTCTGTTCATCCGGAAAAGAAAACCGTTATGGACATCCGCATGCGGAAACACTGGAAAGACTTGCAAAATGGGGCGTAAGCCTATATAATACGAAAGACAGAGGTGCTGTCAGTATGTATACAGATGGAAGGGAATATGGTATCCAAAGTCCATGAAAAGTTTGAATGAAGATTTAAAGACAGGACAGTTTAAGCAGATTTATCTTCTGTACGGCGAAGAAGCTTATCTGAAAAAATTATATAAAAACCGTTTCGTCAAAGCGATGGTTCCGGAAGGTGACACGATGAATTATCGTTATTTTGAGGGAAAGAACACGAACCCGAAGGAGATTATCGACCTTGCCGAGACATTACCTTTTTTTGCAGAGCGCAGGCTGATCGTTCTGGAAAATACCGGTTTTCTGAAAAATGCGACACCGGAGCTGGCAGAATATCTAAAGAACATGCCGGAGACCACTTATATGATCTTTGTGGAATCAGAGCTGGATAAGAGAGGAAAGCTCTACAAAGTGATCAAGGAGAAAGGTCATATTGTAGAACTGAAGCGGCAGGATGAAAAGACACTGATCCGCTGGATTCTTGGGATGGCGAAAAAGGAGAAGCTTCAGATGTCGGAGGCAGCAGTGCGCTATCTGCTTGCAAAGACTGGTAATGACATGGAGAATCTCGGGCAGGAGCTGGAAAAATTATTCTGTTACTGCATGAACCACACGGAGATCACGGCAGCAGATATTGATGAAATCTGTACTACGCAGATCGGAAACCATATTTTTGATATGGTAGATGCAGTTGCAGCAAAAGAGCAGAAAAAAGCGCTGGATTACTATTATGATCTTCTGACACTGAAGGAACCGCCGATGCGGATCCTCTACCTGCTGACCAGACAGTTCCGTATCCTGATGGAGGTAAAAGAGATGGACCGTACTGGGATTCCGCCAAAAGAGATTGCCGCCAAGGTGGGAATCATGCCATTCCTGGTAGGAAAGTACCGGGCACAGGCGAAGGCATTTACCAGGAAAGAGCTGCGTGGGATCGTAGAAGCCGGTGTACAGACGGAAGAAGATGTAAAAACCGGAAAGATGGGAGATATCCTCTCGGTGGAACTCTTTCTGGTGCAGTACAGTAGCAAACGGGAAAAGTAATCAGATATAGATAAGAAGAAAAAGGAGAGACTGAAAATATGCATATGGATCAGAAAAAGATTCGGAATTTTTGTATTATTGCACATATTGACCATGGAAAATCCACACTGGCGGACCGTATTATTGAACAGACAGGTCTTCTGACCAGCAGAGAGATGCAGGCACAGGTGCTGGATAACATGGATCTGGAAAGAGAACGTGGTATCACAATCAAATCACAGGCAGTCCGCACGGTTTATAAGGCAAAGGATGGGGAGGAATATATCTTTAATCTGATCGATACTCCGGGACACGTAGACTTTAACTATGAAGTGTCACGGAGTCTTGCAGCCTGTGATGGAGCGATCCTGGTCGTTGATGCGGCACAGGGCGTAGAAGCGCAGACACTGGCAAATGTATATCTGGCACTGGACCATGATCTGGATGTCATGCCGGTTATCAACAAGATCGATCTTCCAAGCGCAGAGCCGCAGCGTGTGATCGAAGAGATTGAAGATGTGATCGGAATTGAAGCGCAGGATGCACCACTGATCTCGGCAAAGACAGGGCTTAATGTAGATCAGGTTCTGGAACAGATCGTGACAAAGATCCCTTCTCCGACAGGAGATCCGGATGCACCGCTTCAGGCACTGATTTTCGATTCCCTCTATGATCCGTATAAAGGCGTTATCGTATTCTGCCGTATCAAAGAAGGATGTATCACGAAAGGAATGCCGATTCATATGATGGCGACAGGTGCAACTGCCGATGTTGTGGAGGTTGGATATTTTGGTGCCGGACAATTTATCCCTTGTGATGAGCTTTCAGCAGGAATGGTTGGATATTTTACAGCCAGCCTGAAAAATGTAAAGGACACCCGTGTGGGTGATACCGTAACAGGTGCGGAAAATCCATGTTCTGAGCCTCTTCCGGGATATAAAAAGGTCAACCCGATGGTGTACTGCGGAATGTATCCGGCAGACAGCTCCAAATACCCGGATCTGAGAGATGCACTGGAAAAACTGCAACTCAACGATGCGGCACTTCAGTTTGAACCGGAGACCTCTCTTGCGCTGGGATTTGGTTTCCGCTGTGGTTTCCTTGGACTTTTGCATCTGGAGATCATTCAGGAGAGACTGGAAAGAGAATACAATCTGGATCTGGTGACAACTGCGCCGGGCGTTATCTACAAGGTGCACAAGACCAACGGAGAAGTGATCGACCTGACTAATCCGTCTAATCTTCCGGATCCGTCAGAAATTGATTTTATGGAAGAGCCGATGGTAAAAGCAGAGATTATGGTGACATCCGAATTTATCGGTGCGATCATGGATCTGTGTCAGGAAAGACGTGGCGAATATCAGGGAATGGAATACATCGAAGAGACCAGAGCGGTATTGAAATACCACCTGCCTCTGAATGAGATCATCTATGATTTCTTTGATGCGCTCAAATCCAGATCCCGCGGTTATGCGTCTTTTGATTATGAAATGCTCGGCTATGTCAAATCTGATCTGGTCAAGCTGGACATCCTGATCAACAAAGAAGAAGTGGATGCTCTTTCCTTTATTGTATTTGCGGGAAGTGCTTATGAGAGAGGAAGAAAGATGTGTGAGAAGCTCAAAGAAGAGATTCCGAGACAGCTTTTTGAGATTCCGATCCAGGCAGCTGTCGGAAGCAAGATCATTGCCCGTGAGACAGTAAGAGCCATGCGTAAGGACGTACTTGCCAAGTGCTACGGCGGTGATATCAGCCGTAAGAAGAAGCTTCTGGAAAAGCAGAAGGAAGGAAAGAAGCGTATGCGCCAGGTTGGAAATGTAGAAATTCCACAGAAGGCATTTATGAGTGTATTAAAACTGGACGACAAATAGACAGACAAAGGATAATCGAGCAGGCTGACTCCTACTCGATTCGTATACTTTGTACACTATCTCGCTTAACAGCTCGATGATGTACATTCGCCAAGTACAGATTCTTGTGCAAGCACAAATCTGTACTTGGTTCATCGTATACACAAAAAGGCAGGAGCGGTTTCCGAGGGAAAGGTTCCTGCCTTTTGCACAGAAAAGGAGAAAAGCAGATGCAGCCTTTAGAACTATATATTCATATTCCGTTTTGTGTGAAAAAATGTGCATATTGTGATTTCCTTTCCGGTCCGGCCGGAGAAAAGGAAAAAGAGGAATATGTGAAAATGCTGGTCGACGAGATCAGAAACTGTCCGGATACAGTGCAGAATTACAGGGTGATTTCCATTTTTTTCGGAGGCGGAACCCCATCTCTTCTTACCGGTGAGCAGATTGGGCGGCTGATGGATACGGTCAGGGAAATATTTACGTTGGATGAGGACGCAGAGATCACTATGGAAATGAATCCGGGAACGGTAACGGAAGAAAAACTGCGAAAGTACAGACAGGCAGGGGTGAACCGTCTGAGTATCGGTCTGCAGTCGGTCAATGATGAGGAACTTCGTCTGCTTGGAAGAATCCATACTTATGAAGAATTTCTGGAAGCATATCATCTGGCGAGAGCCAATGGTTTTGCAAATATCAATGTAGACCTGATCTCGGCAATTCCGGGGCAGACGGTGGAAAGCTGGAGGCGTACACTGGAGCAGGTAATGGCACTTTCCCCGGAGCATATTTCTGCATATAGTCTGATCTTGGAAGAGGGAACAACTTTCTATAAAAAATATGTAGAAGACGAAGCAAAAGAAGGGCCAAAGCTTCCGGATGAGGATGCGGAGCGTCAGATGTACTGGGATACGGAAACGCTGATGGAGAAGAACGGATATCACCGTTACGAGATTTCCAATTATGCTAAGGAGGGATATGCCTGCCGGCACAACCTGGGATATTGGGAGAGAATTCCGTATCTGGGATTTGGAATTGGTGCGGCATCTCTGGTTCCCGGGGATCTGATTGGAAAATGCAGGAAGCTGGAAGGAAAAATGAGTCGCTACACGAACCCGGATCAGTTAAGGGAGTATGCACATTCCTACAGGAACAAATTTCAGGCAGAGCTTCTGACAGAAACTGAGGAAATGGAGGAATTTATGTTTCTTGGACTGCGGAAAGTGGACGGAATCTCAAAAAAAGAATTTTCAGAGTATTTTGGGAAAAGTCTGGAGGACATTTACGGTGAACCGATCTGCAAACTGGAAAGCTTAAAGCTTCTTGAGCAAGATGATGACAGAGTATGGCTTACAAAACGGGGGATTGATGTCAGCAACAGTGTGTTTGTAGAGTTTCTGCTGGAAGAGTAAAATTTGGAAAATCAGAAAAATATAAAGTATACTTGACAAATAGGTTTTATAGGCATATAATGACATCATCAAGTTAAACCTATCGAAATAGTAGGAAAAGAAAGGAGAACTTACGATGTCAAAAATTTATAATGGTGCTTTAGAGCTTGTTGGAAATACTCCTCTTGTAGAGGTGAAAAATATTGAAGAAGAATTAGGATTAGAGGCAAGAATCCTTGTGAAACTGGAATACTTTAACCCGGCTGGAAGTGTAAAAGACAGAATTGCCAAAGCAATGATCGAGGATGCTGAGGAAAAAGGATTATTAAAAGAAGGTTCTGTTATCATTGAGCCTACTTCGGGAAATACGGGAATCGGTCTTGCATCGATTGCAGCAGTCAAAGGATACCGTATCATTCTTACTATGCCGGAGACAATGAGTGTAGAAAGAAGAAACATACTGAAAGCATACGGAGCAGAGATTGTTCTGACAGAAGGCGCAAAGGGAATGAAGGGTGCGATTGAAAAAGCAGATGAACTTGCAAAAGAGATCCCGGGCAGCTATATCCCTGGACAGTTTGTTAATCCGGCTAATCCGGAAGTACACAGAAAGACAACCGGACCAGAGATCTGGAAGGATACAGACGGAGAAGTAGATCTGTTTATCGCAGGTGTTGGTACAGGTGGAACACTGACCGGTGTCGGCGAATATCTGAAATCCCAGAATCCGGATGTGAAGATCGTTGCATTGGAGCCTGCAAGTTCACCGGTACTTTCTACAGGAAAAGGTGGTCCTCACAAAATTCAGGGAATCGGAGCAGGATTTGTACCGGGCGTACTCAACACAACTGTATATGATGAAATATTTACTGTAGAAAATGATGACGCTTTTGCAACAGGAAAGCTGCTTGCAAAGAAAGAGGGAATCCTGGTAGGAATTTCTTCGGGAGCTGCACTTTATGGAGCGATCGAACTTGCAAAACGTCCGGAAAACAAAGGAAAGACGATTGTGGCACTGCTTCCGGATACCGGAGACAGATATTACTCCACACCGCTCTTCACGGAGTAGAATATGAATTTTTCAAAGAAAAGCAGATACGGACTTCGGGCACTGATCGACCTGTCCGTATACTCGAAAGAATCCCATGTTGCACTTGCAGCAATTGCAGAGCGTAACAGTATTTCACCGCAGTATCTGGAACAGGTATTTGCGGCACTCAGAAAAGCCGGAATCATCAAAAGTGTGAAAGGACCGCAGGGGGGATACCTGTTGGCGAAGCCTGCCACAAAGATTTCGGTTGCGGAAATATTACGTGCGCTGGAAGGTGATTATCTCATCGAAGAAGAGGATGTAGAAGGCGCCGAGAACGGAAGAGCTGCGGCTCAGGCTGTACAGAGTGAAGTTATCGAACGTCTGAACAGAGGACTACAGGATATCCTTGAGAATCTGTTTCTCTCTGACCTCGAACAAAAATATCAGGAATACAGTGAATACAGTCAGGATATGTACTATATATAATAGAAGAAATGCACACCATCAGACCGGGAGGCTGGGGTGTGTATTTTTTGGTTTGACGGTCGGGTGGGGAGTTTGGGAGGAAGGGAGCAGGCGGTTCAGGCAGAAAAGAAGGGATTCCGATTCAATCGGCAAACCATTCCGATGAGCCTCCGAAAGCAATCATTGTGTCAGCAATGGCTTCCACAATGATTTGAGTCTCATCTACATTGCCTCAAATGAATTGGAATCCGACAGCATATCCGGGTGGAACCGGACTAAAAATAAAAAAATCATAAACCCTGTTGACAAAGTGAATAGTAAGTGGTACATTTATAAGCGTAGAAAATGTTAGCACTCAGACATAACGAGTGCTAATAACAAAAAGGAGGTAGCATATGGAAGCCATACAGGAACTTAGTGAGCGGAAGACGAAGATCTTACATGCAATCATTAAGAACTATCTTGAGACCGGAGAGCCTGTGGGATCCAGAACGATTTCCAAGTATACGGATCTGAATTTAAGTTCGGCAACGATCCGGAATGAGATGGCAGATCTCGAAGAGCTTGGTTATATCATGCAGCCTCACACATCAGCAGGAAGGATTCCGTCGGATAAAGGTTACAGATGGTATGTGGATATGCTGATGAGCCAGAAGGAACAGGAGATTACCGAAATCAAAGGTCAGATGCTTGAGAAGGCTGACAAGATGGAAGAACTTCTGAAGCAGGTTGCAAAGGTTCTTGCGAACAACACAAATTATGCGACGATGATTTCGACTCCGACTTACAACGGGAACAAATTAAAATTTATCCAGCTTTCACAGGTTGATGACCATCAGCTGATCGTTGTGATCGTGATGGAAGGCAACATTGTAAAGAACCAGATCGTGACACTGGATGAGCCGCTCAGCAATGAAGCACTATTGAAGCTGAATATGCTTCTGAATACTTCGCTGAACGGAACTTCACTAGAGCAGATCAATCTGGGAGTGATCGCAAGACTGAAAGAACAGGCAGGGATCCACAGTGGAGTGATGAGCAGTGTCCTGGATGCAGTAGCGAATGTGATCCAGCTGGATGACGACATGGAGATTTACACCAGTGGCGCGACGAATATTTTCAAGTATCCGGAGCTTAGTGATAAGCAGAGCGCACAGGAGATCATCAGTGCTTTTGAAGAAAAGCAGCAGCTTGCCGCTCTGGTAACAAAGTCAATGGCAAACGGCGGTGAAGACAGAGACATCCAGGTATACATCGGAGATGAATCGAATGTGGAGAACATGAAAGACTGCAGCGTAGTCACAGCAACATATGAGTTGGGCGAGGGCATGCAGGGAACCATCGGAATCATCGGACCGAAGCGAATGGATTATGAACATGTCATGAAGACGCTTAAGACACTGATGGCAGAGCTGGATGACATATTCCACAGGGATGAGCCGAAAAAGCTCGAATAAGAAGTAAGAAAGGTGGAAGAACCATTGGATAAAAAGATGAGTAATGAAGAAATGGTAAAAGAAGCAGTGGAAGAAGCAAAGAAAGCTGCGGAGGCAGAAGCCAAAGAGCAGGAGGCAAAAGGGCAGGAACCGGAAGACGCGGAAGAAACCGAAGCAACAGAGGAAGAAGCTGTTGGTAAAGAGACGAATTCCGAAGATGCTGAAGAACCAAAGAAAAAGAAGCTGTTTGAAAAGAAGAATAAAAAAGATAAAAAGGATGAGCAGATCGCAGATCTGACAGACAAACTTACGAGACACATGGCTGAGTTCGATAATTACAGAAAGCGTACTGAAAAAGAAAAGTCAGCGATGTATGAGATCGGAGCCAAAGATGTTGTAGAAAAAATTCTTCCGATTGTAGACAACTTTGAACGCGGACTTCAGTCCGTACCGGAAGAAAAGAAAGATGATCCGTTCGTAGATGGAATGGATAAGATCTATAAACAAATGATGAGCACACTGGAAGGAATCGGAGTAAAACCGATCGAAGCAGTTGGTCAGGAATTCGATCCGAATTTCCACAATGCAGTGATGCATGTGGAGGATGAAGAACTTGGTGAAAATGTAGTAGCTGAGGAATTCCAGAAAGGATATATGTACCGTGACTCAGTCGTAAGACACAGCATGGTAAAGGTAGCAAACTAAGATATACCGTGTACCGCATTTACGATACACTTTATATAAATAACAAAGCAAAATACAATTTTTATTATATTAACAGGAGGTCTTCATAATGGGCAAAATCATTGGTATTGACTTAGGTACAACAAACAGTTGTGTAGCGGTTATGGAAGGTGGACAGCCGGTCGTAATCGCAAATACAGAAGGAGCAAGAACTACACCATCTGTAGTAGCATTTACAAAGACAGGAGAACGTCTTGTAGGTGAACCTGCAAAACGTCAGGCAGTAACAAATGCAGAAAAGACAATCTCATCTATCAAGCGTGAGATGGGTACAGATCATAAAGTAGACATCGATGGAAAGAAATATTCTCCACAGGAAATTTCAGCTATGATCCTTCAGAAATTGAAAGCAGATGCAGAAGGATATCTTGGAGAAAAAGTTACGGAAGCAGTTATCACTGTTCCGGCTTACTTCAACGATGCTCAGCGTCAGGCTACAAAAGATGCAGGTAAGATTGCAGGTCTTGATGTAAAACGTATCATCAACGAGCCTACAGCAGCAGCTCTTGCATATGGACTTGACAATGAAAAAGAACAGAAGATCATGGTATACGACCTTGGTGGTGGTACATTTGATGTATCTGTTATCGAGATCGGTGACGGCGTTATCGAAGTTCTTTCTACAGCTGGTAACAACAGACTTGGTGGAGATGACTTCGACCAGAAGATCACAGATTATATGCTTGCAGATTTCAAGGCAAAAGAAGGCGTAGACCTGTCAACAGACAGAATGGCACTTCAGAGACTGAAAGAAGCAGCTGAAAAAGCAAAGAAAGAACTTTCTTCTGCAACAACAACAAACATCAACCTTCCGTTCATCACAGCAACAGCTGAAGGACCGAAGCATTTTGATATGACTCTTACAAGAGCTAAATTCGATGAACTGACACGTGACCTTGTAGAAAAGACACAGGAACCGGTAAGACGTGCACTTTCTGATGCAGGACTTACAGCAGCAGACTTAGGTCAGGTACTTCTTGTTGGTGGATCTACACGTATCCCGGCAGTTCAGGAAGAAGTAAAACGTCTGACAGGAAAAGAACCAAGCAAATCTCTTAACCCGGATGAATGTGTAGCACTTGGTGCTTCTATCCAGGGTGGTAAGCTTGCAGGAGATGCAGGTGCAGGCGACATCCTTCTTCTTGATGTAACTCCACTTTCACTTTCTATCGAAACAATGGGTGGTGTAGCTACAAGACTGATCGAGAGAAACACAACAATCCCGACAAAGAAGAGCCAGATCTTCTCTACAGCAGCTGATAACCAGACAGCCGTTGATATCAATGTTGTACAGGGTGAAAGACAGTTTGCAAGAGATAACAAGTCCCTCGGACAGTTCAGACTGGATGGAATTCCGCCGGCTCCACGTGGAATCCCACAGATCGAAGTTACATTCGATATTGATGCAAACGGTATCGTAAATGTATCTGCAAAAGATCTGGGAACAGGAAAAGAACAGCACATCACAATTACAGCAGGATCTAATATGTCTGATGCAGATATCGACAAAGCTGTAAAAGAAGCTGCTGAATTTGAAGCTCAGGATAAGAAACGTAAAGAAGCAATCGATGCTAAGAACGATGCCGACGCTATGGTATTCCAGACAGAAAAAGCACTTGGCGAAGTTGGAGATAAGATCGATGCAGCAGACAAAGCAGCAGTAGAAGCTGACGTACAGGCTCTGAAAGATCTGCTTGCGAAAGCGAATACAGAAGAACTTACAGATGCTCAGGTTGCAGAAATCAAAGCAGGAAAAGAAAAACTGATGGAAAGCGCTCAGAAACTGTTCACAAAGGTTTACGAACAGGCAGGCGCACAGGCTGGTCAGGCAGGACCACAGGCTGGACCTGCACCAGAAGCAGGACCGGCTCCGGAAGGATTTAACGGAGATGACGTAGTTGACGGAGATTACAAAGAAGTTTAATCCGTAAGATAAGATGAGAAACTGCAAGGCGGCATTATACCGTCTTGCAGATTTCATGTATCATAAATAAAAATAGTTTTTTATGACATAAAAAGCCTCCGGTTAGGTGAACTGCATGTGCAAAGAAGATGTTGCAGAGAGCCGGCGCGGGCATGAGAATGTGCCAGGGTACATTCTGTATTAAAATACTTTGAGAAATATCTAAGTGAGGTAGGATTATGGCAGAGGCAAAAAGGGATTATTATGAGATCCTGGGCGTATCACGAGATGCGGATGATGCGACTCTGAAAAAAGCATACAGAGCTTTGGCGAAAAAATATCACCCGGATATGAATCCAGGAGATGCAGAAGCCGAAAAGAAGTTCAAGGAGGCTTCTGAAGCCTATGCTGTTCTGAGTGATGCAGACAAACGGCGTCAGTACGATCAGTTTGGTCATGCAGCGTTTGAAGGCGGTGCAGGCGGAGCCGGTGGATATGGCGGTTTTGATTTTAACGGGGCAGACTTTGGTGATATTTTTGGTGATATCTTCGGTGATCTGTTTGGCGGTGGCAGAAGAGGCGGACGTGCGAACAATGGTCCGATGAAAGGCGCCAATATCCGTAAAGGTGTCCGGATTACATTTGAGGAAGCAATTTTTGGATGCGAGAAGGAACTGGATATCGTTCTGAAAGATCCATGTACAAAGTGTAACGGAACAGGAGCAAAACCGGGAACAAGTCCGGAGACCTGTTCAAAATGTGGTGGAAAAGGTCAGGTTGTTTATACATCACAGTCGTTCTTCGGAACGGTGCAGAATGTGCAGACCTGTCCGGACTGTCATGGAACGGGTAAGATCATTCGTGAGAAATGTCCGGACTGTGGTGGAACAGGCTATACTTCAAGCCGCAAGAAGATCAAAGTCACAATCCCGGCAGGTATTGACAATGGTCAGAGCGTAAGAATCCGTGAGAAAGGTGAACCGGGTGTGAATGGCGGACCGAGGGGAGACCTTCTGGTAGAAGTTACGGTTTCCAGACATCCAATCTTCCAGAGACAGGATGTTCATATTTTCTCAACTGCACCAATTTCGTTTGCGCAGGCAGCACTTGGTGGTGATGTGCGAATCAAGACGGTTGATGGTGATGTGATCTATACCGTAAAACCGGGAACTAAGACTGATACAAAAGTACGACTGAAAGGAAAAGGGGTACCTTCTTTGAGAAATCCTCAGGTCAGAGGTGATCATTATGTGACGCTGGTTATTCAGACCCCGGAAAAATTAAGTCCGGAAGCCAAAGAAGTGCTTAGACATTTTGATCAGTTGACAGGAAATACACTGAACCAGGAAGAGCCGGCTTCTGAATCGAAGGGTAAAGCTAAGAAAAAAGGGTTCATGGATAAGTTAAAAGAAACATTTGAAGAATAATAAAAAGGTGGCTGTGAAAAACTCGATTGAATTTTTCACAGCCACCTTTTTTATTCTTCTTCGTCTTCCAGTTCTCCTCCGATGACACCTCCGAGAACGGCAGTGAAAGAAGCAACAACGACAGCGGCGATGATTGCTACACCGATCAGTGCTACTAAAATACCCATAACACGTACCTCCTTTTCTCGTCTTTTTATAGTATAACACGGAGGCAAGTAAAATTAAATGAAAAAATGTGACTTTTTTCATTTAGTATGCTATAATGTCAAAGAGCAAATGATAACACAGCGTATTGTCAGTTTTGCGGATTTAAAATAGTAAGGCTTAGCGGTTAAGGAGGGCAAACCAATATGGCACTGAAAAAACAGATAAAAGAAACAAAGGCAGCAGAGGTAAAGGCAGCGGCAGAAACTAAAGAAGAAGTAAAAACAGCAGTTAAAGCAGCAGAAGATAAAGTCAGCGAAAAAGTAGAAGAAGTAAAAGAAACTGCTAAAAAAGAAGCACAGCCGAAAGAAGTAAAGGCTACTGTTGAAAAGAAAGCGCAGGAGGTAAAAAAAGCTGCAGGAGAAGTGAAAAAAACAGTAGAAGAAACAGCTGAAAAAGCTGCAAAAGAAGTGAAGAAAACTGCAGAGAAAGTTACAAAAGAAGTAAAGAAAGCAGCACCAAAAACAACAGCAAAAAAATCTGCGGCAAAGAAAGAAATCAAAACAGAAGTTGTTCTTCAGTATGGTGAAAAAGAAGTAAACACAAAAGATATGATTGCTTCAGTAAAAAAAGACTGGACAAAACAGAAACATAAAATTTCCGAGATCAAGAGTATTGAGCTTTATGTAAAACCGGAAGATTATGCAGTATACTATGTAATCAATGGCGAACATACCGGAAAAGTATGGTTATAAGATAAGACTGAAAGATTTAGTCCGAACCGCAATCTTTATTGAACGGTTCGGATTTTTTTAAGGAGAGAGGTAAAATGCAAAAGTTTATACAGTATACCCCGACAGAAATCCTGTTTGGAGAAAACACACAGGCAGAAGTTGGGAAAGAAGTTAAGAAATGGGGCGGAAGCCGTGTATTTATCGTATATGGCGGTGGAAGTGTAAAGAAAAGCGGACTTCTTGCGCAGGTAGAAGAAGCCCTGGAAAAAGAAGGACTTGCTTATGCGGAATTTGGCGGAGTAAAGCCAAATCCCCGGATGGCATATGCACAGGAAGGCGTTGAGAAAGCAATTGAGTTCGGTGCGGATTTTCTTCTTGCAGTAGGCGGTGGAAGTTCTATTGATACAGCAAAGGCAATCGCCCATGGTGTGGCAAACCCGGACTGGTCTCTGGAGGAAATCTGGGGAGGTGAAATCATACTTACCAGATCGACACCGGTAGGATGCGTACTTACGATTGCGGCAGCAGGAAGTGAAACAAGCGATTCCGCAGTTCTGACAAACGAAGAAACAAGGAAAAAGGGAGGAATCAGCACTAGCCTGAACCGCCCGAAGTTTGCGATTATGAATCCGGTTCTTACCTATACGCTTCCAAAATATCAGATTGCGTGCGGAATCGTGGATATCATGATGCATACACTGGAGCGATATTTTATTCCAAATACGAGAAATCAGATAACAGATGAGATTGCAGAGGGAGTTCTGCGGGTTGTGATTGAAAATGGAAAGAAAGGTCTGGAGAATCCGACAGACTACGATGCCATGAGTGAAATCATGTGGGCAGGAAGCCTTTCACATAACGGTCTGACAGGTCTCGGAAGAGCAAAAGATTTTTCTGTACATAAGCTCGGACATGCACTTGGTGCAAAATATGATAAGGCGCATGGTGCAACCCTTTCAGCTGTCTGGGGATCTTGGGCAGAATATGTCTACAAAAACGATGAAGAAAGATTTGCGCATTACGCAAAAAAAGTATGGGGCGTAGAGGAAGAAGATGTGGCGAAAGCCGCAAAAGAGGGAATTCGCCGGACGGTAGAATATTTCCGTGAGATTCATATGCCGACAAATTTAAAGGAACTGGAGATCGGAGAAGTATCAGAGGAAGATCTGCGGGAACTTGCTATGGCTGCGACATTAAATGATACTGTAAAACTTTCAAAAATCAAAGAACTTACTGCCGAAGATGTATACCAGATTTTTCGGAAAGCAGCAGGAAAATAAGATGGAAATAAATAAGAGAAAATTTTACAGACAAGTGTTCGCACTTGTAATTCCAATGGCACTTCAGAATCTGATCAATGTGGGTGTGACGGCGGCAGACGTGCTGATGCTTGGAAGAGTCAGCGAAAAAGTTCTTTCTGGTGCATCCCTTGCAGGGCAGATACAGTTTGTCATGACACTGATCCTTTTTGGTACAACATCAGGTGCAACGGTTTTGACTGCACAGTACTGGGGAAAGAAAGATACACAGACGATTGAAAAAATCCTTGGAATGGGAATGACCATCGGTGTCAGCTGTGCAGCTCTTTTTACCATTGTTGCGGAAATCATTCCGGAAGTGCTGCTTCATATCTATACCAGTGACCCGGCCGTGATCGCAGAAGGTGTGAAATATTTGCGGATCGTGGCGCTTTCCTATGTTCTGATGGCGGCAACGCAGGTCTATCTTTACATTATGCGGAGTATCGAGCAGGTTGTGATCGCAACGGTTGTTTACAGCGCGTCACTAGTTTGTAATGTCCTGGTAAATGCGCTTCTTATTTTTGGCTTATTTGGTTTACCGAAGATGGGAATTATGGGTGCGGCAATCGGAACTCTGACAGCAAGGATCGTAGAACTTATCATTGTAATCTGGTATGCAAAAGTAAAAAACCATGACGTTAGATTTCACCCGGTCTATATGCGTAAGATCGACAAGGTGCTGCTGAAAGATTTCCTGATTTATGCGAGCCCGGTGATCTTGAATGAAATGATGTGGGGACTTGGATCTACAGCGAATACAGCAGTGATCGGTCATCTGGGAAGTGCTGCGGTGGCAGCAAATTCCGTGGCGCAGGTTGCAAGACAGCTGGCAACGGTGGTTGCCTTTGGTGTATCCAATGCGACTGCCATTTATCTTGGTAAGACCATCGGTGCAAAAGAGTTTCATCTGGCAAAAGAGTATGGAAAAAGATTTTTGTGGCTGAGTATTATTACTGGTGCGGTAGGAGGCGGCATCATTCTGATAGCTGCTCCGATTGCAAATCATGTGATGACACTCTCACAGGAAGCGCAGGGGTATCTTTATTTTATGTTTTTTGTTATGTCTTACTTTACACTCTGCCAGGCGATCAATACGACCCTTGTGGTGGGTGTATTCCGGGCAGGAGGAGATACCAGGTTTGGTCTGATCCTGGATGTGTCTACCATGTGGGGATGCTCTATTCTGCTGGGTATGATCGCTGCCTTTGTCTTTCATGCGCCGGTGCAGGTTGTTTATATCCTTCTGATGAGTGATGAGGTGATCAAAGTACCGATCACAGTCATGCGCTACCGAAGCTATAAATGGATTCAGAATGTGACGAGAGAAAAAGCAGAGCTGGCATAACATTGTATGCGAAAATAAATTTGGAATTTTGAGGCAGATGTGATATGATATAGAAAGAATATATTTGAAAAGGAGATTTGCAACATGAAATTAGTATCAACAGAAAAAGCACCAAAAGCACTTGGACCGTATTCCCAGGGATATGTACATGGGGGAATCCTTTATTCAGCAGGACAGATTGCGATCAATCCGGCTACAGATACTGTAGAAGCTGATACCATCGAAGGACAGGCTGACCAGGTATGTAAGAACATCGGAGCAATCCTTGAAGAAGCAGGAACTTCTTTTGACAAAGTATTAAAGACAACCTGTTTCCTTGCTGATATGGGAGATTTTGCCGCATTTAACGAAGTTTATGCGAAATATTTCACATCAAAACCAGCCAGAAGCTGTGTTGCTGTTAAGACACTTCCAAAGAACCTTCTTTGCGAAATTGAAGTGATAGCAGCAGTAGAAGAATAGGATTTATAAATCCTGAAAATTAGGAGGATGGCGTTATGGCAGAAGAGCAGAACAGCGGATGTTCGCCGGAATCGTGTTCTTCCTGTGCGCATGCGGGTTCATGCAGCAGTGCGAAGAAAGATCTGAAAGCACCGGCAAATCCGTATTCACAGGTAAAAAAAGTAATTGGAGTAGTCAGCGGTAAAGGTGGAGTCGGCAAATCAATGGTGACAGCATCTCTTGCACGTATGATGGTACAGCAGGGATATTCAGTTGGTATTCTGGATGCGGATATCACAGGACCATCTATCCCGAAGATGTATGGAGTGCATGGAAGTGCAGTCGGAAGCGAGGCGGGAATGTTCCCGTGCGTTGCAAAAGACGGCACGAAGATCATGTCGGTCAATCTGCTTCTGGAACACGAATCAGATCCTGTCATCTGGAGAGGACCGGTGATCGCAGGAGTAGTAACCCAGTTCTGGACTGATGTAATGTGGGGAGATCTGGATTTCTTATTTGTTGATATGCCACCGGGAACAGGGGATGTTCCTCTTACGGTATTTCAGTCACTTCCGGTAGACGGCGTTGTGATCGTGACTTCGCCACAGGATCTGGTACAGATGATTGTAGAGAAAGCTTACAATATGGCAAAGAAGATGAACATACCGGTTCTCGGACTGGTGGAAAACTACAGTTATCTGGAATGTCCGGACTGTGGAAAGAAAATATCTGTATTTGGGGAAAGCCACATTGACGAGATTGCAGAAAAACTTGGGGTAGAAGTACTCGGAAAGATGCCGATCGATCCGAAACTTGCCGAAATTGTAGAACAGGAGAAGTTCTATGAGGCAGACAACCAGTATCTTAAAAACATCATTGACAAGTTCAATTAAGAAGAAAGCTCCGGCGAGGTGATGATCGCCGGGGCTTTTTAGCTATAGAGGCACGGAAAATGTGAAAAGCCATATCATGACAGGACGGATACAATTGGCAAGGAACATGTGTTTATGGTATGATAACAGGTAGCAAAAAGCGGAGGCAGAAAGAACATGGACGAGAATCTCCCGGTGATCCGGATTTCGGTGCGAAACCTTGTGGAGTTTATTTTAAGAGAAGGGGATATTGACAATCGAACAGGAGGCGGACAAGATCCGGAGAATATGCAGATGGGAAGTCGGATTCACCGGAAGATCCAGAGACAGATGGGATCGGATTATCAGGCGGAGGTACCTCTTAAGACAGAGATCGTCTGTGATGGGTTTACTTTGAAAATAGAAGGACGTGCCGATGGACTGATTCATACAAAAGAGCAGGTCATGGTAGATGAGATCAAGGGTGTTCTGCGGGAACTTGACCGGGTGCAGGAGCCGGCAGGCATTCATCTGGCACAGGCAAAATGTTATGCCAGCATGGTAGCAGAACAGGAAGGGGTGGATGAGATCGGGGTACAGATGACCTATTGCCAGATGGAGACGGAAGAGGTGAAAAGGTTTCAGTATTCTTATCAGAGTAACGAACTGAAAGTCTGGTTCGATGAAGTTATTCGACAGTATAAAAAATGGGCAAAGTTCCAGATTGAATGGAGAAAGGCAAGAAATGCATCTATTAAAGGGATTGAATTTCCGTTTCCATATCGTAAAGGGCAGAGAGATCTTGCGGTATCTGTTTACCGGACGATTCTTCGGAAGAAAAAGTTGTTCATCCAGGCACCAACCGGAGTGGGGAAGACGATTTCAACGGTATTTCCGGCAGTGAAAGCGGTTGGAGAAGAACTGGGTGAGAAGATTTTTTATCTGACGGCAAAGACAATCACCCGGACGGTGGCGGAGCAGGCATTCGAAACCTTACGGGAACAGAATCTGAAGTTCAAGGTGATCACTTTAACGGCAAAAGAAAAAATCTGTTTCTGTGAGGAGACAAGCTGCAATCCGGATGACTGCCCATATGCCAAAGGGCATTTTGACCGGGTAAATGACGCGGTCTATGAGCTTTTGATGCGGGAAGATGTGATGAGCCGGGAAGTGTTGGAAGCGCAGGCAAGAAAGCATAAGGTCTGTCCATTTGAAATGGCACTGGATGTGTCGACCTGGGTGGATGGTGTGATCTGCGATTATAATTATGTGTTTGACCCGGATGCCCGGCTCAGACGTTTCTTTGCAGAAGGTGGCGCTGGAGGATATTTGTTTCTGATCGATGAGGCACACAATCTGGTAGAACGTGGACGGCAGATGTACAGTGCAGAGCTATGTAAGGAGGATTTTCTTGCGGTGAAGAAACTGGTAAAGGGAGAAGCACCGCGGTTTGCAAAAAGACTGGAGGCATGCAATAAGATTCTTCTGGCAATGAAAAAAGAGTGTGAAAACTATAAAGTGCTGGACAATATTTCGCATTTTGGAATCCAGCTTATGAATGTACTATCTGAGACAGACCGGTATCTGGAGGAATGTGTGGATAAAGAAGTCCGGGAAACCGTATTGGATTTTTATTTTCAAGTGAGGTCTTTCCTGAATATATATGATGGGTTGGATGAGAACTATGTCGTCTATACGGAGTATCAGGAGAATGGAAGATTTGTTCTGAAGTTGTTTTGTGTTAACCCGGCGGCAAATCTGCAGAAATGTCTGGATAAGGGGAACAGTGCTGTATTCTTTTCGGCAACACTTCTGCCAATCCAGTATTACAAAAGACTTCTGAGTACGGAAAAAGACAACTATGCGGTCTACATTGATTCTTCGTTTGATACAAAGAAGAGACTGCTTATGAATGGTGTGGATGTGAGTACCCGTTACGCCATGCGTTCCAGGGAAATGTATCAACGATATGCGACATACATTTTCCGGGTAGTGAAAGCAAAAATGGGGAATTATCTGATCTTTTTCCCGTCTTACCGGTTTATGGAAGATGTGTATCAGGAATTTACACAGCTTCTTGCATCAGATGAAGAAGAGATGGAACTGGTTATTCAGCAGAAGCACATGGATGAAGAAGAACGGGAAAATTTCCTGCGTGCATTTGAAATGGGAAGAGAGAAAAGTCTGATCGGTTTTGGAGTTCTTGGCGGGATTTTCTCAGAAGGAATCGATCTGACAAATGAGAAGCTGATCGGGACACTGATCATCGGAACAGGGCTGCCGCAGGTGTGCAATGAGCGGGAAATCCTGAAAAGCTATTTTGACCAGAAGGGACTTTACGGGTTTGACTATGCTTACCGGTATCCGGGGATGAACAAGGTTTTGCAGGCGGCAGGAAGGGTGATCCGCACAGAGGATGACCGCGGAGTGATACTTCTTCTGGATGAGCGTTTTCAGAGGGAGAAGGGGAAAGAGATTTTCCCGAAAGAATGGGCGGACTGTGAAAGATGCCGGTTAGACATTGTGGAAGAAAAAATCCGTCTGTTCTGGGAAAAACAGACGGATAATTAAGAAACTTTTTATGCATTAAAGTAATCCAGAAATGCCTGTGTCGCGCGGGAAACCGGAACATGTCCGTTCCATGCGGCAACCAGCTGACGCTTTGGAAGTTGTTCTTCGGTCTGGACGACAAAGAGTTGGTCGGAATTCTTTGGTACACAGTAGTCCGGAATAAAAGCGATGCCAAGTCCGATCCGTGCGAGATCGATCAGAAGATCGTTGCTGCTCAGCTCGATTTCAGGAACCAGATCCAACTGATGCTGCTGGAAGAGAGAATGCAGAAATTCACTGGTTGTACTTTTTCTGTCCAGCATGATGATCGGATAACGCTGCAGTTCTTTGAGGGAAAGCTTTTTCCCCTGCAGTTCCGCAAAGGACTGGTTTGCGATAAAGACATCGTGAAAATCACGGATCTTTCGGAAGGAGGCAAGACTGCCAAGGTAAACGTTCGGATAGTTAGCGACAATGAGATCTACCTGACCGTTCTCCAGAAGTTCCGTACACTTGATCGAAGTGGCATTGGTCACTTTTATATGTGCGTTAGGGAAAGCTTTGTGGAAACGTTCCAGATAAGGAACCAGAAAATACCGGCAGATGGTGTCGCTGGCACCGATGCGGATCTGACCGCCGGTAGAGGCTGTTTCCATGATCTGGGATTCCCCGCGCTTGATCAGATTGATCGCCGGTTCGATATGACGCAGAAGGATCTCGCCTTCCGGGGTGAGCTGAACTTTTTTTGTGCTTCGGATGAAAAGAACCTGATCCAGTTTCTTTTCCAGTGCTTTAATGGACTGGCTGACAGCGGACTGTGAAATAAAGAGCTGCTTGGAAGCCTCAGAAAAGCTGAGTGTGTCTGCAACATAATAAAATACTTTATATAATTCATAGTTGATATCCATTATTAGTCCTCCTTATAAAACCTATTAGTATTATAAGTGATAAAAAATAAAATTTCAAGAGAAAACCATTTTTGACAAATGAAGGCAGGGTTGCTAAACTATAGACAAAAAAGAGAAGGAGAAAAAGGATGGCAAAAAAGAAATGGCTGCATAAAATCCTGGCGATTTTGCCGAGTATTTCACTGATCGTGATCCTGCTGATCAGCAGTTTTGAGATCGGTGCATACGGAGACTGGAATTTTTATGAAAAAGAATATGAAAAATATAAGGTAGCGGATGAACTTTATATGGAGATGCCGGATATTATGAAGGTGACAAAATTCATGATGTCTTATTTGCGGGGCAACGAGAAGAAACTGAGTATTGAGACGGAAGTGGAAGGAAATATACAGGATTTTTTCAATGAGAAGGACCGGCTTCATATGGCAGATGTGCAGGGGCTTTTTCTTGGCGGACTTGCAATCCGGCGGGGAGCAATCATCGTACTGCTTTTTTCAATGGCGGCACTTGTGCTTATGAAAGCAGACTGGAAGAGACTGATCCCGCAGATGTATCAGCGGGTGCTGGCGGTATTTCTGGCACTTACCGCGGTGGCAGGATTTCTGTTCTCAAGAGACTTTAACAAATATTTCGTGATCTTTCATCATATTTTCTTTAACAATAACTTATGGATCCTTGATCCGGCAGAAGACTATATGATCCGGATGCTACCGGAGGGCTTTTTCTATGATATGGTGATGAGGATCGGAAGTATTTTTGCTGTGTTTTTAATCGTATCTTTTGTCTGCAGTATTGTTCAGAAAAAGATAAATAAGAGATGCGGTTCACGTTAATTGTAATAAATAAGATATACTTATAAAAAGATTTAGTTATATTTATTGTACTTATAAAAGGTGATGTGGTAAAATAAAAATCGAGGAAACTGCCGTTATGCCGGATCAAGGCATGCGGTTTCAATATTACTACCAAAGCTAATGGAGGAAATTATGGGCGTAAAACGTGTATATGTGGAGAAAAAACCAGAATTTGCAGTACAGGCTAAAGAACTTCGCCATGAGGTAAAGAGTTATCTTGGAATTAAGACGGTGAAGAATGTACGTGTACTGATCCGCTATGATGTGGAAAATCTTTCTGATGCAACATTTGAAAGAGCATGCAACGGTGTGTTTGCAGAACCACCGGTAGATGTGCTTTACAGAGAGGACTTCCCGCGCGAAGAAAGTGACCACATTTTTTCTGTAGAATTTCTTCCTGGACAGTTTGACCAGAGAGCAGATTCTGCTGTTCAGTGCGTACAGTTTATCAAAGAGGATGAGCTGCCGGTTATCAAGACAGCGACCACTTATGTGATCGAAGGTGAGATCAGCGAAGAAGAGATGGAAGCTATCAAGGCACACTGCATCAATCCGGTGGATTCCAGAGAGACAGGACTTGAAAAACCGGAGACACTGGTTACGAAATTCGAGGAACCTGCAGATGTAAAGATTTTTGACGGATTCAAAGATATGCCGGAAGCGGAACTGAAAGAGTTATACAGTTCTCTTGGACTTGCTATGACATTCAAGGATTTCCAGCACATCCAGAATTATTTCAAAGGGGAGGAACACAGAGATCCATCTATGACAGAGATCCGTGTTCTGGATACTTACTGGTCTGACCACTGCCGTCATACTACATTCTCAACAGAACTTACAGAAGTATCCTTCGGTGATGGCGATTACAGAAAGCCGATGGAAGATACTTATAAAGAATACCTTCAGACACACAGTGAGATCTTTAAAGGACGCGAAGACAAATTTGTATGCCTGATGGATCTTGCATTGATGGCAATGCGGAAGCTGAAAAAAGAAGGCAAACTTCAGGATCAGGAAGAATCCGATGAGATCAATGCCTGCAGTATCGTTGTCCCGGTTGAAGTAGATGGTGTGGAAGAAGAGTGGCTTGTCAACTTCAAGAACGAGACGCACAACCATCCGACCGAGATCGAACCATTTGGTGGTGCAGCTACCTGCCTTGGTGGAGCAATCCGTGACCCGCTGTCAGGACGTACTTATGTATACCAGGCAATGCGTGTAACAGGTGCAGCAGATCCGACCGTATCTGTAAAAGAGACGATGAAAGGAAAACTGCCGCAGAAGAAACTGGTGCGTAGTGCAGCACATGGATACAGCTCATATGGTAATCAGATCGGACTTGCAACCGGACTGGTAAAAGAGATCTATCATCCGGATTATGTGGCAAAGAGAATGGAGATCGGTGCGGTTATGGGTGCTGCTCCGAGACGTGCAGTTATCCGTGAAAATTCGGATCCGGGAGATATCATCATTCTTCTTGGCGGACGTACCGGACGTGATGGCTGTGGTGGAGCAACCGGTTCTTCCAAAGTTCATACCGAAGAATCCATCGAGACATGTGGAGCTGAGGTTCAGAAGGGTAATGCGCCGACCGAACGTAAAATCCAGAGAATGTTCCGCAGAGAAGAAGTCAGCAAGCTGATCAAGAAGTGTAATGACTTCGGAGCAGGCGGAGTATCTGTTGCAATCGGAGAACTTGCAGATGGTCTTCAGATCAATCTGGACAAAGTACCGAAAAAATATGCAGGTCTTGATGGAACAGAGATTGCAATTTCTGAATCCCAGGAGCGTATGGCTGTTGTGGTAGATCCGAAGGATGTAGATGAATTCCTTGGCTATGCAAAAGAAGAGAATCTGGAGGCGGTAAAGGTTGCAGTTGTTACCGAAGATCCGAGACTTGTTCTTTCATGGAGAGGAAAAGAGATTGTAAATATTTCCCGTGCCTTCCTGAACACCAACGGTGCACACCAGGAGACAACGGTTAAAGTTGATATTCCTTCAAGAGAAGATACCATCCTTAAGAAACAGGTCGAGGTTGGCGATGTAAAAGAAAAATGGCTGGATACTCTGAAAGATCTGAATGTATGCTCGCAGAAAGGTCTGGTTGAGATGTTCGACGGATCCATCGGAGCAGGCTCGGTTTTCATGCCTCACGGTGGAAAATACCAGATGACAGAGACGCAGAGTATGGTTGCAAAGCTTCCGGTTATGCATGGTAAATGCGATACCGTTACGATGATGAGTTATGGATTTGATCCGTATCTGTCAAGCTGGAGTCCGTATCACGGAGCTGTCTATGCTGTCACAGAGTCTATGGCTAAGATCGTGGCTTGTGGTGGAGATTACAGCAAGATCCGTTTTACATTCCAGGAATATTTCCGCAGAATGACAGAGGATCCGGAAAGATGGAGTCAGCCATTTGCAGCACTGCTTGGTGCATATAAGGCACAGATTGCTTACGGACTTCCGTCAATCGGAGGAAAGGACAGCATGTCCGGAACATTTGAACATATCGATGTACCGCCGACACTGGTATCCTTTGCAGTTGACATTGCCAAAGAAGGAGATATCATTACTCCGGAACTGAAAAAAGCAGGTAATAAACTTGTATGGATGAAGATTGAAAAAGATGAATATGAGCTTCCGGTATATGAACAGGTAATGGATCAGTACGGTAAGTTCGCTGATGATATCCACAACGGAAAGATTGTATCGGCTTACGCACTTGACCGCCATGGAGTGATCGCAGCTGTCAGTAAGATGGCATTCGGTAACGGAATGGGTGTGAAGATCGAACACAGCATGGATGCAAGAGAACTTTTTGCACCTGCATTCGGTGACATCGTAGCAGAAGTTCCGGCAGACAAGGTTGGAGAACTCTCCATTTCTTACACTGTGATCGGTGAAGTGACAGATGATGCGAAATTCGCATTTGGAGATACAGAAATCACACTGAAAGAAGCAGAAGATGCATGGACAGGAACTCTGGAACAGGTATTCCGTACGGTATCTGACGAAGCTTCTGACGAAAAGGTAGAATCTCCGCTGTATGATACAAAAGACATTGTAATCTGCGGACACAAGATTGCACAGCCGACCGTATTTATCCCGGTATTCCCAGGAACAAACTGCGAATATGACAGTGCAAAAGCATTTGAAAGAGCAGGTGCAAAGGTCATCACAAAAGTATTCCGTAACATGGATGCAGCAGATATCGTAGATTCTGTGAATACATTTGAAAAAGAAATTGCAAAATCTCAGATCATCATGTTCCCGGGTGGATTCTCAGCCGGTGACGAACCGGATGGTTCTGCAAAATTCTTTGCAACTGCATTCCAGAATGCAAAACTCAAAGAAGCAGTAGAAAAACTTCTGAATGAAAGAGATGGTCTTGTACTTGGTATCTGTAACGGATTCCAGACACTGGTTAAACTTGGTCTGGTTCCTTACGGAGAAGTTGTGGGACAGACACCGGATTCTCCGACACTGACCTACAATACCATCGGACGCCATATTTCCAAGATGGTTTACACGAAAGTTGTTACCAACAAGTCACCATGGCTGCAGGGAGCAGAGCTTGGCGGAGTTTATACCAATCCGGCATCCCACGGAGAGGGACGTTTTGTTGCAAGTGAAGAATGGCTTGACAAGCTCTTTGCAAACGGACAGGTTGCAACACAGTACTGTGACCTTGACGGAAATGTATCTATGGACGAAGAATGGAACGTCAATGGCTCTTATCGCGCAATTGAAGGTATCACAAGTCCGGATGGCCGTGTGCTTGGTAAGATGGCACATTCAGAACGTCGTGCAGATTCCGTGGCAATCAATATTTATGGTGAGCAGGATATGAAGATCTTTGAATCCGGTGTGAAATATTTCAAATAAGACGGGAAATCTGGAATAAAATGCTTCGAATGAGACGAAAATGCAAGATTGTCGACACAAACTTGCAAAAAAGAGAAGAAGTATCAAGAAAAAAAATGAAAATCAGCTGTATTTGAAAAAAAATGTAGTGGAAATTCATAAAAATTGAAAAATATGCAAAAAAATCTTGACACAGGCGCCTGAATGCTTTACTCTGTTAAAGAACAAAGGTGTTCCGGAGGGACAGACATTTGTTTGTCCCTCTTTTTTTAGCAAAGAAGTGTGCAAAGTCACATTTTTGTAAAAGAACATTCAGGAGGTATTGAGTAGTATGTCTTATGTTGATGAAGTAATTGAACTTGTAGTAAAGAAAAACCCAGATGAACCAGAATTTCATCAGGCAGTAAAAGAGGTTCTGGAATCTCTTCGTGCAGTTGTAGAAGCTCATGAAGAAGAATACAGAAGAGACGCTCTTCTTGAAAGACTCGTTGAGCCGGAAAGACAGATCAAATTCCGCGTACCGTGGGTAGATGATAAAGGTCAGGTTCAGGTTAATACAGGATACCGTGTACAGTTTAACAGTGCAATTGGACCATACAAAGGAGGATTACGTCTCCATCCTTCAGTAAATATCGGAATTATCAAATTCCTTGGATTTGAACAGATCTTCAAAAACTCTCTGACAGGACTTCCGATCGGTGGAGGAAAAGGTGGATCAGACTTCGATCCGAAAGGAAAATCAGATCGTGAAGTTATGGCATTCTGCCAGAGCTTTATGACAGAGCTTTGCAAATATATCGGAGCAGACACAGATGTACCAGCCGGAGATATCGGAACAGGTGCAAGAGAGATCGGATATATGTACGGACAGTACAAGAGAATCCGTGGATTATCAGAAGGTGTTCTGACAGGTAAAGGACTCAGCTATGGTGGATCCCTTGCACGTACAGAAGCTACAGGATACGGACTTCTGTATTTCACACGCGAGATGCTCAAACTTGCAGGAAAAGACATCGCTGGCAAGACAGTTGCTGTTTCCGGAGCAGGTAACGTTGCAATCTACGCAATCGAAAAAGCACAGCAGATGGGTGCCAAAGTTGTAACATGCAGCGATTCTACAGGATGGGTTTATGATCCGGAAGGAATCGATGTTGCAGCACTGAAAGAAATCAAAGAAGTGAAGAGAGCAAGACTTACAGAATACAAGAACTACCGTCCAAATTCAGAATATCATGAAGGACGCGGTGTATGGTCAGTAAAAGTTGATGTCGCTCTTCCTTGTGCAACACAGAACGAACTTCATCTGGAAGATGCAAAACAGCTTGTTGCAAACGGATGCTTCGCAGTAGCAGAAGGAGCTAACATGCCTACCACACTGGAAGCTACACAGTATCTGCAGGAGAACGGTGTATTATTTGCACCTGGTAAAGCTTCTAATGCAGGTGGTGTTGCCACATCAGCACTTGAGATGTCACAGAACAGCGAACGTCTCAGCTGGACATTCGAAGAAGTTGATGCAAAACTTCAGAACATCATGGTAAATATCTGCCACAACGCAGCAGACGCAGCAAAACGTTACGGAGCAGAAGGAAACTATGTAGTAGGTGCTAACATTGCCGGATTTGAAAAAGTTGTAGACGCAATGCAGGCTCAGGGAATTGTATAAGACATATCCTCTATGTAAAAATATAAACCAAAAGTCCCCGGAAGTAAATTCCGGGGGCTTTTGCTTAGGAAGGGTAAAAATCTGTTAAAAAAAGTGTCAAAAAAAGTAAAAAAACAGTTGACATTTCAGTGATTATAATTGTATAATAACAAAGTCGGTTGTGAGACGGACAAACATATGGGATCATAGCTCAGCTGGGAGAGCATCTGCCTTACAAGCAGAGGGTCATAGGTTCGAGCCCTATTGGTCCCATTGCAATGAAAGTTGCATAATTGAATATGGCGGGATAGCTCAGTTGGCTAGAGCACGCGGTTCATACCCGCGGTGTCGCTGGTTCAAATCCAGTTCCCGCTACTTGAAGAAGGAGTCCTTGTGTGGGGCTTCTTTTTTACTATATGAGAAATGAAGTGATGGAGTAAGGAAGATGGATAAGACACGATTCTGGGCGGAGAGACTCTATGTAAATAGTAAGATTTCCTCGCACATTTATTATGCCGAGAAAGATATACCGGAAGTTATCGGCATCGGAGAAAATGAAGAGGATCCGTTCTTGACAGATCCGTATTTAGAAGAAAATCTGCGTAAGATGTATGAAGAAAAAAGGGCGCCTGTCCTTACGATAGAAGACGGCTGGGTGGTTTACATGGCATTTTCTGATGCAGAGAACAATTTTTATATCGGAGGACCGGTGAGTCTGGCGACGGATAAGGAAGAAAAAAGCGGACTGTATCATTACAGGCGCAGACATCAGCTTTCGCAGCGTAAATTGAATATCCCCAGAATGTCGATCATGAAACTTGCCGGTATTTTGTCTATGTCTCTTTTTTCTCTGTGTGGTCTTGAAATAAGTGAAGCAGAGCTGATGGAATTAAGTCGGATTGAAACAGGTAAGAAAAGCGAAATAGAAGGGGAACTGGTTAACTATAAATTTGATTCTTCAGAAAATGAACGAAAGCATGTAACATATGAATATGAAAAAAAATACTACGATGCGATAAAAAGAGGAGATAGTGATTATTTCAAAGGTCCGATGTATGACAAGCTGCATCTGTATGATGAAATTGGAAAGCTGGCTGAGGGAGGCCTTAAGCAGGCGGAGTATATGGTTGCGGCAGGACTTGCGTTGATCTCACGGGCAGCAATGGAAGGAGGCGTATCGCCGACAGAAGCTTATGCGGTGAGCGATGTGTTTTATCAAAGGCTGGAAAAGTGTAAAACACAGAAAGAGATGTATCAGCTCTCTTCTGAGATACAGCGAACCTATGTGAAAATGGTTCAGGAACGGAAGAAAGAGAAGAAAAATTCAAATTATGTCGAACAGTGCAAGGATTATCTGACACAAAATTTCCATAAAAGAATCACGGTGGAAGAACTGGCAAAACAGATAGGGGTAAACAGAACCTATTTGTCCGGAAAATTTTCCGAACAGGTTGGGATGAGCATTTCACAGTATAGCATTCTGATACGAATCCGAGCGGCTGAGAATATGCTGAAATATTCTGAGGCTTCGATTTCTTACATTGCAGATTATCTGTGTTTTTCATCACAGAGTCATTTTGGCAGAGAGTTTAAAAAGAAAAACGGGATTTCTCCGTCCGAATATCGGAAACAGAATAAAAATATACATTTTTTAAGCAAACAGACATAAATGATAAAAAAGCAACATATATGACAGAAACATCCATTGGATACGGTTATGATAATCGTATCCAATGGATGTTTTTTATTGCCAAGCATATCAATAATTGGTTCAGTGAACCAATTTTGATTGCATAACTATAAAAGTGTATTCCGGAAATCTTTTGTAGAAGAGAAAACTGAAATGATCATGAAAAAAAGGAGAGAGATACGGATGGAGAATGAAGCAAACAAAAAATATTTATCAGTTCCAAAGAAAATAGCATATGGTTCGGGGGACTTTGGATCGAATTTCTTTTATATGCTGGTTTCATCGTTTATGATGCTGTATCTGACAGATTCTGTCGGATTAAATGCAGGCGTTGTAGGAACGCTTATGATGGTGAGTAAACTGCTGGATGGGGTTACTGATGTCTTTTTCGGCAGTCTGATCGATAAGACACACAGCAAAATGGGAAAGGCAAGACCGTGGATGTTCTTTTCGGCAATACCGCTTGCAATTTCAACGATTTTATTGTTCTGCATTCCGGAGAGCTTTGGAATAACAGCACAATATGCATATTTCTTTGTATTTTATACTTTGTCAAATGCAGTATTTTATACGGCAAATAATATTGCATATGCAACAATGTCTGCCAGAATCACAAAAAATGATGCAGAAAGAGTATCGCTTGGATCATTCCGTTGTGCGTTTGCAGTAGTAGCTTCTATTATAGTTTCTGCTATGACGGTAATTCTGGTGGATAACTTTGGAGGCGGTGCAGCAGGATGGAGAATGGTTGCTATTATTTACATGATTATCATGTTTGCTTTCAGTTCAATTGCAAGTCTGGTCTGCAAAGAAATTCCGGAGGAAGAATTTGAGGTAAAGATGTCTTCGAATGGGGAAATAAAGAGAGCAGAAAAGAAATCATTTTTGGAACTGCTTAAAATTATTATCACGAATAAATATTATCTGATCATGCTTGCTATTTATATTCTGTCTTATATTAATACAGGAATCGGAACGACATCCGGAACCTATTACTTCAAATATATTATGGGAAATCCGGCGCTTTTGGGAGTGGTTTCTATGTCTTCTATGGTAATGATCGTAGGACTGATCTTTAATCCGTCTCTTGTGAAAAAATACGGAATGTATAAGGTGAACCTGGTTTCCTACATCATAACTGCGGTTTTGTCAGTCGGAGTAATGATTGCTTCTTATATGGTTAATTTTACCGGAATTGTTGTACTTATGTTTTTAAAAGCAGTTACGATGGCGCCGCTTATGGGAAGTCTGAATGCCCTGGTAGCAGAGGTCGCAAAAAATGTATATCTGAAAAAGAATGTACAGGTCGAAGGTATGATGTTCAGCTGTTCGTCCCTCGGTATGAAGCTGGGAAGCGGAATTGGTTCTGCGGCAGTTGGCTGGATTCTTGCCGCTGCAGGTTATGTGGGAACTTCAGATATTATGAGTGCAGGTGTAATCTCAGCAATTAAATTTATTTATGGCGCGCTGCCGTTGATCGTCACTGTTCTTCTGGTTGTGATGTGCTGGCTACAGAAAGTTGTGGAAGAAAACCAGAAGCTGGTAAATGAAAAATAATGTCAGATGAGAGTTTGAAGGGTATGGCAGAGCAGAATAAAAGATATGAATACCGATCAGACGGCATTTTTAGATTCGCATATGCAGTGGATCGTGGAAGCCGGAGAAATCACGGTTGGAGTGGGTGGTTCATCGGAAGAGATACAGCTCACCGGAAAATTTGTGATCACAGATACTGCAGTGATTGATGGAAAAACAAGAGGCTTTTATGCCAAGAGTAATATCGTAGATTAACAAACGGGGTGAAATAATGAAAAAAGCAGCATTTACTGAAAACTGGACATGTAATGGGACGTCTGTGATCGTGCCGCATGATGCGATGATCCATGAAAAGAGAACTGCAGATGCAGCAGGGGGCAGTGCGCACGGATATTTTCCGGGAGGGATATATACCTATGAGAAAAAATTCTTTATTCCGGCAGAGTGGAAGGAGAAATATCTGGCGGTAGAGTTTGAGGGCGTATACAAAAACGCAGAGGTCTTTCTGAATGGGAAAAAGCTTTATGAAAGACCGTATGGTTATGTTCCGTTTCTGGTACGATTAGATGAGAATGCGAACTATGGGGAGGAGAATCTTCTGACTGTAATTGCAGATAACTCGAAGCTTCCGAACAGCCGGTGGTATACAGGAAGCGGAATTTACCGTCCGGTGAATCTGTATCTGTCTGAGAGGACACATATTAGTTATCAAGGGGTAAAAATCACGACGCTGTCCTGCAAACCGGCAAAGATAAGGATAGAAGGAAAGCTGGAAGGAATTGACAGTGCGAAAGAATATGGTGTCCGTATGCAGATACAGGACGGAGAAACTACCATAGCAGAAAAGTTTGTAAAGGTAAATGCTGCGCAATCAGGGAATGAAAAAGCGACTGCTGTAGCAGAGATCGAGCTGCCAGAGGCAAGGCTCTGGGATGAGGAATCTCCGAATCTTTATCTTGCTAAGATCATACTTGAAGAGGACGAAAAAATACTGGATACAGCAGAAGAGAGGTTTGGTATCCGTAAGCTTTCCTGGAGTACGAAGGGATTTTTTGTAAATGGAAAAGCGACGCTTCTGAGAGGCGGCTGTGTCCATCATGACAATGGGATCCTGGGAGCGGCAAGCTGGGAAAAAAGTGAGAGAAGACGTGTGAAGATCATGAAAGAAGCCGGATTTAATGCCATCCGAAGCTCTCATAATCCTGCCAGTGAAGCAATGCTGAGAGCGTGTGATGAACTGGGAATGTATGTTATGGATGAAACCTTTGATACCTGGTACAACCGAAAAAATAAATATGATTATGGATGTGATTTTGAAGCATGGTGGGAAGCGGATACGACTGCCATGGTCGAGAGAGATTATAATCATCCTTCGGTCATTCTGTATTCGATCGGAAATGAGGTTGCAGAACCTTGTGAAAAGAAGGGACTTCAGGTTGGAAGTGCTATGATAGAATGCATACACAGTCATGACCATACTCGTCCGGTTACCTGTGGAACCAATCTGATGGTGACGGGCAGAGCTGCAAAGGAGCAGGGGATTTATCAGGATGGCGAGACAAATACGACATCCTCATCCAAAGAACAAAAGAAAGAAAGCAATAACAGCCTGGCGTTTAATATTATGGCTTCGTTTATCGGAAGCGGCATGAATAAGGGCGGAAATTCAAAAAAGGTGGATGCGATCTCCAGTCCGTTCCTGGATCGTCTGGATATAGCAGGTTATAATTACGGCTCCGGAAGATATCCGCTGGAAGGGAAAGCACATCCGGAGAGAATTGTGTTTGGAAGCGAGACTTTTCCACAGGATATCTGGAAAAACTGGAAAATGGTAAAAAAATATCCGTATCTGATCGGTGATTTTATGTGGACAGCATGGGATTATCTTGGTGAAGCAGGAATCGGAGCGTGGAGCTATACCGGAGGTATGCCGTTTAACCGTCCGTATCCGTGGCTGCTCGGAGGTGCCGGGGTGATCGATATTCTTGGAAATCCAGATGCTTCATGTCGGTATGCGGCAGTCGTCTGGGAGAAAAATAGTAAACCAGTCATCGGAGTCAGACCGGCAAATCATCCGGGAGTACGTGTCAGCAAGTCGGTCTGGAGAGGGACGAATGCGATAGAAAGCTGGTCCTGGTCAGGCTGTGAAGGGAATAAGACGATCGTAGAGGTTTACGGAAACGGTGCGACGGTAAAATTGTATCTGAATAACAAACTGATCGGCAAAAAGAAGCTGAAGCAGTGTAAGGCATTGCTCTCTGTAAAATATAAGTCCGGAAGCTTATGTGCCATCCAATACGACGCGCAGGGAAAAGAAATCGGAAGAAGCAGACTCCTTTCGGCAGAGGGGGAAAAGCGGATTTCGGTTTGCCCGGAAGAGAAGCAGGTGAAAGCAGGAGATATTGTCTATGTGGATATCTCTGTCAAAGGCGCAAATGGCGTGGTAGAGTCGGCAGCTGATGAGCAGCTGACCTGCAGGGTAAAGGGAGGCGTGCTTCTGGGATTTGGAAGTGCAGATCCATGTACCACAGAGGCTTATGATACAGGAAAATTTACGACATATTATGGAAGGGCACAGGCGGTCGTCTATGCGCCAGAAACCGGAACAATCCGTGTGGAAGCAGAAGGAGAACATTCCCGCGGAGAAGCTGTGATTGAAGTGGTATAAATACCTGTTTGTATGTATAGATGAAATAAGAAAAGAGGACATCACTTTGAGAAAAAGTGAGATGTCCTCTTTTTAGGTGAAATTATTTATTCATCAATCCCGCTCCGGCTTTCCAGGCGGTAGCAACGCGCTCTCCGGTAGAATAGTATCCACTTTGGAACTGATCAAACATCAGAGCCTGCAGTTTTTTCGGATCTACCTTTCCATTTTCGGAGAGAACAGATTCCTCAGCTTTTACATTGACGATTTTGCCAACGATTCCTGAGATGTGCTCCGTATCGACGAATTCCAAAAGCTCACACTCCATTACAACAGGAAATTCTTCGATGATCGGAGCGTGTACCTTATCACTTTTTACAGCGTGATATCCGGTACGCTCAAATTTGTCATCGATTTTATTGCCGGAAGCGATTCCGAAGAAATCTGCCACGTCTACATGCGCTTCGTCAGCAAGTGCTACAGTGAATGCCTTGCTTTCCTTGATATTTAACCAGGTCTTTTTGCCTTCTCCGATGAAAAGGATGATCTTATCCATATCGCAGATCTGTCCCCAGGCAACATTCATTACGTTTACTTTTTCATTTGCGTCATATGCAGCTACCATCAGCACCGGCATAGGATAAACTGCAGGAACGACACCTAAATCTTTTTTCATTTTCATACCTCCGTACTATGATTCGATTGCTTTTTTAAGAGCTCCTATTTATAATTATATAAAGATGTGAAGAAATAACAAGTACCATCTTTTAGGTTAGGTACTTACCTGAAAGGAAGTGTAGATAAAGAATGAAAGAGTGTAAAATGAGAGATTATATTGAAAATGCAGATTTTGAAGAGACGGGGTTTAGTTATACCTTGTCTTTGATTTCTGGTAAATATAAGATGATCATTCTCTACGGTCTGATGGAATATCAGCCGGTCAGGTTTAACGAGCTGCAGCGTTATCTGGGGAAGATTTCGGATAAGACGTTAAGTCAGAATCTGAAGGAATTAGAGAAAGATGAATTGATCCACAGGGAAGCGTATCCGCAGATTCCGCCGAAGGTGGAGTATTCTCTGACAGAGCGTGGAAAATCTCTGATGGTGGTTTTGGACCAGCTTTGTATTTGGGGAACGGAGAATCGAAAATAAAATATTGCGGAGAAAATGAAAACTTGCGCTTTCTGATAAGTAGTCAATTTCTCCAATATGTGATAAAATACAACTAAATTACGACAAAATGGAGGACTATCATATGACATCAAAATCAAAGCAGGTGATCATGGCGGCGGTTGGAGCGTATCTGGTGTATACCGGCGTATCTCTGGTGCGTGAGACGATAGCCGGGGAACCGAAGAACCAGATTTTGTTTATTCTGGCGGGAGTATTTTTTGCAATATTCGGACTGGCTACGATTGTTCATAATATCAGAATTATCGTAAAGGCGACAAAGGCAGAGATCCAAGCTACGGAAGCAGAAACAGAGGAGAATTCCGATACGGATGCCGAGGAAAGCGAAGAAACAGAAAAGGAATCTGTGACAGGAAAAGGTGTTGTAGATGTTCAGGTGGGAGCAGGTACAAAGGAATCTGATAAGACAGAGAAAAAAGTAGAAGTTGATCTTGGAAAAGCACAGAGTTCAGAAGAAAAAAATGCAGAGTCTGAATCAGAACTATCATCAGATGAAAAACAGGAAGACAATGAGGATGAAGAAAAGTCTGGTGAAGAGAAGATATCAGAAGAAACTGATTCATCAGATGAAAAACAGGAGGAAAAAGAATAGAAAATGCGAGTTGGAATGGGATATGATGTTCATAAACTGACGGAAGGAAGAAAACTGATTCTTGGCGGAGTGGAGATACCATACGAAAAGGGGCTTCTTGGACATTCGGATGCAGACGTACTTCTGCATGCGATCATGGATGCCCTGCTTGGAGCGGCATCACTTGGAGATATCGGAAAGCACTTCCCGGATACAGATCCAGCATACAAAGGAATTTCCAGTATTAAGCTTCTGGAGCATGTAGGAAAGCTTCTGGATGATCATATGTATGTGATTGAAAATATTGACGCGACGATCATTGCGCAGAAACCGAAGATGCGCCCGCACATCGAGCAGATGGAAAAGAATATTGCAGAAGCACTGCATATTGAAAAGGATCAGGTAAATGTCAAGGCGACGACGGAAGAAGGTCTTGGATTTACCGGAAGTGGGGAAGGAATTTCTTCCCAGGCAATCTGTGCAATCGAAAAGCTGACTAATTTCAGCAGTGTAGACGTAGCAGTACCTGCAGGTGGCTGCGCAGGCTGTGGAGGTTGTGCAGCAAGACAGATGTAGATCAAGTCTGAATGGAAAGGTACGGCGAAAAAGTAAAATGAAGATACTGAAAAAACTGAAGCCGGAAGAGCGTGGGCTTACAAGAACACTGTGGGAACAAGTATTTACAGAAGATACAAAAGAATTTCTGGACTATTATTACACAGAAAAGACGAAGAATAACGAAATCTATGTGATCGAGACGGATCACGATATCCGGGCGATGATGCAGCTGAATCCTTATGTAATACAGATGGGGAAAAAGGCAATAGAGAGCAGATACATTGTTGCAGTTGCAACAGAGCCGCTTTACCGGCACAGAGGTTATATGGCGGAATTATTAAGCAAGACAGCAAGAGATCTGTATCAGCAAAAAATGCCATTCTTTTTCCTGATGCCCGCAAGTGAGAAAATTTATTATCCACATAATTACCGGTTTATCTATGCAGCCGATGTGTGGAGTGTAAAAGGAACAGACGGGGAAGAACTGACAATACAGAAGATCGTGGAATTACAGAACGATTCCGGCGTGACACTCAGAAAGGCAGAGGGAAAAGACTGTAAAAAGCTGGGGGATTTTGCGGAAGAAGTTCTGGAAAAACAGAAAATACAGGTATATACCAAACGGGATGCAGCTTATTATATGCGCCTTTTGAAGGAACAGGAAAGTGAAAAAGGCGGAATCCTGATCGCAGAGCAGGATGGAGAGATGCGAGGAATCCTTGTTTTTGATGAAGAAGATGGGCTTGCAGTAAGAGAGCCATTGATCCGAAAAGGATATGAAGATGTTTTTGATAAGGCAGGAGTCATCCTCAAAAAAGAAGAAAAGAAAAAACCGTTGATCATGGCACGGCTTTTGAATATAGAAAGTCTTCTGTCTTCGATGGTGTGCAGAGAAGAGATGGATCTGGAGTTTGTTCTGTATGATCCGGTTATCCGGGAGAATAACCGTCTGTTTATGCTAAAAGGCAATGAAGAACATCTTGTAGTTCGGACAAGGACAGCGCACACCGGCAAAGATGATGCTGTGCAGAAGATTAGTGTTGATGCGCTTACATCGATCGTATTTGGCTATAAAGAGCTGGAAAGGATTGAAGAGGAAGAAAAGGAGATTTTTTCAGCAGAATTCAAAGAAGAAATCAGTAAACTGATGCCGTTTTCTCCTGTTTTTATCAACGAGATTGTCTGATAAGCGGTTGACAAAAAAGAAAAAATCGCATACTATATGTACTAGATATGAATAAAACTGAAAAGACGGAGAACGAAAAGAGTAGTTATCCTCAGAGTTCCATCAGAGAGGATCTGTCATCGGCTGAAAGCAGATCCAGGAGCAGGAATGATGAAGTGCATTCGGGAGTTGACCAGGCGAACGTGAAAGTGAAGATTTTACAAGTAGCCGGGTACGTGTGGCAGACGTTACAGGCCGTGAGAGAAAAGCAGGAGTGCTGCTTTTAATTTAGGGTGGAACCGCGGAAACTTCGTCTCTTTATGAGACGGAGTTTTTTATTTACGCGAGCAACGAGCCAAAGTCCGTGCTTGCACGAGACCTTGGCGACTGCCGCGATAACTTGAGAAACTCGCGGAGCGTGTTTCTCATAGTTTCACAGGAAATTCCAAATCAGAGGTGAATGAAATGGGAGTTATTTCCTATATCAAAGAAGAAATCCAAGTAGTAAAAGAACGAGATCCGGCAATCAAATCGGATATAGAAGTATTTCTGTATCCAAGCTTTAAGGTAATGCTTCATTACAGGATCGCACATAAGTTGTATCTGAAAAAACATTATTTTCTGGCACGGTGGGTGTCACAGCGTGGTGTCAGAAAGACAGGAATTGAGATCCATCCGGGAGCAACCATTGGAAAAGGGCTTTTTATCGACCATGGAAGTGGCGTTATTATCGGCGAGACTGCAATCCTGGGCGATAATATTACACTGTATCAGGGAGTAACCCTGGGTGGTACAGGAAAAGAGCAGGGCAAGCGCCATCCAACGCTGGAAGACAACGTCATGGTCAGTGCCGGTGCGAAAGTCATCGGTTCCTTTACGATTGGAAAGAATTCCAAGATCGGAGCAGGATCTGTTGTTATTGAGGAAGTACCTCCGAACTGTACCGTTGTTGGTGTCCCGGGAAGAATTGTACGCATGGGTGACCAGAAAGTTCCGAGCGCTGACCTGGATCAGATCCATCTGCCAGATCCGGTATTGAATGATATCCGTCAGCTTCAGACTGACAATATCCGTCTGAAGAAAGAACTGAAAGCATTAAAAGAAAAACTCGCGAAAGAAAAAATAATCGAGGAAGCATAGAAAAAAGAAGGAGTAGCTTTATGAAAGTATTTAACACACTTACGAAAAAGAAAGAAGAATTCGTTCCTCTGGAAGAAGGAAAGGTAAGAATGTATGTCTGCGGACCAACCGTATACAATTACATCCATATCGGTAATGCAAGACCGATGATCGTATTTGATACCGTCCGCCGTTATTTTGAATACAAAGGATACGATGTCAATTATGTATCGAACTTCACGGATGTTGATGACAAGATCATCAAAAAGGCAATCGAAGAGCAGGTATCCGCGCAGGAAATTTCACAGCGCTATATTGCAGAGTGCAAAAAGGATATGGCAGGAATGAATGTAAAGCCTGCAACCAAGCATCCGCTTGCAACAGAAGAAATCTGCGGCATGGTGGAGATGATTTCCGAGCTGATTGAAAAAGGTTACGCTTACGAGAAAAACGGAACCGTTTATTTCAGCACAAGAAAGTTTAAAGACTATGGAAAATTATCCCACAAGAATCTGGATGATCTCCGTTCCGGTGGACGTTCTCTTCTGGTAAGCGGTGAGGATGAAAAAGAAGATCCGCTGGATTTCGTACTCTGGAAGCCGAAAAAAGAAGGAGAACCTTTCTGGAAGTCACCTTGGTCAGATGGACGTCCGGGATGGCATATTGAGTGTTCTGTGATGTCGAGGAAATATCTTGGCGAACAGATTGATATCCATGCAGGTGGAGAAGATCTGATATTCCCACATCATGAAAATGAAATCGCACAGAGTGAAGCCGCTAACGGTAAAGAATTTGCAAGATACTGGATGCACAATGCATTCCTGAACATTGACAACCGCAAGATGTCAAAATCACTCGGAAACTTCCGTACGGTAAGAGAGATCAGCGAGCAGTATGACCTCCAGGTGCTTCGTTTCTTCATGCTGAGCGCACATTACAGAAGCCCCCTGAACTTCAGTGCAGAGCTGATGGAAGCATCCAAGAACGGTCTGGAGAGAATTCTCAATGCAACCGATAATCTGAAACATCTTATCGCTTCAGTGGCAGCAGAAGAGATGAGTGCCGAAGAAAAAGAAGCATTTTCAAAAACTGATGCATATGTAGAAGAATTTGAAAAAGCAATGGATGATGATTTCAATACAGCAGACGCAATCGCAGCAATCTTTGAACTTGTAAAATATGCAAATACCACTGCGACAGCAGAAAGCTCAAAGGAATATCTCCGGGGATTACTGGACAGAATCGTAAAACTCGGTGATGTCCTGGGACTGATCCTGGATAAGAAGGAAGAACTTCTGGATGCAGATATTGAGAAACTGATCGAAGAGCGTCAGGCAGCAAGAAAAGCAAAAGATTTTGCAAGAGCCGATGCGATCCGTGACGAGCTTCTGGAAAAGGGAATTATCCTGAAGGATACCAGAGAAGGAGTACAATGGAAAAAAGCGTAGAATTTGAAATTGCTGACTATATAAAAGAAGTGCTTGAGATGAAAGAGGTGGAGCCGGAAGGCTATTCACCTCTTACCCTGGCTTATATAGGGGACAGCATTTATGATCTGATCATCAAGACAAAGGTGATCAGCGAAGGAAATAAACAGGTAAAAAAATTACATCAGGAGACAAGCAGTATGGTGCAGGCGTCTGCCCAGTCAGAGATGATGCGTGCCCTTCAGCCATTGCTTACTGAAGAAGAGCATGCTGTTTACAGAAGAGGCCGAAATGCTAAATCAGTATCGCCGGCAAAGAACCAGTCACTGACCGATTACCGACGTGCAACCGGATTTGAAGCGTTGATGGGATGGCTTTACCTGAAAAGAGAATGGAAAAGAATGGCAGATCTGATCAAGATCGGTCTGGATCACTTAAGCGAATGCGAAGAAGAAAAGAAGCAGGAGAAATAGAATGGAAGAAAAAAAGATGAACAGTCAGCAGATCGAGGGAAGAAATGCAGTAATGGAAGCATTTCGCTCCGGGAAAACGATTGACAAAGTATATATTCTTGACGGATGTCAGGACGGACCGATCAGAAGTATCGTAAGAGAAGCAAAAAAGCATGATACGATCCTGAATTTTGTAACCAAAGAACGTCTGAACCAGATTTCAGAGACCGGAAGACATCAGGGGGTCATTGCACAGGCAGCGGCTTACGAGTATGCGCAGGTGGAAGATATGCTGGAGCTTGCAAAACAGAAAGGGGAAGATCCTTTCCTGATCCTTCTGGACAATATTGAGGATCCACATAATCTCGGCGCAATCATCCGTACTGCCAATCTTGCAGGTGCGCATGGTGTGATCATTCCGAAGCACCGCGCAGCAGGTCTTACTGCAACCGTTGCAAAGACATCAGCAGGTGCGCTGAATTACACACCGGTAGCAAAAGTTACCAATCTGGTGAAAACCATGGAAGAACTGAAAGAAAAGGGACTCTGGTTTGTCTGTGCAGATATGGATGGGGATGTGATGTACCGCGTGAATCTGAAAGGACCGATTGGTCTGGTGATCGGAAACGAAGGCGAAGGTGTTGGACGTCTGGTAAAAGAGACCTGTGATATGACTGCAGCCATTCCGATGAAGGGAGATATTGACTCCCTGAATGCGTCTGTGGCAGCAGGTGTCCTTGCCTATGAGATCGTGCGTCAGCGCATGAGTTAGGAAAATCGGAGAATGAAAATGGATCTGGGGAAAATGACGGATGAGCAGCTGATTGAACTGCTTCGGGAAGGTAAGACCGAGATCACGGATTATCTGATGGAAAAATACAAAGACATGGTACGCAAACAAGCGCGTGCCATGTATCTGTGGGGCGGAGAAAATGACGATCTGATCCAGGAGGGGATGATCGGTCTTTTTAAAGCGGTGCAGGATTATGATCCGAAAGAAGGTGCAAGCTTTTCAAGTTTTGCCGGACTTTGTGTGTCACGCCAGATGTATACGGCGATTAAGGCTTCACAGCGGAAAAAACATCTGCCGCTCAATTCCTATGTGTCGATTTACGCGTCTGCCAGTGACAATCCGGAGGAGAACGGGCTTTCCATAGTAGATACGATCGAAGCAGGGAAAGAGAGTAATCCGGAGCTGATGATTCTTGGAGAAGAGTATACGAATGCATTTGAAGAGGAACTGAAAGAAAAATTAAGTAAGCTGGAGCGAAAGGTGCTGTATCTTCATCTACAGGGAATGGAGTATCTGAAGATTGCAGAATTTATGGACAAAAGTCCGAAGACGATCGACAATGCCCTGCAGCGGATCAAAGCGAAAGCACGCCAGCTTCTGGAAGAAAAGCGCCGGTCTGAAAAAAAGTAAAAATATAGTTTTAAAATTGTTGACAAGCAAAGCAGTGATATGCTATATTAAATGAGTCGCGAAAATGCGCAGGCTGCCTTGGCTCAGTCGGTAGAGCGTCGCCTTGGTAAGGCGGAGGTCGGCGGTTCGATTCCGCTAGGCAGCTTATTTATTTAAGAAGCAGAGTTGTATTTCCGGTTGGAGATTACGATGTCTGCTTTTTTTGCACTTGTTCATGTATAGAAAGTGTGATAAACTAAAGAACATGAATCAAAAGTTGTCTACAGGGCAATGATTGAGATACATGACATGAAAAAGACTGCTACATACCGGCAGATTTTGAAGTAATAGAGAGACGTGAGGAGGAACTTCAATGGCAGAAGAAGCTGTATCAAAGAATTTTATAGAACAGGAAATTGAAAAAGATCTTGCAGAAGGCGTATACGATCATGTATGTACCCGTTTCCCACCGGAACCGAACGGATACCTTCACATCGGACATGCAAAGTCTATCCTTTTAAACTACGGACTTGCACAGAAATATAACGGAACATTCCATATGCGTTTTGACGATACCAACCCGACAAAGGAAAAGACAGAGTTCGTTGAGTCTATCAAAGCGGATATCAAATGGCTGGGTGCTGACTGGGGAGATCACCTTTACTTTGCATCTGATTATTTTGATCAGATGTATGAGTATGCGATCAAACTGATCAAGAAAGGAAAAGCTTATGTCTGTGACCTGACAGCGGATCAGATCCGTGAGTACAGAGGAACTCTGACAGAGCCGGGAAAGGACAGCCCGTACCGTGACAGAAGTGTGGAAGAGAACCTGGAGCTTTTTGAAAATATGCGTGCAGGCAAGTATGCAGACGGAGAGAAGGTTCTCCGTGCGAAGATTGATATGGCATCACCGAATATCAATATGAGAGACCCGATTATTTACCGTGTAGCACGTATGACACATCACAATACGGGTGATAAGTGGTGCATCTACCCGATGTACGATTTTGCACATCCGATCGAGGATGCGATCGAAGGAATCACTCATTCTATCTGTACACTGGAATTTGAAGATCACAGACCGCTTTATGACTGGGTAGTAAGAGAATGTGAATTTGCAAATCCACCGCGTCAGATCGAATTTGCAAAATTATATCTGACGAACGTAGTTACAGGAAAGCGTTATATCAAGAAACTTGTAGAAGATAAGATTGTGGACGGCTGGGATGATCCGAGACTGGTTTCCATCGCAGCACTTCGTCGCCGTGGATTCACACCGGAATCTATCAAGATGTTCGTTGACCTGTGCGGAGTTTCCAAAGCGCAGAGCTCTGTAGATTATGCAATGCTCGAATACTGTATCCGTGAGGATCTGAAGCTTAAGAGAGCACGTATGATGTCAGTCCTTGATCCGATCAAGCTTGTGATCGATAACTATCCGGAAGGACAGATTGAATATCTGGATGCACCGAATAATCTTGAGAATGAAGAACTTGGAAGCCGTCAGCTTCCATTTGGAAGAGAGCTTTATATTGAGAGAGAAGACTTTATGGAAGAGCCTCCGAAGAAATATTTCCGTCTGTTCCCAGGCAACGAAGTACGTCTGATGAATGCTTACTTCGTAACCTGTACAGGATTTGAAAAGGATGAAGACGGTAATGTAACTGTTGTACATTGTACTTATGATCCAGAGACAAAGAGTGGTTCCGGATTCACAGGAAGAAAAGTAAAAGGAACGATCCACTGGGTAGAGGCAAGTACAGCACTTCCGGCAACCGTAAGACTGTATGAGAACCTGATCGACGAAGAAAAGGGTGTCTACAATAAAGAAGACGGTTCCCTGAACCTGAATCCGAATTCTCTTACAGAGAAAGAAATCTTTGTAGAATCAAACTTTGCAGATGCAAAAGCATATGAAAGCTTCCAGTTTGTACGTCAGGGATATTTCTGCGTGGATTCCCATGATTCTTCCAAAGAGCATCTGGTATTTAACAGAATCGTTTCGCTGAAGAGTTCATTCAAGCTGCCAAAATAAAGAAAGCAGTCTTGCTCAGAATTTAATTGCAAATAATGTGTTAGTCGACAGTTTTTGAAAAGAAATGGCAATGAAAAACCCGGTAAGAATGAAAAATTCTTCCGGGTTTGGCTTTATGCAGAAAATGATAAGCTGTAAGATAAGTTCTTTCTTAAACTTCTTCTGAAGCCGGATCGGATTCTTCGGAATCAGTTTCCGGTGTCTGGGAAGCGGCTTCTGCATCGTCAGTTTTTTCTTCAGACTCTTCAGAGGTTTCTTCCTTTGCAGAAGATGGAGTAAGAGTTGTGTAACCACGCTCAGGCACTTCGCCAAGATCATCATCCAGTTCAAAATCATCCTCTTCAAAAGTATCATCGAACTCGTCTTCCGGTTCTTCATTATGTCGGTTCTTTAACCAGTAATATGCACCGGCACCAGCTGCGCCTGCGGCAGTCAGTCCGAGCAGGATTTTACCAAAATTTTTAGCCATGTTGCTGCTCCTTTCTTGATCTCGTCCTGTCAGATATGGCAGATGAGATAGTTCGTCATGAAATATAGTATACATGAATAATTTTATTGTAATACTTTTATTTGAAAAGGGAAAGTAAAATATTTATAAAAGAACCAGAAAAACAACAAAAATAAGGAAGTGTTGTACGATTATAAGCAACTGGAATGTTGTGAAAGAATAAAAATTGTGTTACGATATAAAATAGTATCTAAAGAGAGGAAGACCGCGAATGAGAGAATTTACAAAATATCATGATACCAGCAAGTCAGTCAAAGAACGTGCCAAGACAAAAGTATTTGGTGCAGTGTACAGCCATACCGCGATTATTCTTCTGCTGATTCTTCTTCAGATTGGTATTATGGTTCTCACTTTTACATATCTGGGAAATTACAGTACCTATATGAACGGAGTGATATCGCTTCTTTCTTTTATCACAGCGATTTATATTTTCAATGAAAAAGGGAATCCGGCGTTTAAGATGACGTGGATCCTGTTTGTGTTCCTTGTCCCGGTGGTCGGAGTTGGATTTTATCTGTTTACAAAAGCAGGAATCGGAACCAAATATCTGGGTGCCAGACTGGAGAAGCTTCGAGTGGAGACTGAACCTTATATGCAGCAGAATGAATATGTTGTCCATGCGATGAAAGGTGGAAGGGTTGCAAATGCCAATCTGTCACATTTCCTTTATAACCAGGTGGGATTTCCGACTTATGGGAACTCACAGGCACAGTATTTTCCACTGGGAGATGACAAATTTCCGGTTCTGATCGAAGAACTGAATAAGGCAGAAAAATTTATTTTCATGGAATATTTTATTATCGGAGAAGGATATGTGTGGGACACTGTTCTGGAGGTTCTGCGTAAAAAGGTGAAAGAGGGCGTGGAAGTACGCCTGATGTATGACGGAACCTGCAGTATCAGCCTTTTGCCGTATGAGTATCCGAAGCAGCTCCGGGAATATGGAATCCAGTGCAAGGAATTTGGACCGATCGTACCCATCCTTTCTACCAGCCAGAATAATCGGGATCACCGGAAAATCTGTGTGATTGACGGAAAGGTTGCATTTACCGGAGGTGTTAATCTGGCAGATGAATATATCAACAAGAAAGTCCGGTTCGGACACTGGAAAGATACAGCGATCAAAATCGAAGGTGATGCCGTGCAGAGTTTTACCATGATGTTCCTGCAGATGTGGAATATTACGGAGAGACAGCCGGAGGATTATGCAAAGTATCTGACAGAAAAGCAGCCGGGATTCAGCCGCAAAGATGGTTATATCATCCCATACGGAGACAGTCCGTTCGATCATGAAAATGTAGGAGAAGAAGTGTATTTCCACATTCTGAATCATGCGAAGAAGTATGTGCATATTATGACACCGTATCTGATCCTGGACAATGAGATGATTGATGCGCTGACAAGAGCTGCAAAGGGTGGAATAGAAGTGCAGATTATTATGCCACATATTCCGGATAAGCCGTATGCATTTTATCTTGCGAAGACTTATTATGAGGAACTGATCGCAGGTGGGGTAGAGATCTATGAATATACGCCTGGATTTGTTCATGCAAAAGTATTTACTTCAGACGATGATACGGCGACAGTAGGCAGTATCAATCTGGATTACCGCAGTCTTTATCTGCATTTTGAATGCGGTGTTTTCATTTACCGCAATCCGGTTGTGCGTGATATTGAAAAGGACTTCCAGGATACACTGACAAAATGTCAGAAGGTGACGATGACGGAGGTCAGAAACCGGAGTACTTTTGTGAAAATATACGGTCAGGTTTTAAGACTTGTGGCACCGCTGATGTAGCAAGACTGTTACGGAGCATAAAATCAAGAAAAATACGGAATTTTCGGGAAGTAGCTGAAAATAAGAGTGTACTTTTTATTTGAAATGTAGTATAATTCAATCGGTGTCTTTATAAGGGACATTGATTATATTTATAAGTAGGAGTTATCCCGATGAAAAGAGGGATGACACTGTGGAGATATTTCACAGATAGCCAAGAACACGCAGGAGGATTTATTATGGTTAAAGCAGTAGTAGGTGCGAACTGGGGAGACGAAGGAAAAGGTAAGATCACAGATATGCTTGCCGAAAAAGCAGATATTATCATTCGTTTCCAGGGTGGAGCAAATGCCGGACATACAATTATCAATGATTACGGCAAATTCGCTCTTCATACATTACCGTCAGGAGTTTTCTACGGACATACAACCAGTATCATCGGCAATGGTGTCGCTGTAGATATCCCGGTTCTTTTCAAGGAAATCCAGTCAATCATTGACAGAGATGTTCCGATGCCGAAGATTCTGGTGTCAGACCGTGCACAGATGGTGATGTCTTATCACAAGAATTTTGATGCATATGAGGAAGAGAGACTGGGCGGAAAGTCGTTCGGATCTACAAAGTCTGGTATTGCACCGTTTTATTCAGACAAGTATGCAAAGATTGGTTTCCAGATCAGTGAGCTTTTCGAGGATGAAGCTGAACTTAGAGAAAAGGTAAACCGCATAGCAGAACAGAAGAACGTCATGTTGGAACATCTGTATCACAAACCGTTAATCAATCCTGATGATTTATATAAGGAACTGATGGAATACAAAGAAATGGTAGCACCGTATGTATGTAACGTTTCTCTGTATCTTAACGAAGCACTCAAGGAAGGTAAAGAAATTCTTCTTGAAGGACAGCTTGGAACATTAAAGGATCCGGATCATGGAATTTACCCAATGGTAACTTCTTCTTCTACACTGGCAGCTTACGGTGCAATCGGTGCCGGAATCCCGCCGTATGAGATCAAACAGATCGTTACAGTATGTAAAGCCTACTCAAGTGCAGTAGGAGCAGGTGCCTTTGTAAGTGAGATCTTTGGCGAAGAAGCAGATGAACTCAGAAGACGTGGTGGAGACGGCGGAGAATTCGGCGCAACAACAGGTCGTCCGAGACGTATGGGATGGTTTGACTGTGTAGCATCCAAATATGGATGCCGTATGCAGGGAACTACAGATGTAGCATTTACTGTTGTCGACGTACTTGGATACCTGGATGAAATTCCGGTATGTGTAGGATACGAGATTGACGGAGAAGTTACAACAGAATTCCCGACAACACATCTTCTTGAGAAAGCAAAACCAGTACTCAAGACACTTCCGGGATGGAAATGCGACATCAGAGGAATCAAGAAATACGAAGATCTTCCGGAGAACTGCAGAAACTACATCGAATTTATCGAGAAAGAGATCGGATATCCGATCACAATGGTTTCTAATGGACCGGGAAGACATGATATCATCTTCAGAAATAAATAGGAATGTAAAAATAGGGCAGGACTTTTTTAGTCCTGCCTCATTTTTTTATGGCGAATTATCAAATTGTGATAATGGTTGGTTATGTATTACAGTAAGTACACTCCGCGGGATGCGGCTTCTTCGAGGACGTCGTCCGGCCAGATGGAGGACTGGACTTCTCCGATGTGGGCTTTGCGGAGATAGAACATACAGATTCGGGACTGTCCGATTCCGCCTCCGACTGTGTACGGAAGTTTTCCGTTCAGTAATGCTTTCTGGAAATCCATCTCGGCGCGTTCTTCGCAGCCGGCTTCCTTTAACTGACGGCGGAGTGCATCTTCATCGACACGGATACCCATGGAAGAAAGCTCCAGTGCGATATCGAGTACCGGATAGTAGACGATGATATCACCGTTCAGTTCCCAGTCATCGTAGTCCGGTGCACGTCCGTCATGACGCTGTCCGGAGGCAAGTGTCTTACCGATCTGTTTGATGAATACGGCACCTTTGGCTTTGGCAAAGTGGTATTCACGTTCCTTTGGTGTCTTGTCAGGATACATGGTTTCCAGTTCCTGGGATGTGATGAAGCTGATTTCATCCGGAAGGAATTCTTCAATATAATTGTAACGGCGTGCCATGTAGGCTTCGGTTTCTTTGAGTGCACTGTATACTTTTCCTACAGTGTATTCCAGTGTCTCCATGTTGCGTTCTTCTTTGGAAATTACTTTTTCCCAGTCCCACTGGTCAACATAGATGGAATGGATGTTGTCAGTATCTTCATCTCGGCGGATAGCACTCATATCAGTATAAAGTCCTTCTCCTGAATGAAAGCCGTAGCGCTTTAAGGCGTAACGTTTCCATTTTGCAAGAGAGTGGACGATCTCAACTTCGCGGTCTTCCTGTTCTTTGATGCCAAATGCAACCGGGCGTTCTACTCCGTTCAGGTTATCGTTCAGTCCGGATTCCGGGCGGACGAAAAGAGGAGCGGATACACGCGTCAGATGCAGAGATTTGGCAAGTGCGCGTTCAAAGTGGTCTTTTACTTCTTTGATAGCCACTTCAGTCTCGCGGATCGTAAGTGGAGAATGGTAATTCTCCGGTATCTGCAAATTGTTCATGATGTTCTTCCTTTCTTACTACTCACTATGTCTAGTTTAGTGAATTGACGTGGTGTTGTCAATCATATTTTCTTAAGAAACAACTTATGATTTTTTTAGAGAATCTCCATAGTAAGGTCACAGAACACGGCTATACTCTTAAAATAAAAAGATGATGAATGTTTTTGAGGATTGCGAGAGTGCAAAGCACGTAGCAATCTGGTATCATCATAAAAAAGAAAAAGTCATAAATCAGAAAATAAGAACATATATTAAAGATGTCGGGGAAATGCCGGATGAGGCTTATACCAGAAGGCAGACAGACGAAAAAACTGTAGACAGGAGGTAACAAGATATGCAGAAAGAGAAGAATATCAGCACACAGGAAGTCATTTCCATGGAAGAATATCTAAATAAAAGACAGAAGATCAGAGAACAGGAGAAAAAACGATTTGGTGGCAGATTCGGCGAAGAGAAAAGCCCTGCCTGGATGATGGCAGAGCTTTATGTATGAGATGTTAATATTCACTGTGAAAGTCGTCATCATTCCTGTGGATCAGACGATAAACCAGGATGTAGGCGTAACTCATAACCGGTACAAGAATCGTGCAGGCAACAGATGCTTTAAGAAGTCCTAATGATCTGGATTTGTCGATAAATGCAAATACCAGAGTGCTGACGTACATCAGGAACAGAAGAATTGCACAGATAAGAGCTGCAAAACGCTTGAATTTTTTCATAACAACCACCTTCGTACTATACTTTATCTCTATTATATAGATAAAAAACAATTTCTACAAGAAAATGTTTTGCAAACAGTCGAAAAATGCTGTATGATATATGGAGTGATAAAGAATAAAAAGGAGAATTTACAGTATGAGTACATTATTAGAACAGTGGAGAGATACCGCTTACTCGAAAGAGATGGATAAAGCTTCTCTGCAGAAGTTCTGGGGAACCTATTTCCAGACTGAAAAAGAGATCTATGAAAAGCTGCTTGAGAATCCAGACGAAGAAGTAAAAGGAACTGTAAAGGAACTTGCTGAAAAATATGGCATTAATGTATTTACAATGACAGGATTCCTTGATGGAATCAACGACAGCCTGAAAGTGGCTAATCCAATTGAGACAATGGATGAGGACACTGAGGTAAGTCTTGCTTTTGATAAAGAACTGCTTTACAAGAACATGGTAGATGCAAAAGCTGACTGGCTGTATGAACTGCCACAGTGGGATAAGATCTTTACAGAAGAAAAGAAAAAAGTCCTTTACAAAGAACAGAAAAACGCACGTACAATCCACGTGGAAAAGAAAGTTTATCCAAACGATCCATGTCCGTGCGGAAGTGGTAAAAAATATAAAAAATGCTGTGGTAAGAACAAATAGGTTCTGATAGAAATTTTCAATACATTTTTTGAACGTGTTGACAAATGAAAATCCCATGGTATAATGTTAGCAAATGCGATGAAGAGAAGAGTAGAACGCAGGAAGAATCCCAGAGAGAGAGGTCTTAGGCTGAGAGCCTCTTATTACAGAAGCGTTTGAAGACCACCTCCGAGCGGCTGTAAAACAGTCCGGCTGGATACCGTTATCATCCACAAAGAGGTCCTGGAAATCAGGACAAGCGGGGTGGAACCGCGGGTATACAAAGTAACTCGTCCTCTGCAGCAGATATTTCTGTTGCAGAGGTTTTTTAGTTTACGCGAGCAACGAGCCAAAGTCCGTGCTTGCACGAGACCTTGGCGACTGCCGCGATAACTTGAGAAACTCGCGGAGCGTGTTTCTCATAGTTTACAGAAAGGATGATCTAATGGAAAGTATTTACGATTGTTTCAAGTTGAACAATGATATGAAAATCCCATGCGTTGGTTTTGGAACCTACAAAGCGGCAGAAGGGAATAACGTGGAGATTTTAAAGACTGCCATAGAAGCAGGATATCGCTATTTTGATACCGCATCCTTTTATCAGACCGAAGAGTTTGTAGGTCAGGCGATCCGTGAAAGCAATCTTCCAAGAGAGGATTTCTTCCTTGTATCCAAAATGTGGAAAGATGAAATGGGATATCAGCAGACAAAGGATGCATTAGAAAAGAGTCTGAAAAGACTTGGTACCGATTATCTGGACATCTATCTGATCCACTGGCCAAGACCGTCGGCTGACTGTGAGAACTGGAAAGAACTGGATCTTGAGACCTGGAGGGCGATGGAAGAACTTCAGAAAGAAGGGAAGATCCGGGGACTTGGACTCAGCAACTTCCTTCCGCACCATATTAAGAACATTCTGGAGAATGGAACTGTAAAACCAGTTGTCAATCAGCTGGAACTGCATCCGGGTTATATGCAGCAGGCAGCTGTGCAGTATTGTAAAGAGCATGGTATTCAGATGCAGGCATGGAGCCCGATCGGAAGACGGCGGATTCTGGAAGATGGACTGATCCTTGAACTTGCCGGAAAGTATCAGGTTTCACCGGCGCAGCTGTGTCTGAGATTCCTGCTTCAGAATGATATCATTCCGCTTCCGAAATCATCTTCGATGGAGCGGATGAAACAGAATATGGATCTGTTCCATTTTGAGATCAGCGAAGAGGATGTATCGAGACTGGCAACTATGCCACAGGCAGGATGGTCAGGAGAACATCCGGATCCGGAGCTTGCACAGAAAAATGTTGTATAATCAGAAATTATAAAATAAAGAGAGGAACAAAAAGACTATGAAAATCACATTAAAAGATGGATCAAGCAAAGAATATGCACAGAGCATGTCTGTAATTGATATTGCAAAAGATATCAGTGAAGGACTTGCAAGGGTTGCAACAGCAGGAGAAGTTGACGGAGAAGTTGTTGATTTAAGAACTGTGATCGACAAAGACTGTGAGCTGAACATTCTTACATTCAATGATGAAAAAGGAAAAGGTGCATTCCGTCACACAACATCCCACATTATGGCACAGGCGATCAAGAGACTGTACCCGGATACAAAGCTTGCAATCGGACCTTCTATTGAGGATGGATTCTATTACGATATCGATCGTGAGACTCCACTTGTAGCAGAAGATCTGGAAAAAATCGAAGCTGAGATGAAGAAGATCGTGAAGGAAGATCTTCCAATCAAGCAGTATACAATGCCAAGATCTGAGGCAATTGCATATTTCAAAGAAAAAGATGAACCATATAAAGTAGAACTGATTGAAGATCTTCCGGAAGATGCTGTGATCAGTTTCTATTCACAGGGAGAATTTACAGATCTTTGTGCAGGACCGCACCTGATGAGCACAAAACCGGTAAAAGCATTCAAACTTACAAGCCTTGCAGGAGCTTACTGGCGCGGAAGTGAAAAAAATAAGATGCTTCAGAGAGTTTATGGTACTTCTTATCCGAAGAAAGCAGAACTTGAAGAATATCTGCATATGATGGAAGAAGCAAAGAAGCGTGATCATAGAAAACTTGGAAAAGAACTTGGACTTTTCATGATGAGAGAAGAAGGACCAGGATTCCCATTCTTCCTTCCAAAAGGAATGGAACTGAAGAACCAGCTGCTTGATTACTGGAGAGAGATCCACAAAAAAGCCGGATATGTTGAAATTTCAACACCAATCATGTTAAGCCGCCATCTCTGGGAAACATCAGGACACTGGGATCACTACAAAGACAACATGTATACAACTGTGATCGATGATGAAGATTTCGCCATCAAACCGATGAACTGCCCGGGAGGAATTCTTGTATATGAATCTGAACCACGTTCATACCGTGACCTTCCGCTTCGTATGGGAGAACTTGGACTGGTCCACCGTCATGAAAAATCAGGACAGCTTCATGGACTGATGCGTGTAAGATGCTTTACGCAGGATGATGCACATATCTTCATGACACCAGAGCAGGTACGTGATGAGATCAAAGGCGTTGTAAAACTGATCAATGAAGTTTACAGCCTGTTTGGATTTAAATACCATGTAGAACTTTCTACAAGACCGGAAGACAGCATGGGAAGCGATGAAGACTGGGATATGGCTACAAAAGCCCTTCGCGGCGCATTGGACGATCTGGGACTTCCATATGTAGTAAATGAAGGAGATGGAGCGTTCTACGGACCGAAGATCGACTTCCATCTGGAAGACTCTATCGGAAGAACATGGCAGTGTGGAACCATCCAGCTTGATTTCCAGCTTCCGCTCAGATTTAACCTTGAATACACAGGAGCAGATGGTGAGAAGCATCGTCCGATCATGATCCACCGTGTAATCTTCGGATCGATCGAAAGATTTATCGGTATCCTGATCGAGCATTTTGCGGGAGCATTCCCGACATGGCTTGCACCGGTACAGGTTAAGGTACTTCCGATTTCAGACAAATATATGGATTATGCACAGAAGGTTCTGGATGAACTGAACAATTCAGGTGTTCGTGCAGAGATTGATACACGTGCAGAGAAGATCGGATACAAGATCCGTGAAGCACAGATGAAGAAGATCCCGTACATGCTGGTTGTCGGAGCAAAAGAAGAAGAGGACGGACTGGTATCTGTAAGAAGTCGTTTTGAAGGGGATGAAGGACAGAAGACACTGGCTGACTTCCTTGCGGCAATCAAGATGGAGATCCAGGCCAAGACAGCAAGAGAAGTAAAAAAAGAAGACGACAAATAGAGATTTAAATAAAATCTGAATAAGAAATAAAATTTTCGGGCATAATGATACTGATTTTCAAAAAGGAGGTAACATTATGCCTGAATTAAAATGTACAGTACAGACATGTATGCACAACAAAGATTTTTATTGTGATCTGAACGCAATTACGGTGGGAGGAAAATCTGCACGGAAAGCTGCAGAGACAAGTTGTGACAGCTTTGAAGAAAGAAAAAGCGGAACCTACAGCAATGTGACAGGTGAGGCGGGTCCGACAAGCAAGATCGACTGCAAGGCCACGGAGTGCCAGTATAATAAGGAATGCCAGTGCCATGCAGGAAAGATCAGTGTGGAGGGCAGCCAGGCATGCAGCTGTGATGAGACGGAATGTGCAACTTTCAGTTGTGGATGTGCGTAGATGAGATTGATGGGTGTGGGAGAGTTTCTCCTGCACCTGTTTGTTTGTGTGCAAGGAATGAGAGAAAAGGTGCGAAAAGGATGGTTGGGGAGGTTGACGGGGGTGTTAGAAAGAAGGTATAATGAAAACTAGACTTTTGAAGAAAGACAGGGAAATTAAATGGAAAAAAAAGAAAATGTAGAGGAAGGGGTTTCAGAGAAGCCGGAAGAGAAGAAATCAGCAGCGTATTATGAGAAGCGTCCGGAATTTGGTAACAGAGGACCATCAAAGATTTTGCTTCATTTCAGGAAGGGGCTTACCTTTTTTCTTGTAATTGCAGCTTGTGTGATCTTTTATTTTCTGTTACTCCGAATAGATGATATATCAGTAGGTGTCAGTAAAGTAATTGATGTGTTAAAGCCGATCCTATACGGAATGGTGATCGCATATTTGCTGAATCCGATCGTAAAGCAGATTGACCGGTGGCTGATTCCACAATTAAAAAAGAAAATGTCTCAGGAAAAGGCAAAGAAGGTTTCGCGTAGTGTCGGTGTTTTTGCAGCGCTGGTTATGCTGCTTGCTTTGATCCTGGCACTGTGCAATATGCTGATTCCGGAACTTTATAAAAGTATCCGTGACATGGTTCAGACTCTGCCGGGACAGATCAGTGATATGGTTACGAAGATCATAAGTATCCAGAAAGATACCAGTCCTGCCGGAGTCATGGCACGTAACCTGTTAGAAAAGGGATCGGATGCATTACAGAACTGGATCAAACAGGATCTTTTAACCAAGGTTAATGAAGTGATGTCAAACCTGACGGTTGGGATCATCAATTTTGTCAGTGAGATCCTGAATTTTCTGATTGGTCTTATTGTATCAGTCTATATTCTGTTCAGTAAGGAAACATTTTCCGCACAGAGTAAAAAGATCGTCTATGCAGTGTTCCGTACAGATCATGCCAATATGATCCTGCATCTGACAAAGAAAAGCAATGAGATTTTCGGTGGATTTATTATTGGAAAGATCATTGATTCTATGATTATTGGAGTGCTTTGCTTCTTTGGACTTACGCTCCTGAAGATGCCGTACATACTTTTGATCAGTGTAATCGTTGGTGTGACCAATGTCATTCCTTTCTTCGGACCGTATATCGGTGCTATTCCGAGTGCCGTTCTGATTTTGCTGAATGATCCGATCAAGGGCTTGTATTTCCTGATCTTCATTCTTGTGCTGCAGCAGCTTGATGGAAATGTGATCGGACCGAAGATTTTGGGCAATTCGACCGGATTATCTGCATTCTGGGTGGTATTTTCAATCCTGCTCGGAGGCGGTCTGTTTGGATTTGTAGGAATGATCATGGGCGTGCCTACATTTGCAGTAGTTTATTATATTATTACAATGCTGATCAATCATTTGCTGGAGAAGAAAAAGCTTCCGCTTCAGACTTCGGAGTATGGGGAAAAGAGTTATGTGGATGATAGTGGAAGATTTGTCAGAGAAAATCCGGAAGAAAATGATACAGCGGTAAAAAACGGGGAAAATAAAAAAGAGAGGAAGTAAGCAGAAATGCCAATTCGTGTACAGAATGACCTTCCGGTAAAAGAAATACTGGAAAAAGAAAATATATTTGTAATGGATGAGAACCGTGCGGTTCATCAGGACATCCGTCCGATCAAGATCGGACTTCTGAATCTTATGCCACTGAAAGAGGATACGGAACTTCAGCTTCTGCGTTCCCTTTCCAATACACCGCTGCAGGTTGACATTGTATTTTTGGCAGTAAAAAATCATGTTTCAAAGAACACTTCAGCGAATCACCTGAACCGGTTTTATGAGAATTTTGAAAATGTAAAAGATCAGAAATTTGACGGATTTATCATAACCGGAGCACCGGTAGAGCAGATGCCGTTTGAAGAGGTGGATTACTGGGAAGAGCTTGTAGAGATCATGGAGTGGACAAAGACGCATGTTACTTCAACGATCCATCTCTGCTGGGGAGCACAGGCAGCACTTTATTATCATTATGGAATCAATAAAGTACAGCTGGACAAAAAGCTTTTCGGTATCTTTGAACATAAGGTTATGAACCGTAAGATTCCTCTGGTACGTGGATTTGATGATGTATTTTATGCACCGCATTCCAGACATACAGATGTGCCGATTGAGAAGATCCGTGCAGATGAGAGACTGATGATTCTGGCAGAGTCGGAAAAGGCAGGAGCATACCTTATCATGGCACAGGATGGAAGACAGATTTTTGTAATGGGGCATCCGGAGTACGACCGGGTGACACTGGATCAGGAGTATAAGCGGGATCTGAGTAAAGGACTTCCGATTGAAATGCCGGAGAATTATTATCCAGACAATGACAGCACACAGAAGCCACTTCTTACATGGAGAGCACATGGTAACTGTATGTATGCAAACTGGCTGAATTACTATGTTTACCAGGCAACCCCGTATGATATGGTGGGGACACCGGATTTTCATTAGGATTCAGATAGAATTTCATATACCGATATCCTGAAAGGCATATTAGAAAGTACTACGTTTCAGAAGAGAAATCCTTTGCTATAATAGGAAAGCAAAAATAAGCGGGAGGAAAAATATGTTATTGGAGCAGAAAACAACTGATTTTTTGGAACAGCTCTCATCGTCAGCACCGATTCCGGGAGGTGGCGGTGCATCGGCAGCAGTCGGAGCGTTCGCATCATCTTTGGGACTTATGGTTACAAATCTGACTGTCGGAAAAAAGAAATATGCGGATGTTGAAGAAGAAATTCTAGAGATAAGAGAAAAACTTGAGCAGAAGAAGCAGGATCTGGTCCGGATGGTAGATGAAGATGCCGAGGCTTTTGAACCACTGGCAAAGGCTTACAGAATGCCAAAAGAGACAGAGGAAGAACAGGCAGAGAAGGAAAAAGTTATGGAGGCCGCACTTAAAAATGCGGCAGAAGCACCACTGTGTATCATGAAAACAATTGTAGATACTATGGAGATGATCCGGGTGCTGGGGGAAAAAGGAAGCAGGCTTGCTGTCAGCGATGCAGGAGTTGCAATCCTCTTTGCACAGGCAGCCCTTGAAGGAGCTTCTCTTAATATTTTTATCAATACAAAGATGATGAAGGATCAGGAAGAAGCTGAAAGACTGAATTATCTGGCTGATCAACTGATTGCGACAGGCAAAGAACTGAAAGAGACAACTTATGATGCTGTACTTAAGGGTATCAGACCATAACAGATAAGACAGACAGGAGGAAGACATGAGCATACAGATGCGAGGAGCTGAAGTGGCAAAAGCCATGAAAGAAAAGTTGATCAGAGAAAGAGAAGAGTTGAATGCGGCGGGAGTAAATCCATGCCTTACGATCATTCGGGTAGGAGCGAAAGAAAATGATCTTGCTTACGAACGTGGGGCAAAAAAGAGAATGGAAATGATCGGAATCGAGTGCCGCATTGCGGAACTGCCAGAAGATATTTCACAGGAAGAATTTGAGGATGCTTTCTGTAAGATCAATAAAGATCCGGAGGTTCACGGGATTCTTTTGTTCCAGCCGCTTCCGGAGCAGCTCGATGTAGAGAAGATCAGACAGATGATCGACCCGGCAAAGGATATGGATGGAATGAGTCCTGTAAATCTTGCAAAAATATTCGAAGGTGACAGAACTGCTTATGCGCCTTGTACTTCTGAGGCAGTGATGCACATTATGAATCACTATGGAATTGAACTCCAGGGGAAAAGAGTGACCGTCATCGGAAGAAGCATGGTTGTTGGAAAACCGCTTTCCATGCTGATGCTTGGACAGAATGCAACTGTAACTATCTGCCATTCACGCACAAAAGATCTGGCGGACAGATGTCGCGAAGCCGAGATAATAGTAGCTGCGATCGGACGGGCAAAGCATATCACCTCCGATATGATCGCCGAAGGAGCGGTGGTAGCGGATGTCGGAATCAACGTACTGGAAGACGGAACCCTCTGCGGAGATGTGGACTACGAAAATGTCCGGGAAAAAGTATCCCATATCACACCGGTTCCGGGAGGAGTAGGAAACGTCACAACCTCTGTACTCGCCTCTCACGTGCTGCGTGCCGCCCGTACAGGTCAGAACGAACCCGGACAACGCAGAGGGTAACACCGCCTCTCTGTCGAACACAATACAAATGGGCGAAGAACAGTTACAACCGGTAACCCAGAGCGCCCCGGAAGAGAAAAAATCCTATAGATTCAACTTGAATCTATAGGATTTTTTTCTCCTCCGGCTCCGGGGTGGCATAGACTACATTTATTTTTCGCCCATCTCTGGTGGAATCTTTTCTAACAACTGTCGGATATTATCACGGATCAGTCGTTTATAATTATCAGGAAACGGTGTGATCATATCCAGGATCTCGGCATTGATCGGATCCTTTGAATGAATTGAATCATCTAGGTAGTCACAGATCAGATAATCAAATTTGACATCTAATGCTTCTGAAAAATTAAGCATGGTTGCAAAGGATGTTGCCTGGCTGCCATTTTCAATCCGGCTTATCGTTGTCTCGTCAAGATTTAGTTTTTCTGCTAGTGCTGCCTGTGTAAGACCGGCTTTGTGACGTGCCTGCCGAACGCGTATACCGAAATTCTTTTCCATGCTGTTTATCTCTCCTTCATAAAAGTAGTGTAGCATTTCAATTTGAAAAAAGAATGATATTATACGCAAGTTAACTTTACAAAAACGCCATGATAGAATATGATTAAAAAAAGGGGGGGAGAGAAATGGATTGGGAATCGTACAGAACAGATCTTGAGGCGATAAAGCTTGCGGTGAATGAATGTGAAAGACTTGGAGTGGATAAAGAAGAACTCCTCATAATCAGTATTTACCGTCTGTATGAATTTTATAAAACAGAAGACGACAGAGTCTATCTTCTGGGGGCATTATTGCATCTTAAGGCCTATCTTGAACTGGGGATGGAATATGAAAAGAACCGTAAAATCTTTTCATTGATTTTAGATAATTATGGAGTATGTTATCAGGATATTTTTCAGGGAGCGGAGGAAATAGAGTAGAAAAATCTGAAAAATTCCAAAAATCAGGTTGACAAACAGAGAATAAAGAGGTAATATATTAACCATAAATTGTAAAACCGTTGAGAAAGAGGAGTAGGTTATCGAACAATATCACAGAGAGCAGCAGGCGGTGGGATTGCTGTATGGAGTTGGTAATTGAATGGACTTTCGAGGGCAGCCTGAAATCAGACAATTGAGAGTATGGTTTGTCGGGAACCAAACCCGTTATCAATAAGGAATGTATGTTAGTACATAAAAGAGGACAGGAAACTGTTAAAGTTGAGTGGTACCGCGTTAGTAGAAGATATTAGTCGCCTCAATCCGTAGAAGGATTGAGGCGTTTTTTATTTCATAGGAAATTTCGAAGGAACTTCCTATGAAATAAAAAGTCTCCGGCAGGATGTTACATATGTATTCCTGTTGTGGTACGGCGCGGAATCAAGAAACACCTTCTCTTGAAAGCTAACAAAGAAAATTATTTATCAAGAAGAGGAGAACAAAATTATGAAAAAGAGAACAATCGCAGTATTATTAACAATGGCAATGGCAGCAACAATGATGGCAGGATGTGGAAGCAAGTCGGATTCCAAGACAGCAGATGGAGAAAAGAGCTATACAATCGGTATTTCCCAGTTTGCAGAGCACGGATCTTTAGATAACTGCCGTGAAGGATTTTTAGAGGGACTGAAAGAAGAAGGTATCGAGGAAGGGAAGAACCTGAAGGTTGAATACAAGAACTCGGCAGCAGATATGGGAACTGCATCACAGATTGCAAGCAGTTTTGTATCCGATAAAGTAGATCTGATCTGCGGAATCGCAACACCAAGTGCACAGACAGCATACAATGCTGCTATGGATACGGATATTTCGGTTATCTATACTGCAGTTACAGACCCGAAAGCAGCAGAGCTTGCAGATGATAAAGGGAACCCGGTTGGAGAAGTCACAGGAACCAGTGATAAACTTCCGATTGAAGCACAGCTGAAAATGATCCGTGAACTTCTTCCGGATGCAAAGAAGATTGGTATCCTTTATACAACAAGTGAGGCAAACAGCGTATCTGCAATTGCTGAATACAAAGAAAAAGTCGGTGACTATGGATTTGAACTTGTAGAAAAGGGAATTACAAATACATCAGAAATCGCACTTGCAACAGACGATCTTCTGTCACAGGTAGACTGCATCAGCAACCTGACAGATAACACGGTAGTAAGCTCACTTGCAACCATTCTGGATAAGGCAAATGCAGCAAATATCCCGGTATTCGGAAGTGAGATCGAACAGGTGAAGCTTGGATGCCTGGCAGCAGAAGGTCTTGATTATGTAGCACTTGGCAAACAGACAGGTAAGATGGCAGCAAAGGTTCTCAAAGGAGAAAAGAAAGCATCTGAAATGCCATTTGAGACGATCACAGAAGCAGGACTTTACCTGAATACAAAAGTAGCAGAAAATCTTGGAATCACAGTGGAAGACGATCTGAAAAACAGCGCAGTAGAGACATACGATTCTATCAGCGAAAACTAAATTTGAATTAGAAAAGTGAGGAGCAATGCAATGAGCTTTGCAGTATCGATTTTGGAGCAGGGACTGATTTACGGAATCCTTGCATTGGGAATTTATATAACATACAAAATTCTGGATTTTCCAGATCTGACCGTAGATGGCAGCTTTCCATTAGGAGCTGCCGTAACGGCGCTTATGATCACAAAAGGAGCGAACCCGTATCTGACCCTTCCGGCTGCATTTGCAGCAGGTGTGGCAGCCGGTATCTGTACCGGACTGATCCATGTCAAATGCAAGGTAAGAGATCTGCTTTCAGGTATCATTATGATGACAGCACTCTGGACGATCAACCTTCGTGTGGCAGGAACAGCCAATGTACCGTTGTTTTCCCAGAAGACAATCTTTAAAAATGATACACTGGATAAGCTGCTTCCGTCAGGATTTTCCGCTTACTCTACATTGCTCATCATTCTGATCATTGCGTTAATTGTGAAAATCATTCTCGACCTTTACCTGAATACCAAGTCCGGATACCTGCTCCGCGCAGTCGGAGATAACGATAAACTGGTAACTGCAATGGCAAAGGATGAAGGAAATGTGAAAATCCTGGGACTTGCGATCGCAAACGGGCTGTGTTCGCTTGCGGGATGTATTTTCTGTCAGGAAGAACGTGTATTTGAAATTTCCAGTGGTACAGGGGCGATGGTAATCGGTCTTGCAAGTGTTATCATCGGAACCAGTATTTTCAAAAAAATCAGTTTTGTAAAAACAACGACAGCTGTACTGATCGGTTCTATCATTTACAAGGCCTGTGTGGCAATCGCACTGAAGAACTTCGAACCGCAGGATATGAAGCTGATCACAGCCGTATTATTCCTGGTAATTCTGGTGCTTAGTATGGAGAGAAAGAAGAAGGTGAAGAAGAATGCTGGAGCTTAGAAATATCCACAAATATTATAATCCGGGTACAGTCAATGAGATGTGTCTTTTTGAGGACTTCAATCTGACGATCAATCAGGGCGAATTTGTATCTGTAGTAGGAAGTAACGGTTCCGGTAAAACTTCGATGCTGAATATCATCTGCGGAAGTATTCCGGTAGAATCCGGACAGATCCTAATCGATGGAAAAGATATCACAAGGGTAAAAGAATACAAGAGAAACCAGAAGATCGGACGCGTGTACCAGAATCCATCTATGGGAACCTGTCCGTCCATGACGATCTTGGAAAATATGTCTCTTGCGGACAATAAAGGAAGGTTCTACGGACTTGGACGGGGAACGAATAAGGCACGTATTGATTATTACAGAGAACAGCTCGCCCAGCTTGGTCTTGGACTGGAAGATAAGCTTCATGTCAAAGTCGGATCACTTTCCGGAGGACAGCGCCAGGCGATGGCACTGCTGATGTCTACAATGACACCAATCGAGTTTTTGATCCTGGATGAGCATACTGCTGCGCTGGATCCAAAGACAGCAGAACTGATTATGGAGCTGACCGATAAGATTGTAAAAGAAAAAAATCTGACAACGGTTATGGTCACACACAATCTCCGCTATGCAGTAGAATACGGTAATCGTCTGATCATGATGCATCAGGGACATTGTGTGATGGATAAGGCAGGAAAAGATAAAGAGGATACCTCGATCGATGAAATCCTGACGATGTTCAATGAAATCAGTATTGAGTGTGGAAACTAAAAAAATACAAGATTATGAATTAAAGAGATAAGCAGAAAAGGAAACAGTTTCGGCTTATCTCTTTTTGTATCTCCAAAGGTTTTGGAAAAATTATTCGAGGATTTTCAAAATGAAAGGCTATTGTCTGAATACAGAAGGAGAAGCCTGTCCGGTATAAAATGTCAATGGATTTTCAGGAATATGCCTGTAGAAGATTTGGTTGTCTGGCTGTCGGAAAATTGGTTATTTTCACAGATTGACGCTCTCGCTGTGATAGTGCTAAAATAGAGGAAAACAGTCAAGATATAGTATACATTTTAAATAGAATACAATATATTGTAGTTATCAGAAAGGAGAACAAGATGAGCTTAAACAATGTGAAAGTTATAAAAAAAGACGGGACAAAAGAAGAATTTAACGTGCAAAAAGTCGTTGTGGCAGTCAATAAGTCTGCATATCGTGCACTGATCAAATTTTCACAGAAAGATATTGATTTTATCTGTCATTTTGTAGAAGAAAAGGTAGAAGAACTCGGAGTGCATGAGATCCGGATTCCGGAGATGCACAATATTGTAGAGGGAGCGCTTGAGAAAGTGAATCCGATCGTGGCAAAAAGTTACCGGGACTATCGGAATTACAAGCAGGATTTTGTGCAGATGCTTGACGAGGTTTATAAGAAAAGCCAGTCGATCATGTATATCGGGGACAAAGAGAACAGTAATACAGACAGTGCACTGGTATCGACCAAGCGAAGCCTGATCTTCAATGAGCTGAACAAAGAATTATATAAGAAATTTTTCCTGACGGTGGAAGAATTACAGGCAATCCGGGAAGGATATATTTATATCCATGATATGTCAGCCCGAAGAGATACGATGAATTGTTGTCTCTTTGATGTGAAAAGCGTACTGACCGGTGGATTTGAGATGGGAAATCTGTGGTACAATGAGCCAAAGACACTGGATACGGCATTTGATGTGATCGGAGATATCGTACTGAGTGCGGCAAGCCAGCAGTACGGAGGATTTACCGTGCCGAGCGTAGATGAGATCCTGGAGCCTTATGCGAAGCGTTCCCATGAAAATCATCTGAACAAATACAGAAGCCTCGGACTTTCGGAAGAAGTAGCACAGGAGATTGCCTGGAAGGATCTGGAAAAAGAGATGGAGCAGGGATTCCAGGGATGGGAGTATAAGTTCAACTCCGTATCCTCAAGTCGTGGAGACTATCCATTTATTACCATGACCAGCGGAACCGATATCAGCGAATACGGAAAGCTTGTCACAAAGACGATGCTGGAAGTAAGAGCAGGAGGACAGGGAAAGCCGGGACATAAAAAACCGGTACTTTTCCCGAAAATCGTGTTCCTTTATGATGAAAATTTACATGGACCTGGAAAGCCGGGAGAAGATCTTTTTGAAGCCGGAATTGAGTGCTCCAGAAAGACTATGTATCCGGACTGGCTCAGCCTTACCGGAAAAGGCTATGTGCCGAGTATTTACAAGCGCTACGGAAAGGTCATCAGTCCGATGGGATGCCGTGCATTCTTATCTCCATGGTATGAAAGAGGCGGTATGAATCCGGTGGACGAAAAGGATGAGCCGGTATTTGTCGGAAGGTTCAACATCGGTGCGGTCAGTCTCCATCTTCCGATGATCCTTGCCAAATCCAGACAGGAGAACCGAGATTTCTTTGAAGTACTGGATTATTACCTGGAACTGATCCGGAAGCTTCATATCCGTACTTACGAATACCTCGGAGAGCTGCGTGCTTCTACGAATCCGCTTGCCTACTGTGAGGGTGGTTTCTATGGCGGACATCTGAAGATCCATGACAAGATTAAACCGGTGCTGAAATCGGCAACCGCTTCCTTTGGAATTACGGCGCTTAATGAATTCCAGCAGCTTTATAATAAAAAGTCCCTGGTAGAGGATGGAGCATTTGCCATCAAGACCATGGAATATATCAACATGAAGGTCAATGAATTTAAAAAAGAAGACGGCTATCTGTATGCGATTTATGGAACACCGGCTGAGAATCTGTGTGGTGTGCAGGTGCAGCAGTTCCGTAAAAAATATGGAATCGTGGAAAATGTATCGGACAGGGCGTATGTGAGCAACAGTTTTCACTGCCATGTAACCGAGGATATTACACCGATCGAAAAGCAGGATCTGGAAAACCGTTTCTGGGATCTGTGTAACGGTGGAAAGATCCAGTATGTAAAATACCCGATCAATTATAACAAAGAGGCTATCAAATCACTGGTACGCCGTGCAATGGATATGGGATTTTATGAGGGTGTTAATCTGTCGCTTGCCTACTGTGATGACTGTGGTCATGAAGAGCTGTCTATGGATGTGTGTCCGGTATGTGGAAGCAAGAATCTGACAAAGATTGACCGTATGAACGGATATCTGTCTTATTCGAGAGTCAAGGGAGATACCAGACTCAATGATGCCAAGATGGCAGAAATTGCGGAAAGGAAAAGTATGTAAATGCGTTACCATAATATAACAAAAGATGATATGCTCAACGGGGATGGCCTGCGGGTTGTCCTCTGGGTTGCAGGATGTGACCATTGCTGTAAGGAATGCCACAATCCGGTGACCTGGGATCCGAATGGTGGGCTTTTCTTCGATGAAAAGGCGAAGGCAGAGATTTTTGAAGAACTGGAGAAGGATTATATCAGTGGGATCACATTCAGTGGAGGCGACCCACTGCATTCGGCAAATGCCTATGAGGTCATGATGCTGGCAAAAGAGATTAAAGAAAAATTTCCGTCAAAGACGATCTGGCTTTACACCGGTTATGAATGGAAAGATATCAAGAATATGGATATTGTAAATTATCTGGACGTTCTGGTGGACGGAGAATTCGAGGTTGAGAAGAAAGAACTGGATCTGCACTGGAAAGGCAGCGCGAACCAGATGGTCATTAACGTACCGGAGACATTAGGAAAAGGAGAAATTGTATTACATGAAGAGAATTGCTAAATTTCACAAAGTAAGTCTGGAACAGTTTATGGAAGGATGGAAGGATACCTTTGGTGAGCAGTATACAGAGGATCAGATCAAGGCTTTATATGAAGAAATCAAATTGCCGAAGCGTGCAACGGCAGGAAGTGCAGGATATGATTTCTATGCACCGGATGATTTTGTGATCGAGCCGGGAAAGACGATCAAGATCCCGACAGGGATCCGTGTGGAAATGGAAGAAAACTGGGTGCTCAAATGCTACCCGAGAAGCGGACTTGGATTTAAGTTCCGTCTGCAGCTGAATAATACGGTAGGAATTATTGACAGCGATTATTTCTATTCTGATAATGAGGGGCATATCTTTGCGAAACTGACGAATGATACCAATGAGAATAAAACGGTAGAGCTTGGAAAAGGGACAGGCTTTATGCAGGGGATTTTTGTTGAATATGGTATTACTGTGGATGACGATGCGACAGCAGTCAGAAACGGGGGATTTGGCAGTACGACGAAGTAGGGTTGTAAAAAAGAGAGACTAAGGTATAGGTTGTGTTGGCGACCGGGATTAAAAAATGGTGTCCAATTCCATTGTGCAAGGGCATTACGATGAACCTCTGAGAGCGAAAATTGTGTCAGCAAAGGCTTCCACAATTTTTGAGTTTCATCTCCATTGCAGAATAAGTGAATTGAACACTATTTTTTTGATCCCGGTTGCCGGATTTACTGTATTAGAGAGGCGTTTTTTACAAGGCTGGACTGATAACCGGTTGAGGAGATTTAGGTAGTGGTGGGAAGGGGGAGTTGTGGAAAGGTGAAGGTTATGTAGGTGTAGCCTGCAATTTTGTTGCAGGCTACAGGGGATTAGTTTAATTTTACGTTCAGGTAACTACGGCCGGATAGGGTTTTGTTGAAGGTGATGCAGAGGATGACGATGAGGCAGCCTGTGAGGAATCCTGGGAGGTTGAAGATGGCGGTGAGGATAAGGAGCAGAAGACGCATGAATTTTAATGCGTAGCCTAGTTCAAAGTTTGGCTGGGTGTAGTTGGCGATGGAGACGAATGCCATGTAGAGCATGATCTCGCTGTTGAACCAGCCGGATTCGACGGAGAATTCCCCCATGACGATACCGGCGATGACGCTGAGAGGGGTGCTGAGCATACTCGGAGTGTTGAGGGCGGCGAGGCGGAGTCCGTCGATGGCAAGCTCCAGGATCAGGATCTGGAAGATCAGGGGGATGTTGACCGTATCTTCGATCAGAACGAAGCGGAAGATCTCCGGTATCCATGCCGGGTTCTGCATAAAGAGCAGAAAGAGTGGAACCATGAAGACAGTCAGCAGTGTGATCAGTACACGGGATATTTTCAGGTAGATTCCGGTGATTGGCGGAAAGTAGTAATCATTTGCCTCTTCGATCATATCAAAGATGGAGGTTGGCAGGATCAGTGCAGATGGGGAGGTATCAGTAAGGATGATCACTTTTCCTTCCATCAGGCAGGCGCAGGCTGTGTCTGGACGTTCGGTAAATTTATATTTTGGAAATGGATTGTACCATTTGCGCTGAAAGAGAGCTTCCGCAAGAGATTGCTGGCTCATTTTCAGATCCTGGGATTTGCTTTCTTCCAGTTTGTTCTGGATCGTGGTCAGAAGTTCGCGGTCTACACGGTCGGACATATAGCAGAGAGCTACGTCGGTGCGTGTGGAAGTGCCGGCTTCATACATTTCCATGATCAGATGCGGATCGCGGATCCGGCGGCGCATCAAGGCAGTATTGAATACGATTGTTTCCACAAAGCCATCACGGGAACCGCGCAGGGATTTGTCTTTATCGGGTTCCTCGATGCTGCGGGACGGGTAAGTACGGCAGTCGATGGCAATAGCGGCTTCATAGCCGTCAATAAAAAGACAGGTGACACCGGACAGAAGATTTTTGAAAATGCTGTCAAAGTCACCGAGAATATCAACTTCTACATAGGGGATGCAGCTTGTAGAAAAGGAAGTTGCATCCTCTGGCATATCATCGGCAGAAATATTGAGGAAGGAGTCCATAAGTTTCAGCATGATTTCATCTTTGGTGAAACCATCAATAAAATAAAAGGCACTATTTTGTCCGCCGATGATCAGAGTTCGTTCGATAATATCAAAGCTTTTTTTTACGGGAAGAGCCCGGTTCATATATTTTGTATTGTCGGTGAGGGAAGCACTGACAGTATGTTTTTCCATATTGAATCCTCCATTCAGAGATAATTTAAAGTTAAGAAAATCTGGAATCCCGGAAATATTTTACTGCCTGGATTCTGCATAGATTTAGCATTTCACAAAAAAAGGAAAATATACCGGATTATGACAAAAGTTATTAAGAAACTTAAGATTTTTTTAGCATGGGAAAAAGATTTTGCTATCTTGCGGAAAAGAGGGTATACTGTACATAATTATAAGTAATATATAAATCCCTAAAGGGATGAAGGAGGACACACTTATGAGTGAATATATGATCATGACAGACAGCACAGTGGATTTACCGAAGGAATACCTGACCGAGGAGCTTGGGGTTCCATATATTCCTCTTACTTATCTGATCGATGGACAGTCTTATGAGGATATGATTGGACTTACCGGGGAAGAATTTTTTGCAAAAGTCAGGGCAGGGTCGATGCCGACAACTTCTCAGATCAATCCGGAGCAGGCAAGAGAGGCATTGGAGCCATATCTGAAGGAAGGAAAAGATATTTTATATATTGCCTTTTCATCCGGACTTAGCGGAACGTACAACAGTGTGCGGATGGCAGCAGAAGAGCTGCAGGAAGAGTATCCGGAGCGGAAATTGATTGTGATTGATTCACTCTGCGCCTGCATGGGAGAGGGGCTTCTTGTGTACAAAGCTGTTCAGATGAAGCGTGCAGGAAAGAGTCTGGAAGAAGTGGCTGCCTGGGTGGAGGAGAACAAGCTTCATATCATGCATAACGTTACGATTGATGATTTATTCCATTTACATAGAGGTGGAAGAGTATCAAAGGCTTCTGCAATTGTTGGAACGATGATCCAGATCAAGCCGATCATCCACATGGACGATCATGGCGAACTGAAGGTTATTGGAAAAGAACGTGGCAGAAAGAAAGCATTGACACACATCGTGGATATGGCAGTGAAGCAGTCCGAAGGTTGGGATAATGATATTGTGATGATCACACACGGTGACTGCAAAGAAGATGCGGAATTTGTGGCAAGACAGGTGGAGAAGAAGATGGGAGTCCACAATATTCTGATTAACTGCATTGGAACGGTGATTGGGTCACATACAGGTCCGGGGGTTGTGGCTGTGTTCTGTATGGGGAATAAGAGATAAGAGTTTGTAAAGACGAGGCATACAAATGAAAGAATTACGGAGACAATTGAAAGAGCTACTGCAACAGGCGGGAGCAGATGCTGAAGTTTTAGAAGCTTTTAGTCAGGAAAATGCAGTGTTTCCATTTAGTGCGGAAAGCAGAATTTTGATGTATCTGATGAATGCTCAGGCAATTACATATGAACAGTATCAGGAAATATATGAAAGTTATATGAAAAGAAACCAATATCTGTATTTGTTTGAGATGGCACCAAGAACATTCGGAGAAACCTGGGGTGAGCAGCATATTTTAAAATTGTTTCCGGCTTTTGTAAAAGCGACAAAAGAGAATATGGTTTCGGTTTATCCTGATTTTGATGGAGAATTTGATCTGTGGATTCCTGAAATAAGAGTAGAAGTTAAAGCGTGTAGGGCAAATGATACAAAAGCGGGTGGAAGTCTTGCCAGCAGAGCGTATTTGCATTCAGAAGCAATTGCAAATGGGTTTAAGTATCATTATCAGCAGTTAAAGCCATCATGCTGTGATGTGTTTATCTGGATTGGTGTTTGCCGTGATGAGCTGATTTATTGGGTACTTACAAGTGAGGAACTTCAAAGAACAGGAAAGCTTGGATCCCAGCATAGGAATGAAAATACAGGAATTGCGGGAGCAACTGTATTTGAAGGCCAGGTTTTTATGACAGAAGAGGAGCTAAGATCATTTTGGGTTGCTGAAAAAGATGTCCTTAATGTCGTTAAGAAGAAAGGAAGATAAGAAAAAACCAGAGCAGACCTGGCAATCCTATTGTTGAATAGGGGAAGCCAGGAATATCTCTGGTTTTATGTTTGTCAGAACAGAAATTTGTTTTCTCCAGCTACTGCATGCTTAATGATATCCTGCTCTTTAGAGGTAAGATTAAATAATTTAAAAATCAATTGGTCAAGTTGCTCGTAGGCAATTTGTGCTTCCTCAGGAGGCAGTCCGTTAATTAGTGGTTCGACAGCTTGGATGATACTGTTTTGCATGCCGGCATTAACATCCGGAATCGGAATATTTTCAATATGAGAACGCAATACCTTCACGGAGTGAAACTCCATTTTGTAAATAAACTGTGCAATTCTGGAATTAAGGATGGCAAGAATATATTTTATATGCAGTCCTTCAAGCTTGGGGATGACCACGTTGCAGCTATTCAAAGAAAGTGTTTGTTTATCATCATAAGCAAAGACAAGTTGGCTGCTGATAAAACGATACAAAAGCTTTTCTGGCGCACGGTACATTTCTATAGGTGCTACCTGCTGAAAATTCTGTGGGTTAAACACGATATAGTTTGAGTTCGGATTAGTATGGTACTTAAAGATATCGGAGCCTTTTAAAATAACTTCGTTATCTTTGTTTTTCACGGAAGAAATATATTTTTTATTATTTCCGGTTACGATTCCTAAAGCAAAATCGGCGTTTCCGGCAAGGAATTTTGTTTTAGGAATATGCCGAATTTTTTCAAGCAGCTGATATTCAGCATCCGTTGTATGAAAGCTGAAATATTCGGCTGAAATTTTACGGTTTGTCAGAATGGTTGTACAGTGACTACAGTCGGATACTTCCATTCCGACTGTCGAAAGTGGCTTTCCGGTGTGAATGAGCTGCAATATAATGCAGGGACACTGAACCTTATCAAAGGCATTTCCCAAAAAATTAAGATATCGGATGGAATTACTTTCCATAATGGCAGTACGGACTGGTGTATGTGCCTTTACATTAAGTATTGCCTCTGGAAGAATAAAAGAGAGTTGTCCGTTTATGGACAAATTACGTAGTGCTTTTTCAATAAACAAATCATAAGACTCTATATTTTTCCCGGAAGCAGTCCGATAGTTTTTGCGAAGCTTTTCCTTTTCCGACTCGGAAAATTCATATCCCCATGGCGGATTGCCGATGATATACTGATAAGAAGCTTTTAAATCAGATGCAAGATAATCGGCTTCGGTTATATGCTCGTACAGATTTTTGATAGAGAGAATGTCATATTTTAAAACCATGTTCAACCGGGTGATTTTTACACTGATTGTATCGGTGTCATTGCCATAAATCTGGTCAAAACGAACATGTGCTGGAAGCTGCAATAAAAAATTTCCAGTTCCACAGCAGGGATCCAGAATTCTGGCATCTGATGCAATATCCAGCTTCTCAATCAGCTTTTTGACGATTTTGGTAGGCGTATAGTAGGAGCCGGTTGCCTTGCGGCTGCCGATATTTTTACAGGAAATGTAAATGAGCCCAAGGATATCTTCAGCAGGTTCGTATACATAATCAAAATCAAAAAGCGGAGAATATTTTTCACAGAAAAGCAGAGCCTGCTCGGAATCTGCAATCAAAGCATAGATCAGTTCGTCGTATAGAGACAGGGTGATTTCTTTTTTTAAAAATCTGCTCAGCAACGCTTTTTCATGCTTGAAAGAAAGATCATATTTTTGGGCGAGCAAATGCAGGGCACAGTCAGCAATGAAATATTGAATCACATCCGATGAAAGAGCAATGGATTCATCGGTTACAATTCGGAGAATCTGCTGCAGTGGTTCAATATTCTGACAATTTTCAGAAACATAGGCGCTGTAAAGAGAATTTCCACAGACAAATTTCTTGTTACGTCTGCTTTTCAGTGATTGATTTTTGCCTGATTGCAGTTCGGCTTTCAACTTTTCGGTATATTGTTTTGTAAAATAAGGCTTTCTTTTATCCGTATATTCAGGAATAAGTTTGCCAAGCTTGATCCAGTTGCGCCCGGTTGCGGTCGAAATGGAAAGTATATCACATAATTCTTTTAAAGAGAGATAATCGGAATCTTTCGGGGAATTCGTCATTCGCTCATCGGAAGGTTTGATGGCCGTGGCAGGGATCAACCAGATGCCGCTGACCATTTTGCAACCCTCAATCCGGTTGGTTTCGCAGAGTTTTTGTATGCGGCGTTCAGATAAATGGAATTTCTTCGAAGTTTCTTTTACAGAAATATAATCCATAGTCGAGCAGACTCCTTTTTTCGTATAATAATGATGTGAGTGTCAAAAGTAAATTTTGCCGCTCACTGGTGTAATCGGATTGCTCCATTGCGAAGCGATTCCTGCAATCCTCGAACACCTCAAACTCCCATAAAATGGCGTGTTCATATCATTTTATTTCGTTTTCAGTGTTCGGCGTGTCAATAAGTATCATATAATAAATATTATATACGGCGATACGAATGAAAGCAATATTAATTTAAAAGGATTCAAATTTGGACTGGACGATTGTTTGACGCATGCTGATTATTGGAAGGTGAATTGATGTAATGTCAAGAGATTTTTGAGTTACAGGTAAAAAAAGGAAAATTCCTTTTCTGATAAGAAATTTTCCTAAGTAAATGACATTAACTGTGAATAGTAACTAGTTTCGCTCTCATAATAAATTCTCCTTGAAATTTATTTGACAGTATGATTTATCCTGCTTATAATTATATACAAGCAATTTTTAAATTCAAGTACTAACAAAAAAGACAGGTACTATCTAAGGAGAAAGTGTTATGATAAAGAACTATATCGAAAATGCAAATTTTGAAGATACAGGCTTTGCCTATACATTGTCCCTGATTTCCGGCAAACATAAGATGGTTATTCTATACTGTCTGATGGAGTTTGAAACGGTACGGTTCAATGAATTAAAACGGTATCTGAAAACTATTTCCGACAAAACGCTCAGTACCAATCTCAAAGAGCTGGAGAAAGACCGCCTGATTATCAGGACGGAATATCCGCAGATCCCGCCGAAGGTGGAGTACAGCCTTTCAGAAAGAGGGAAGTCATTGATGACTGTACTGGATCAACTTTGCATTTGGGGAGAAGAGAACAGATTGGTGAAATGATCAATTCTTATTTTGTGTGAAAAGAAGGTGTTATTATGTGGATGATATTTGCTGTTTTATCAGCGGTATTTGCTGCGTTAACCTCAATTCTTGCCAAGATAGGTATAGAAGGAGTGAATTCCAACCTGGCAACTGCAATCCGAACCATTGTTGTAGTAATCATGGCATGGGGCATGGTCTTTCTTACTCATGCGCAGAATGGACTGGCAGAAATCAGTAAGAAAAGCTGGATTTTTTTAATCTTATCTGGATTAGCAACAGGAGCTTCGTGGCTGTGCTATTATAAAGCTTTACAAATGGGGGATGCATCAAAGGTTGTACCAATAGATAAACTGAGTGTGGTAATCACACTTATATTGGCATTTGTGTTTTTACATGAACAGTTTACTACAAAATCACTCATTGGCTGTATTTTGATAGGAGCAGGTACATTGATAATGGTGTTATAAATTTTTAATTAAATCGGACAGATTTGGTGAAATAAAAAGGGTATATAATTCGATAGTTGGAGGATATATGAAAACTGTAATTATTAATGGAAGTTTTCGCCACCATCCAGAACTTCAATTTCTGCCATTTCTTCTGCGGTCAGTGTGAAATCGAAGAGGTCAAAGTTCTGCTGCATACGATCTTTGTGAACAGATTTCGGAATGATAACCACATCATTTTGAAGGAGGAAACGAAGGGCTGTCTGTGCAGCAGTTTTTCCGTATTTTTCATCAATCTTTGTCAGAACCGGATTGGTGAATATATCGTTGCGTCCTTCCGCAAATGGTCCCCATGCGAAGGTGACATTTTATGTCGAAGAATTGAGCTGAAAAGCCAGAATAAAGAGGTTATATATAATGAAATTAGTTAAGACTAATTAAAAGACGGCGTAATGTTAGAAAAAAGAAAGACGGTGTTTACTTATATCCGATATAATGTGGATTAGATTCAAAATATTTTTTATCCAATCAGATATGATCAGGATTGTATGATACTGGAACTGAAAGTAGATCATAAGCCGGAAGAGGCAATTGCGCAGATAAAAGAAAAAGAGTACGCTTTGCGGTTTCAGGGAAAAACAGCAGAAAGAAAGGAATATACAGGACACATTCTTGCTGTTGGAATCAGTTATAACAGCAAGACAAAGGAACATGAATGTAAGATTGAACAACTCTAAAAAAAGTGCAGTTTTATTACAGGATTCTAAAATTATTCATGCATCAGATTGCTATAATATTTCGTTTTGCTCGCTTATTTTATGGTATAGTGGCGGATATATGTACGGAATGAAGGAAATGGTTCATATGTCCAGAGTAGATATGTGGGGGAATGCCGCTGGGGGGTGTGATATACTGAGGTTGGCTTCTTTAACGGTGTATGATGACTATAAACTTCAAAAATAAAAAATGAATCAACGAGTCTAACATTTAATTAGGAAAAGGATTAGGAGATAAATATGAAAAAAGTTCTGATACTTGGGTGTCCCGGTGCGGGGAAAAGTACATTTGCAAGAAAACTCAGAGACAAAACAGGACTTCCATTGTATTATCTTGATATGATCTGGCATAAGCCGGACAGGACAACGATAACAAAGCAGGAATTCGATGCAAAATTATCTGAGATTATAAAGCAGGAAGAATGGATTATCGATGGTAATTATGGAAGAACACTTGAAATGCGTTTTGAAGAATGTGATACGGTATTCTTTTTAGATCTGCCAACAAATGTGTGTCTTGCGGGCGCGGAAGGGCGTATTGGAAGTGAAAGAGAAGATATGCCATGGCAGGAAGAAGAACTGTCAGCAGAATTCAGAGATTTTATTATCAATTTTTCAAGGGATGAAATACCGGAAATCAATGAGATGTTAAGAAAATATAAGAATAAAAATATTATTATATTCAAATCGCGGGAAGAGATAGATGCATGGAAATGAGTTCAGGATGCAGATCGACTTGATGCGCTTGGAGCAATCGGTATTGCGAGAGCATTTGCGTATGGAGGAAATCATAACCGGGAAATGTATAATTCTGATATTCTTCCAAGGATTGGGATGAATAAAGTACAATATCAAAATGGAACTACGACTTCGATCAATCATTTTTATGAAAAATTATTTTTACTGAAAGATTTAATGAATACGGATAGTGCCAGAAAAATTGCAGAAAGAAGAGAAAAATTCATGACGACATACATAGAAGAATTTATGCTTGAATGGAATTGTGAGGAAGAAATATGCTAGAGGTCAGATTTTATGACAAAATAGAAGATTCGCAATTAGATTTTGCTGTAATCATTGCCAGAACTGGCGAAAAATGGGTATTTTGCAAACACAAAGAAAGGGATACCTACGAAGTGCCTGGAGGACACAGAGAAGCAGGAGAGACCATTGAAGAAGCGGCAAGAAGAGGGCACGTTTGATAATGTAGCTGCATGCAGATATGCGATCCTGTCTTACGATATAGGAAATCGGGATTCTTTTACAATGGAAGAATATTCCGTGGTAAATCTTTTTGCCTTGTAAATAATAAGAAATTGACGAAAATTACCGGGGGTATAATAAACTTACGCTTTTATTTAAAGGTGAAGTGTAATGAACAGGGAGAAAAAGAGATGAAGAGAAAGAAAGTGCGAAGGAACAAAACGAGACAAACTATGAGTGGTATGTTGAAAATAATCCGCAGGAAGGAGATCTGGCAGGAGCCATTTATGAAGGAATCGCAGAATTCTTGAATGGACTGGATGATGCGGAGCGAGCAGAAGTTTTGTATGATGTTTATGCAGCAAATGTTTATCAGAATGGAAACGGAGAAGATGAACAGGGCAGAGTACTTCATAGGATGTTTGATCAGGTGATTATTGAGAATGTTTCTTTTAAATAAACAGTAAGAAGATAAAAGACAGGGAGTTGCCGCTTGTAACGACAAAAATCGTGAAGAGGTAACTCGCTGTTCGTTTTTTGCTTAACGGAAAAAATCTTACTTCAGCAGATAAGAAGAAATATCTGATTTTGGAGTAAAAGGAGGTAAGGAGGATATTTAACATGAGGCTTGCGATGATACAAATGTCAAATTCGGGAAGTGTAGAAAAGAATATGGAAAAAAGTCTGCATGCGATTGCAGAAGCAGCAGAAAAGGGAGCAGAGCTTGTGCTGTTCCCGGAAGTGCAGCTTACGGAATTTTTTCCGCAATATCTGGGAAGGGATGTAAGCAGTTATTCCGTATCTATAGAAGATGAGATTGTAAAAAAATTCTGTGATGCCTGCAAAAAGCATCAGATTATGGCAGTGCCAAACTTATATCTGCGGGAAGCAAATGGTACATACGATGCGAGTATTCTGATCGACCGCAGTGGAGAAGTCATAGGAATACAGAAAATGGTGCATGTTGCGCAGGTAGAGCAGTTTTATGAGCAGGATTATTATACCCCGTCAGATGATGGATTTCATGTCTTTAACACGGAATTCGGAAAGATCGGGATTGTGGTATGTTTTGACAGACATTACCCGGAAAGCATCCGGACGGAAAGCCTGCAGGAGGCAGATTTGATCTTGATCCCGACGGTGAATACCAAAGCAGAGCCTTCGGAAATGTTTGAATGGGAGGTACGTGTACAGGCATTTCAGAACAGTGTGGCGATCGCAATGTGTAACCGTGTTGGGGTGGAAGGGGAGATGGATTTTGCTGGGGAGTCTATGGCTGTCGATGCAAATGGAGAGATTCTTGCCCGGGCAGATGACACAGAGCAGATTGTGTATGTGGATATTAACTTGGAGAAATCCGGGAAAGTGCGGGAGAAAAGACCTTATACTCGGCTTAGGAGAAAAGAGTTTTATGTATAATGTGGCGGAATCGTGTCAAAATATGATTGCTTGCATTAAAAAATGACACGATTGACACAATTGACACGATTGTATATAATATAAATATATTATATGATTTGAGGAGGGCATAAAATGATTTTTCGGGAAAGTGAAACAGTAGAGCTTAAAGAAGTAGTAGTTGATGACATAAAAAAAGAAATTATTGCCTTTGCAAATTGTAATGGTGGCAAGTTATATATTGGTGTACAGGATGATGGTACGGTAGTTGGTCTTGATAATCCAGATGGCACTGCATTGCAGATCAGTAATATGGTCAGAGATGCGATCAAACCGGATATCACAATGTTTTTACATTATGAGACATTAGAAGAAGATGGAAAAAAGATTGTTGTTGTAGATATTCAACGTGGAACGGATCGCCCTTATTATATTGCAAAAAAAGGAATGCGACCAGAAGGAGTCTATGTCAGACAGGGATATTCAGCTGTTCCTGCTACAGATGCGGCAATCCGCCAGATGATTAAAGAGACAGATGGAGATCGTTTTGAATCTATGCGTAGTCTGAATCAGGAACTGACTTTTGAAGTGGCAGAGAAAGAATTTCAGCTTCGTAAGGTTGAGTTTGGGATACAGCAGATGCGGACATTGAAACTGATTGATAAGGATGGACTTTACAGTAATCTTGCAATGCTTTTATCGGATCAGTGTGTACACACGATTAAAGTAGCTGTTTTTCAGGGAAAGGATCAGACGGTATTTAAAGACCGTAGAGAATTTTCAGGGGCATTGATGAAACAGATGAATGATGTCTACGATTATATTGATTTTCATAATCAGACACATGCAACAATTGAAAAGTTGCTGCGGATAGATGTCAGGGATTATCCTGAAATCGCTGTCAGAGAAGCATTGTTAAATTTGCTGGTTCACAGGGATTATGCGTTTAGTGCAAGTGCATTGATCAGTATTTATGAAGACCGGATGGAATTTATATCAATCGGAGGATTGATGCCTGGAATTGAGCTGGAGGATGTGATGGCAGGTATTTCTATATGCAGAAATCCGGATCTTGCAAATGTCTTTTACCGGTTGCATTTAATCGAAGCATATGGTACTGGAATCAGTAAGATTATAGGGGCTTACGCTGATATGGCAGAAAAACCTGTTATTGAGACGACGAGAAATACTTTTAAAATTGTATTACCGAATATCAATGTGTTATGTGAAAAAACAGATACGCCGGAGTCGGAAGTGAAGGATGAAAAGAATCCAGAAACGGATGAGGAGGATACACAGAAATTAAGCGATGAGGAAGAAAAAGTTCTGGAGTATGCCGAAAATTGTGAGGATTTTACAAAGAATGATGTTGTGAGTCTGCTTAAAGTAAGTGCATCAACTGCAGCAAGAGTGATAAGAGGACTTGTGGAAAAGAATTTCCTGAAACGGAATGGAAAAGCGAGAAGCACCTATTATACACTTCAAAAATATTAAAATAGAAACAATACGAGAGAACCTGTGGATGAAAAGCTTGCAGGTTCTCTTTTGGCTTTCATAGGAAATCTTGAGAAAATTTCTGTTAAGTAAAAGATACTACGTGCCAGGATGCATTCATTGTTGTATATATAAAATTTTAAAATGAGAAAAATTCTTCTTGCAATATACCCTAATGGGGTATATAATGACCCTTGTAAAGAGGAAAGATAAGAGGTGAGACGCATGGAAGAAAAGAAAGAATGTTGTCACTGTCATAAGACGAAAGAGCGTTCTGAAAAGGAATACAAGGACATGATCAACCGCCTGAACCGGATTGAAGGGCAGGTCAGAGGTGTGAAGCGCATGGTAGAAGAAGATGCGTACTGTCCGGATATTCTGATTCAGGTATCGGCGATCAATGCGGCACTCAACAGTTTTAATAAAGTCCTTCTGGCGAATCATATCCGTACCTGTGTGGCAGAGGATATCCGCGAGGGAAAAGATGAGACGATCGATGAGCTGGTTGTAACGCTTCAGAAACTGATGAAATAATAGGATTGTTATAGATTTTCAGGTGAAAAGCGCAGGAAAATTTTTACAATATAAAAATGGCAGATAAAGCCAAAAAGTGAGGTGGATTTTTGTGGAACAATATACAGTAACAGGAATGAGCTGTGCGGCATGCAGCAGCAGAGTGGAAAAGGCAGTATCGAAGGTATCGGGAGTTACCAGCTGTTCGGTCAGTCTTCTGACGAATTCCATGGGAGTAGAAGGAACCGCATCCCAGTCGGAGATCATTGCGGCTGTTGAGGCAGCAGGATACGGTGCTTCGGTAAAAGGAGCAGATGCAGGAGCCAAAAAAGGCGCAGTAATGGATGAGGATGCCCTGAAAGACAGGGAGACACCGATTATGAAGCGTCGTCTGATCGCATCACTGTGTTTTCTGATTCCACTGATGTACATTTCCATGGGTCATATGATGTGGAACTGGCCACTGCCAGGATTTCTGGCTGACAATCATGTAGCAATGGGACTGATCCAGCTGTTATTTACCGGAATTATCATGGTGATCAACCAGAAGTTCTTCATCAATGGATTTAAGGGACTCCTTCATGGTGCACCGAACATGGATACTCTGGTTGCACTGGGATCAGGGGCATCCTTTGTATACAGCACCTATGCATTGTTTGCAATGACCGATGCACAGATGAAGATGGATATGGAAGGCGTCATGTCTTATATGCATGAGTTCTATTTTGAATCAGCAGCCATGATCTTGACGCTTATCACAGTCGGAAAGATGCTGGAAGCGCATTCCAAAGGAAAGACAACAGATGCATTAAAGAGTCTGATGAAGCTGGCTCCGAAGACAGCTGTTGTCCTGAAAAATGGTGTGGAGACAGAGGTTTCCATCGATCAGGTGAAAAAAGGCGATATCTTTGTAGTAAGACCGGGTGAAAATATACCGGTAGACGGTATCGTGCTGGAAGGAACCAGTGCAGTCAATGAAGCAGCACTTACCGGAGAGAGTATTCCGGTTGATAAAGCAGAAGGTGACAAGGTATCTGCTGCAACCATGAACCAGTCCGGTTTCCTCAAATGCGAGGCAACCAGAGTTGGGGAAGATACCACACTTTCACAGATCATTCAGATGGTCAGTGATGCGGCGGCAACCAAAGCACCGATCGCAAAGATTGCAGACCGTGTATCCGGGATATTTGTGCCGGCGGTTATTACGATTGCGGTGATTACAATTATCGTATGGTTGATCGCAGGTCAGAGTGTTGGATTCGCACTGGCAAGAGGTATTTCCGTACTCGTTATCAGTTGCCCTTGCGCACTGGGACTTGCCACACCGGTTGCCATTATGGTTGGTAACGGAATGGGCGCAAAGAACGGAATCATGTTCAAGACGGCGGTATCTCTGGAAGAGACCGGTAAAATGCAGATCGTAGCTTTGGACAAGACCGGAACCATCACAAGCGGGGAACCGAAAGTAACGGATATGATACCGGCAGAGGGTATCTCGGAGGAAGAACTTTTGGGATTTGCTTATGCACTGGAAAGAAAGAGCGAGCACCCACTGGCACATGCAATTTTGCAGGAAGCCCAAGAGCGCAGACTGGATGCGGAGGAAGTAGAAGACTTCCAGGCAGTACCTGGAAACGGACTTTCCGCAGTTCTTGCAGGAAAGACGATTTATGGTGGAAATAAGAAATTTATCCAGACAAAGACTTCTGTGGATGCAGGAACGCTGAAAAAGGCAGAAGATCTGGCGGCAGAAGGAAAGACGCCGTTGTTCTTTGCGAAAGAAGATCAGCTGATCGGAATCATTGCGGTAGCAGACGTCATCAAAGAGGACAGTCCAAAGGCAGTCAAAGAACTGCAGAATATGGGAATCCATGTGGTAATGCTGACCGGTGACAATGAGAGAACCGCAAAAGCGATCGGACGTCAGGCGGGTGTAGATGAAGTCATCGCAGACGTTCTTCCAGACGGAAAAGAAGCCGTTATCCGGAAATTAAAGAAAAAAGGAAAAGTTGCCATGGTTGGTGACGGAATCAATGACGCGCCGGCACTTACCAGAGCCGATATGGGAATTGCGATTGGTGCAGGAACCGATATCGCGATCGATGCAGCAGACGTTGTTCTGATGAAAAGCCGTTTAAGTGATGTACCGGCAGCCATCCGTATGAGTAAAGCAACTTTAAGAAATATCCATGAGAACCTGTTCTGGGCATTTTTCTACAATGTGATCGGAATCCCGCTTGCAGCAGGTATCTGGTATCCAATCTTCGGATGGAAATTAAATCCGATGTTTGGCGCAGCAGCTATGAGTCTTTCAAGCTTCTGTGTCGTAACCAATGCACTTCGTCTGAACTGGTTTAAAATGTATGATGCCAGCAAAGATAAGAAGATAAAGTCAAAAGTCAAAGAAATAGAGGAGGAAAAGACAATGACAAAAACAATGAAAATCGAAGGTATGATGTGTGGACACTGTGAGGCAACCGTAAAGAAAACTCTGGAAGCAATCGAAGGAGTAGAGGCGGCAGAAGTAAGCCATGAAAATGGAACAGCGGTAGTAACACTTGCGGCAGAAGTAGCTGATGAGGTACTGAAAAAAGCTGTTGAAGACAAAGATTACAAGGTGACAGGGATTGAGTAGGTTTAAGTCTGAAAAATAAAGATTGTTAGAAATTACAATACTATAAAGAAGAAAAACATGGAGAAAACCATTATTTTGATTGATTTATTATGAAAAAAACAATCAAAATAATGGTTCATAAAAAAATAAAAAAAGTGTTGACACCATATAAAATCTGTGGTAAATTATAACTTGCGTAAAGCGAACAACAAAGAAGAGTATCCACTCTCACCTTAGCGCAATTAGGCGACTAACGGTTTGATATTGAATTTATAATACCGGATATAAGTATTGTATGCAATAGATAGTGGATAGTCTGCAGCTATTCACTATTTTTTATTTATTGGAGGTGCACAACAATTAGCGATTTAATGATTAACGAACAAATCCGCGACAGAGAGGTACGCGTGGTTAGCGAGAGTGGGGAACAGTTAGGAATAATGTCAGCAAGAGAGGCTATGAAGCTGGCACAGGAAGCGGAACTGGATCTGGTTAAAATCGCTCCGACAGCGAAACCGCCGGTTTGTAAGATTATCGATTATGGTAAGTACAGATACGAACAGGCAAGAAAAGAAAAAGAAGCAAAGAAAAAACAGAGAACTGTCGAGGTTAAGGAAGTGCGTCTTTCACCAAATATTGACACCAACGACCTGAACACGAAAATGAATAATGCTAGAAAATTTATCTCAAAAGGAAATAAAGTAAAGGTTACACTTCGTTTCCGCGGTAGAGAGATGGCTCATATGCAGCAGAGTAAACATATTCTTGACGATTTTGCTGAGAAGATGAAAGATGTTGCTGTCATTGAAAAGCCGGCAAAACTTGAAGGCAGAAGCCTGAGCATGGTTTTAACTGAAAAACGTTAAAAATAAATTATCTATATTAAGGAGGAAAACATCATGCCAAAAATTAAAACAAATAGAGCTGCTGCAAAGCGCTTCAAAACAACAGCTACAGGTAAACTTAAAAGAAACAAAGCTTACAAGAGCCATATCTTAACAAAGAAGTCTACTAAGAGAAAAAGAAATCTTAGACAGTCAACTATCACAGATTCTACAAATGTAAAGAACATGAAGAAAGTTTTACCATATCTCTAAGATTTGGCAGGAAAGATAGAAGGAGGATTAAGTAATGGCAAGAATTAAAGGCGGAATGAACGCTAAGAAGAAACACAATAGAACTTTAAAACTGGCTAAAGGATACAGAGGAGCTCGCTCTAAACAGTACAGAGTTGCAAAACAGTCTGTAATGAGAGCCCTTACATCAGCATACGCAGGAAGAAAGCAGAAAAAACGTCAGATGCGTCAGCTTTGGATCGCTCGTATCAACGCAGCTGCAAGAATGAATGGTCTTTCTTACAGCAAGCTTATGCACGGACTTAAAGTTGCCGGTGTAGATATGAACAGAAAGATGCTCGCTGAAATGGCAGTTAATGATGCAGCTGGATTCGCAGCTGTAGCTGAAGTTGCTAAAAAGGCACTTGCATAATTAAATCAGACGATTTCGTATAGAGTTTGAGAGAAGAGGGAAAACCTTGTGGAGAGAATCCGCAAGGTTTTTTTACGTGGATTGTTGTTATAACAACAGAATAGAATGCGGTTGTAAGCTAAAATAAGTTGGTAAAGTTAAAGGAATACAAATTTTTCGAATAGGAGGATATAAAGGAATATGATTCGTAGAATTATTCAGATAGATGAGGAGAAGTGTAACGGGTGTGGAGCTTGTGCAAAGGCCTGCCATGAGGGGGCTATTTCTATGGTAAATGGGAAAGCAAAGCTGATGAGAGATGATTATTGCGACGGGCTGGGAGACTGTCTGCCGAATTGTCCGGTGGATGCCATTCATTTTGTAGAGCGTGAGGCGGCGGCTTATGATGCGGAGGCTGTGAAGCAGAATATGCTTAAAAAGCAGCAGGAAGAGGCTGCAAAGCAGAATGCGGGAGAAGGACCGAAAGCACCGGTAAAACCATTTGCAGGGGGATGTCCTGGATCCCGTATGCGTATGATGAACAGAGGGGGAAGTACGCAGAATGCGGAGAGCGAAGAGGAAGGCAGGGAGACGGCGAAAAGTGTGAATAAGAGTATGCTTTCCCAGTGGCCGGTACAGATTAAGCTTGCACCGGTAAATGCACCGTATTTTGATGGAGCGAAGCTTCTGATCGCCGCAGACTGCAGTGCCTATGCTTATGGAGATTTTCATAATCGTTTTATGAAAGGGCATGTGACTTTGATCGGATGTCCAAAGCTGGATAATGTGGATTATTCGGAGAAGCTGACGGAGATCATTAAGAACAATAATATTAAGAGTGTGACGATCGTGCGGATGGAAGTGCCGTGCTGTGGAGGTCTCGAGATGGCGGCGAAGAAAGCACTCAGGGAAAGCGGTAAATTTATCCCGTGGCAGGTTGTGACCTTGTCGCTTGACGGACAGATCATTGATGAATAATATTAGTAAAATAAAGTGATTTCATTACGGAAAACAGCATATGAAATATGTTGCGGTAAAACTGTAGAGTCTGCAAAAGGGCAAAGAAAAAGGCTGAAAAGTTATAAACTTTTCGGCCTTTTCTGACGCATTTACTAATGTGTTCGTACATATTCTTTGATTGCGTTAAAGCTTTCTCTGCTGATCACGTGCTCCATCTGGCAGGCATCATCTGTAGCGATTTCTTCTGGGACACCGAGTTCGATCAGCCATTTTGAAATAAATTCATGCCGTTCATAGATCATGTTCGCGATCTCTTTTCCTGAATCGGTCAGATAGATAAAACCTGCATCTGTTACGGTAATATGATTCTCCTGACGAAGTTTCTTCATGGCGATACTGACGCTTGATTTTTTGAAACCAAGTTCATTTGCGATATCTACGGAGCGTACGACAGGTAATTTTTTACTTAACATCAATATTGCTTCAAGATAATTTTCGGATGATTCATTTTTAGCCATTTATTCCGGTCACCTCACTATTCATTCTTATACCTTATAGGATACCATGGATTGTATTTTTTTTCAAATAATATTGTTCTGTAAATGCGCTTTTTGTGCAAAAGTAGAAGTTATAACTATTAAAAGTAAGCATTAAACAGTAAAAATGAGAAAGGAAAAACAAAGGTTTTTTAAAACTTAAAAAAACACTTGACAACGCACAAATGTTAGCATATACTAACTATTGAACCGAAGTTGGTAATGAAAAAAATTATCATTCAAAATTCCAAATACGCAAAAGAACAGGAGGTAGGGATTATGCCTTTAACGATGGCGAATATTGGTGAAGTAAATGAGATCAAGAGAATTGGTGGAAACGAAGAAACAAGGCGATTCCTTGCGAATCTCGGATTTGTAGCAGGTGCAGAAATTACAGTTGTTTCTGCAATCGGTGGTAACGTGATCGTGAACATCAAGGATTCACGTGTTGCGGTTAATTCTGATATGGCGCGGCATATTATGATCTAGCCTCTGGCTGGTCGGCGGGTCCGCTGTATATATATTCTGTATTACGAAGCTTAAAGGAAAGGAGATATACAACAATGACTTTAGGTGATGCAAAGGTTGGAAGCACTGTTGTTGTGACCAAGATTGAAGGAGACGGAGCTTACAAACGCCGTATTATGGACATGGGCATAACAAAAGGAAGCGAGCTGTACATCAGAAAAGTTGCGCCTCTCGGCGATCCTGTTGAGATTACTGTAAGAGGATATGAACTTACAGTAAGAAAAGATGATGCACAGTGTGTGCAGGTAAAATAGCATATACATAATTATGCATGAGAGTAGTACAACAAGGAGGTAAAAAGGAATGGCAATTAAAATTGCACTTGCCGGAAACCCGAACTGCGGTAAAACTACCATGTTTAACGCACTCACAGGAGCCAACCAGTATGTTGGTAACTGGCCAGGGGTTACTGTAGAGAAAAAAGAGGGTAAATTAAAAAGTAAAAAGACAAAGGAAGAAGTTATCGTAACTGACCTTCCGGGTATCTATTCAATGTCTCCATATACACTGGAAGAGGTTGTCAGCCGTGATTATGTGCTGAAAGAAAATCCGGATGTGATCATTGATCTGGTGGATGCAACCAATATTGAACGTAACCTGTATCTGACAACTCAGCTGATCGAGACAGGTGTTCCGGTTGTTATTGCGCTGAATATGGCAGATCTTCTTGCGAAGAGAGGAATTAAGATCGATGTGAAGAGACTTTCAATGTTACTCGACTGTCCGATCATCGAGACATCTGCGCTGAAAGGTGAAGGACTTGACAAACTGATTGATGAAGCAGTAAAAGTTGCTAAGAAGTCAGAAATCGATCTTCCGAAAGATATCTTCTCGGCAGAACTGGAAGGTGCTGTGGCAGAAGTTAAGAGTGTTCTTCCGGATTCTGTTTCAGAAGAGAAGAAGAGATGGTACGCTGTTAAATTCCTTGAGAACGACAGCAAGGTAGTAGAGAGCATGAAGCTTTCCAGTGCGGCAGCCCAGACGGTAGAAGCACAGAGAAAAGCTCTTGAAAAGAAACATGACGATGATATGGAAAGCATTGTAACAGACGAACGTTACAAATTCATCCAGAAGATTGTTTCAACAACTGTTCAGAAGGGAAAAGAAAAGCTTACAACTTCTGACAAGATTGACCGTATCGTTACGAACCGATTCCTCGGAATCCCAATCTTTATGCTGGTAATGTGGGTCGTATATTATGTTTCTGTAACAACAGTCGGTACCTTTGTAACAGACTGGACAAATGATGTATTTGTAGTAGCAATTCAGAATGCAGCAACAAGCGCACTTTCGGCAATCGGCGCCGGTGACATGGTTATGGGACTTGTTGTTGATGGTATCATCGGTGGCCTTGGAGCAGTACTTGGTTTCGTGCCACAGATGGCAATCCTGTTCCTCTTCCTGTCTATCCTTGAAGATTGTGGATACATGGTTCGTATCGCATTCGTCATGGACCGTGTGTTCAGACATTTCGGACTTTCAGGAAAGAGCTTTATCCCGCTTCTGATTTCATCAGGCTGCGGTATTCCTGGAATCATGGCTTCTAAGACTATTGAACAGGACAACGACAGACGTCTTACAATTATGACAGCAACTTTTATCCCGTGTGGAGCTAAGCTTCCGGTTATCGCTCTGATGGGTGGTGTTATTTCCGGTGAAGTAGCAGGATATCAGGAAAGTTCATTTATCGCACCGCTTATGTATTTTATTGGAATCGTTGCAGTACTTGTGGCTGCGATCATCCTGAAGAAGACAAAACCGTTCTCAGGAAAACCGGCACCGTTCGTAATGGAACTTCCACAGTACCATATTCCACAGGCTAAGACAGTTCTCCTTCATGTATGGGAAAGACTGAAAGGCTTCATCATCAAAGCCGGAACAATCCTGTTCCTTGCCTGCGTCGTAATGTGGTTCCTTGGCGGATTCGGATTTGTAGACGGAAGCTTTGGTATGGTAGAAGATAGCGCAGACAGTCTTATGGCAATGATTGGTGGCGTGATCGCACCGCTCTTTGCACCACTTGGATTTGGCGAGTGGCAGCCGGTAGCAGCTTCTATCTCCGGATTTACGGCAAAAGAAGCAATCGTTTCAACAATGGGTGTACTTGCTAACGTATCTGGTGATACTGAAGATGCAGTGAACGTAGCAGCTGGTGTTGCATCTTGGTTCCCAAGCTCAATTGCAGCATTTACATTCCTGATGTTCAACCTTCTGGATTCTCCTTGTCTTGCAGCAATCGCTACAATGGCACAGCAGATGCAGTCCAGAAAATGGTTCTGGTTCGCAATTCTCTTCCAGAACATCTTCGCTTACATCGTATGCCTCTGTGTATATCAGATCGGTTCATTCGTAACAGGCGGAGCATTCGGAGTTGGTACAGCAGTTGGATTCCTTTTCCTTATCGCAATCCTTTTCATGCTGTTTAGACCAGATCCGTATAAAAATCAGAAAGTTTATTCAAAACGTTCTGTAAACGCATAAGATTTATAAGAACTTTAAGGCGGAAGCCGGATGCAGAAGCCTGTGTCCGGCTTCCAGTGTAAAAGAAAGACAAGGTGAAGGTTATGATCGCAAATATTGTGATAGTGGCACTGATCGCAGCATATTGTATTTATCTGATTTACAAAGGTTATAAAAACCATAAAGAAGGAAAACCGGTCGGTTGCGCTGGATGCAGCGGTAACTGCGGTTCGTGTAGCGGATGTAGTGGAAAAACCGTACCAAAGAAGAAAGACTGAAAGGCGGAAGGCATATGGGAAGTTCAACAGGCTCTATGTTCTATGCATTCGGAGCATTCTTGATCATTTATCTTGTAGGAGTCAGCATATATCAGTTGGTTTTATGGATAAAGAAATGGCGTGAACGCCGGAAGGATGAGGAATAAGATGGTTGATGCAATTATTGTTCTGATCGTGATCGTACTTCTTATTTTTGCATTAAAAGGTACGCTTAAACATTTTAAAGGGGAAAGCCCTTGCTGTGGTGGTGGATCTGGACTGATCAAGACAGAGATTGAAGAAAAGGTTCTGGATCATCCGGCAATCGGTAAAAAGACGGTGATAGTTTCCGGTATGCACTGTGATCATTGCGTGAAAAGTGTAACGGAAGCAATCGACAAAATCGAAGGTGCATCTGCAAAGGTGAATCTCAAAAAAGAAGAAGCAGTTGTAAGCTATGACAGAGAAATCGATGATGATGATCTGAAAAAAGCTGTCGAGGAAGCAGGATTTAAGGTAGTTGATATCAGAGCCTAACAGGCGACAGCATGGAAAGGGGCTATCATGGACGCGAAAGAAAGAATAATCGAGCAGCTGAAAAGAAGTGGCTGTAGGGTTACGAAGCAGCGGCTCATGCTGATCGATGTTATTTTGGAAGGAAAATGTAATTGCTGCAAGGAAATTTATTATCAGGCGTCTCTGAAGGATCCGAGTATCGGACCGGCGACGGTATACCGTATGGTCAATACGCTGGAACAGATCGGAGCGATCAGCCGCAAGAATATGTATCGTATTTCGGATGATGGCAATAAGATGGAATGCATGGTCGAACTGGAGGATGGAACGGTTCTTGATCTTCCGGAAGATAAATGGACAGCAGTAATTAAAACTGGTCTGGATGCCTGTGGATTTTCGGGTGGACAGAATGTGAGAAACATCACACTCAAAGAAGCATAACATTGTAAAAAAACGTTCTGAAACGGAACGGTTCGGATATGGAGGCAGGTACCGTGGTTGTATCTGTCTCTTTAAGATACCGGGAAATGAGTTTCTTCTATATAAATATGGATATAGATAACTGTGAAAAGTTGTGTAAAAATTAAGGTGAAAATAGCGAATTCGTGTCAGATATAATGAAAAAAAGTTTGACAAAACTGATTTTACGCAAAAGTGAGAAAATTTATCAGAAGCAAAAAAAGACTGGAAATTTTCAGATTCGTGTCATATAATAGGCGTTAATGAAAAAACAGGAGGTACATAGATATGTTTGATATTACTAAAGTAAATTGGAAAAAGGTTGGAATTTTTGCATCAGGAGTTCTTTTTGGAACAGCTGGAATCAAAGCGCTTTCAAGCAAGGATGCTAAGAACGTGTACACAAATTGTACAGCAGCAGTTCTTCGCGCAAAAGACTGTGTTATGAAAACAGCTACAAATATCCAGGAAAATGCAGAGGATATTTACGCTGAAGCTAAGAACATCAACGAAGAAAGAGCTGCTGAAATGGAAGAATTTTCTGATGCAGATACAGCAGCAGAGGCTGAAGAAACTGAAAATACAGAGTTCAACGAAGTAACAGAGTAAGAGGCGCACTGAACGTGAAGTTTATAATTAAACATGAAATGAAAGGCCGGATGAGAGTCCGGCTTTCTCAAAAAAGAATGACATATGAACAGGCTGATATATTACAGTATTATCTGCTCTGCAATGAATCAGTCAAACTGGCAAAGGTATATGACAGAACCTGTGATGCAGTCATTAATTATACCGGCGACAGAAAAGAGGTAATCCGTCTTCTGCAGGAATTTCACTATCAGACAGTGGAAGTTCCGGCAGACGTACTTGCAACTTCCGGTCGTGAAGTGAATGCGCAGTATCAGGAAAAGCTGTTCAATAAAGTGGTATTTCATTATGCAAGAAAATGGTTCCTTCCGTATCCACTGAATGCATGCTATACATCGGTCATGTCACTGAAGTATATCTGGAAGGGAATCAAGTGTCTGTGGGCACGCAAAATTGAGGTTCCGGTGCTGGATGCGACTGCAATCGGTGTATCCGTTGCACGTTGGGATTTCAGTACAGCCGGATCCGTCATGTTCCTGCTTGGAATCGGTGAGATTCTGGAAGAGTGGACACATAAGAAATCCGTAGATGACCTGGCAAGGACCATGTCTCTGAACGTAAGTAAGGTATGGTTGAAGACAGAAGATCAGGAAGTTCTGGTTCCTGCATCCAAGATAAAAGCAGGAGACCGGATTGTGATTCGTATGGGAACTGTGATTCCGTTTGACGGCGATATCGTGGATGGTGAAGCGATGATCAATCAGGCATCTCTTACCGGAGAGTCAGTGTCTGTCCGCAAGACGGTTGGAAGCTATGCATATGCAGGAACGGTAGTCGAAGAAGGTGAGATCACAGTCGGAGTCAAACAGGTAAGCGGAAACAGCCGCTTTGATAAGATCGTTACGATGATTGAAGAATCTGAGAAGTTAAAATCAGGAGTAGAAAGCAAGGCAGAACATCTTGCAGACAGGCTTGTACCGTATTCACTTGGTGGAACAGCTCTTACCTATCTGCTGACGAGAAATGTCACAAAGGCCCTTTCAATCCTGATGGTAGATTTTTCGTGTGCCCTTAAGCTTTCAATGCCGATTTCAGTGCTGTCTGCAATCCGTGAAGCAAACCTTTACAATATTACCGTAAAGGGCGGAAAGTATCTGGAAGCCGTAGCAGAGGCAGATACGATCGTATTTGACAAGACTGGTACACTTACAAAAGCAACACCTACCGTGGTGGATGTGGTTCCCTTTGATGGAAGAACACCGGATGAACTGCTCCGTATTGCAGCGTGTCTGGAAGAACATTTTCCACATTCTATGGCAAAAGCAGTAGTAAATGCAGCAAAAGAGAAAAATCTGGATCATGAGGAAATGCATTCTAAGGTAGAGTATGTGGTTGCACATGGCATTTCTACAACGATTGATGATAAAAATGTAATTATCGGAAGCTCTCATTTTGTGTTTGAAGATGAGAAATGTACAATTCCGGAAGGAAAACAGGAGTTATTTGACAGTCTTCCGGAAGAATATTCACATCTGTATCTTGCAATCGAGAATCAGCTTGCAGGAGTGATCTGTATTGAAGATCCACTGAGAGAAGAGGCAAAGACGGTAGTTGCCGAACTTAAGAAAACAGGATTTGGAAAGATTGTTATGATGACAGGTGACAGCGACCGTACAGCTTCGGCGATCGCAAAGCGTGTCGGTGTGGATGAATATTATTCAGAAGTACTGCCGGAAGATAAGGCTGCGTTTGTAGAAAAAGAAAAAGCAGCCGGAAGAAAGGTTATTATGATCGGCGATGGAATCAATGATTCGCCGGCACTTTCTGCGGCAGATGTAGGAATTGCGATCAGCAATGGCGCAGAGATTGCACGTGAGATTGCAGATATTACGGTAGGCGCAGATGATCTTGGACAGATCGTGACCTTAAGACGTCTCAGCAATAGGCTGATGAAGAGGATCCAAAGTAATTACCGCTTTATCGTTGGATTCAATTCCGGTCTGATCGTACTTGGAGTAACCGGTGTGATCCAGCCGACGACATCAGCACTTTTACACAATACTTCAACTCTGGCAATTGGGCTGAAGAGTATGAAGAATCTTCTGTAAGGCAGAACAATTTAATGATAGCTCTAAACGTGGGGGGTGATTCTCTGAATCATGCCCCATTGCTGGATTAAGAGGCAAAATAGCGTTACTGTTCACTCCCGTGTCAATCACTACGCTGATTGGCACGGAGGATGCACGTTTTATCTTGAATGGCATCTCGCCCATCACCAAAGGCGATTTAAAATGGCGAGATGCGTTGCTGGTCGCAGGTACTGTGAACAGTAACAAAATAGAAGATAGTATCCAAAAGGATAAGATTGACAAATGAAGGGATAATCCATACAATGATAAATAGATTGATAAAAGGGAGGAATAAAAAAGCGTGAAAATTGATCTGTTTTCAATAGGAAAGTTTACGATACATGGATATGGACTGATGATCGCAATCGGTATCCTTTGCTGTGTGGCAATGGCTTCTTATCGTGCAAAAAAGAATGGACTGGATCCGGAAGCAATTGTGGATATTGGAATTTACGGTGTAATCGGCGGTTTTTTGGGTGCAAAAATTCTATATGTGATCGTGGAGTTTAAGACGTTTATCAAGGATCCGAAGACGGTACTCGGTTCAGAAGGGTTTGTCGTATATGGTGGAATTATTGCCGGTTTTCTGACAGCGATTGTATATTGCAGAATCAAGAAGCTTTATTTTCTGGAATATTTTGATCTCGCTGTGGCAAGTATTTCGATGGCACAGGGATTTGGAAGAATCGGATGTTTTCTTGCAGGATGCTGCTATGGAAGGGAGACAACCTCCAGATTTGGTGTGGTTTTTCCGGAAGGTGGGCTTGCTCCGGCAGGTGTAAAACTGATCCCTACACAGCTTATTTCGTCGGCAGGCGATTTCCTGATCATGATCGTGTTACTTCTATATTATAGGAAGAATAAAAAAGACGGTACACCGGGAAGTGTAGGTTTTCTGTATATGCTGCTGTATGGTGTAGGAAGATTCCTTGTTGAGTTTTTAAGAAATGATAACAGAGGGGGAGTCGGAATGTTCTCAACCTCCCAGTGGATCTCCATGGTGATCGTAGCAGGTGGAATTGTATTGTATCTGGTAAATAAAAAAAGGCATAAAAGGTAAGGAAGCAGAAGATGGAGCCAGGTTCGTCCAGTGGACGAATGCCCTGCGCCGACCGTAGCGAAGCGAAGACCTGAACCATGGGTTTATGCTGTACGTTGGTATTACAAAAAAGAATTTTTTAATAAAAACGGAGAGTTTGAAAAACGAAGGAAGCGGAAGATGGGGCGCAATTCGTCCAGTGGACGAATGCCCTGCGCCGACCGTAGCGAAGCGAAGACCTGAACCATGGGTTCAGGTCACGCTTCGGTATTATAAAAAGGAACCTCTGATAAAATCAGAGGTTCCTTTTTATAATGCGGAAGATGGGACTTGAACCCACACAAGCGCAATGCTTACAAGATCCTTAGTCTTGCTCGTCTGCCAGTTCCGACACTTCCGCACAAACAATATTTAATTACCGGATTCGGATAAATCCGAATGCGGAAGATGGGACTTGAACCCACACAGGCGCAATGCCTACAAGATCCTTAGTCTTGCTCGTCTGCCAGTTCCGACACTTCCGCATATCACTCAGTGAGCTTTATTTTTTAACTGCTCGCCGCTGACAAAAGCTATAATACTATATTCCAAACACAAAGTCAACAAAAATTTAAAAGAAATTTTAATTCGCAATATATTACGAAAAATATCGAAAAGATAAATAATTCAATAATTTTACAAATATACTTTCTTATTATGAGAAAATATAGTAATATGATATATAATTGTATGCGTTAATTGCGCGTTTTATCAATGGATTTGGGAATAATAAGAGCAGAAACTGGTGAAATGGAGGCATTTTATGGAGAAAAATATAAAAATGAAGGATATAAAAGAATTGGGAGAGCAGCTTGGAGAACTGCAAAGAGTGTGCAGGGAGAAAAAAATCCCGGTGATGATCGCGTTTGAGGGTTATGGAGCAGCAGGAAAAGGGCTTCAGATTGGTAATCTGATCCAGGCACTCGATCCAAGAGGCTTTAAAGTATATGCGGTAAAAAATGAAACGGAAGAGGAATGGATGCATCCTTTTATGTGGCGTTTCTGGACGAAGATCCCGGAAAAGGGAAGAATTGCGATTTTTGATACCAGCTGGTACCGGAGAGTTATGATTGAACGTTTTGAAGGAAAAACACCGGAAAAAGAGCTGGAAAAGGATTTTGCATCGATCCGTGCGTTTGAAAAACAGCTGACGGATGATGGAATGGTGATCATCAAACTGTTTTTAAAGATTGACCGGAAAGAACAGAAAAAGCGCTTTGAGAAACTGCTTGCTTCCAAGGATACTGCATGGCGGGTAAGCAAAGGCGATCTGAAGCGGAACCATGATTTTAAAGAGTATAAAGCAATCAATGAAGAGATGCTGCGGAAAACGGATGCGGATTACGCACCGTGGACAGTGATCAATGCTACAAAGAAGAAAGAAGCCAAAGTGGCTGTTTATCAGGCGGTGATCCAGGCAATGAAAGAAGCAGTCGCAAGAAAGGAACTGGAAGAAAAAGGCAGTCTGGAAAAGAAAACGGAAATGAAAAGGGAAACAGCAGAATCCATTCTGGCAAAGACGGATCTTTCCAAATCCATGCCAAAAGAGGTTTATGAGGAACGCTTAAAAGAGCTTCAGAAAAAGATGGAACATCTGCATGGAGAACTTTATCGCAGGAGAATCCCGGTTGTCCTTGGCTTTGAGGGATGGGATGCCGGAGGAAAAGGCGGTGCGATCAAACGTCTGACTTCACATATGGATCCGAGAGGATATGTGGTGAATCCGACAGCGTCACCGAGTGATACAGAGAAAGCACATCATTATCTGTGGCGTTTCTGGCGTGCAATGCCGAAAGCCGGCCATATTGCGATATTTGACAGAACCTGGTATGGAAGAGTGATGGTAGAGAGGATCGAAAGCTTTTGCACCGAAAAAGAATGGAAGAGAGCTTATGGGGAGATTAACGCCATGGAGCAGGATCTGGTAAATGCAGGAGCAATCGTGCTGAAATTCTGGATGCAGATTGACAAGGATGAGCAGGCGAGAAGGTTTAAAGCCAGACAGGAAAATCCGAAAAAACAGTGGAAGATCACCGATGAAGACTGGAGAAACCGGGAAAAATGGGATCAGTATGAGGTGGCGGTAGAAGAAATGCTGGAAAAGACTTCTATGCCACATGCACCGTGGATCGTAGTGGAAGGCAATGATAAATATTATGCGCGTATTAAAGTTCTGGAATGCGTGACAGAAGCAATCGAGAAACGGCTGAAAGAAGAGAGGAAATAAAAAATGACGATCAGGGAACAGATGGAAGAAAGAGAAAAGGAATATCTAAGTCCCTGTGCCACATTAAGCATGGCTTCCCGGGGGAGAAAGAGAAATGAGCCACAGTGTGATATCCGACCGGTTTTTCAGAGGGACAGAGATCGGATCCTGCACAGTAAGGCATTCCGGCGCATGAAGCAGAAGACGCAGGTGTTTCTCCTCCCAATCGGAGACCATTACCGGACGCGGCTAACGCATACGCTGGAAGTATCGCAGAACGCCCGGACGATCGGAAAGGCACTCAGGCTGAACGAAGATCTGGTGGAGGCAATTGCATTGGGGCATGATCTCGGGCATACTCCGTTTGGACATGCAGGAGAGAGAGCTCTGAACAATGTGTGTCCGTGTGGATTTAAACACAATGAACAAAGTGTCCGTGTAGTAGAGGTACTGGAGAAACAGGGGGAGGGACTGAACCTGACCTGGGAAGTGCTAGATGGAATCCGCAACCACAAAAGTGCGGGCATGCCTGCGACACTGGAAGGGCAGATCGTCAGACTGTCTGATAAGATTGCTTATGTGAACCATGATATTGATGACGCAGTAAGGGCGGGGATCATGAATGAAGAGGAACTGCCCAAAGAGCTGCGAAAGGTTCTGGGAAACAGTAAAAGAGAGCGCCTGAACACACTTACCCATGATGTGATCGTAAACAGCATGGACAAACCGAAGATCTGCATGTCAGAGGAAGTACGTGAAGCACTGATGGAGCTGCGAGCATATATGTTTACCCATGTTTATGAGAATCCACTTGCAAAGGGCGAAGAGGACAAAGCAATCCGAATGGTCGAAGATCTGTATTCTTATTATGAAACGCACATGGAAAAGATGCCGGAGCAGTATCTGAAACAGCTGCAGAAGGGGGAAATGCCGGAGATCGCAGTGTGTGATTACATAGCAGGAATGACGGATAATTTTGCCGTAAAAAAGTTTGAAGAAATTTTTATTCCACAATCTTGGAAATTTTAAAGGAAATAAAAAAGTTTTGTCGAATATATATTATGTAGGGGTTGCGCAAGGTGCGCGAACCCTGCCAGGAAGGTGTAGGACATAATGTATTATTCAGATGAGATTATAGAAGAAGTAAGATCGAAAAATGATATCGTAGATGTGATTTCCGGATATGTGAAGCTGAAGAAGCAGGGGAGTTCGTATTTCGGACTTTGCCCGTTTCACAGTGAGAAATCTCCTTCTTTTTCTGTGAGCAGGGATAAGCAGATGTATTACTGCTTTGGCTGCGGAGCGGGAGGAAATGTATTTACCTTCATTATGGAGTATGAGAATTATTCTTTTGTAGAAGCACTCAAGTTTCTGGCACAGCGTGCCGGTGTGGAGCTTCCGCAGGAGGAATATTCAAAAGAAGCGAAAGAAAGAGCGGATACGAGAAGTGCGCTGCTTGAGATGAACAAGCTGGCGGCCAAGTATTATTATGCGCAGTTGAAGACGGAGGGCGGAAGGCAGGCAAGAGAATACCTGCAGAACCGTCAGTTGAGCCAGGAGACGATCACCGCATTTGGACTTGGATATTCCAGCAAATACAGTGACGATCTGTTTCGATACCTGAAGATGAAGGGTTATAGTGAAGAGATGATCATCAAAGCCGGTCTGGTAAATGTCGATGAAAAGCACGGAGTTTACGACAAATTCTGGAACCGTGTTATGTTTCCGATTATGGATGTGAATAATCGTGTGATCGGATTTGGCGGGCGTGTGATGGGCGACGGGAAGCCAAAGTACCTGAACTCACCGGAGACTCTGATTTTTGATAAGAGCCGGAATCTGTACGGACTTCACCGGGCGAGAACATCGAGAAAGCCGTATTTTATTGTGTGTGAAGGCTATATGGATGTAATTTCGCTCCATCAGGCGGGATTTACCAATGCAGTTGCGTCACTTGGAACTGCACTCACAGCAGGACATGCAGCATTGATCAAACGGTATGTGAATGAAGTCTATCTGACCTATGATAGTGATGAAGCCGGAACTAAAGCGGCACTCCGGGCAGCTCCGATTCTTCGGGAGGCCGGTGTGACGACCCGCGTGATCCGGATGGAACCGTATAAGGATCCGGATGAATTCATCAAGAATCTTGGAGCTGAGGCATTTGAAGAGCGGATCAGGAAAGCAAGGAACAGCTTTATGTTCGGTCTTGAGATGCTGGAAAAAAGTTATGATCTGAATGCACCGGAAGGAAAGACGGAATTCCTCAGAGAGGCGGCGAGAAGGCTGGCACGTTTTGAAGAAGAAATTGAACGTGACAATTACATAGAAGCGGTGGCAAAGACTTATCACGTTGGCTACGAAGAACTTAAGAAGCTGGTTGTCAAGGTAGCAGTCCAGAGCGGAATGGCAGCTCCGGCCACAAAGCCGAGACAGACGATCCGCCAGGAAACGTCAAAAGAGGATGGTCATATCCGGTCACAGAAGATTCTGCTTACCTGGCTGATCGACAGGGAAGAGCTGTTTGATCAGGTAAGCCGTTATGTTACGCCGGAGGATTTTACGGTGGAGCTGTACCGGAAAGTTGCTGAACTTCTGTATGAACAGCATGCAAAAGGAGAACTGAATCCTGCGCAGATCATGAATTATTTTACAGAGGAAGAGGAACATCGCGCGGTGGCAGCACTTTTCAATACGAGAATCAAAGAGCTGACGACTGCGGGAGAGCAGGAAAAAGCGATCAAGGAGACGATTCTCCGGGTAAAGGAGTACAGTATCGAAACTGCAACCCGGAATCTGGATCCGACAGACATTCAGGGGCTGCAAAGGCTTATGAATGCGAAGAAGGCAGTGCAGGACCTTCATAAACTGCATATTTCCATTAATTAGGGATAGAATATAAACAAGCGATGAGAGGAAGGACACTACATGGAAGAGAACGTAGTAAAGTTTCAGGAAAAATTAAAAAATCTGGTTGCCCTTGCGAAGAAAAAGAAGAACATTCTTGAAATCCAGGAAATCAATGATGTATTCCGGGATATGGAGCTGGAACCGACACAGATGGACAAGGTATTTGAGTACCTGGAGGCCAATGGGATCGATGTGCTTCAGATGAATGATGACTCCAATGTGGATGATGATGATCTGGAGATCATGCTTTCGGATGAAGACGAAGTGGATATGGAGAAGATCGACCTGTCTGTTCCGGACGGAATCAGCATCGAAGATCCGGTCCGTATGTATCTGAAGGAGATCGGTAAGGTTCCGCTTCTTTCAGCAGAAGAAGAGATTGATCTGGCAAAGAGAATGGCAGATGGTGATGAAGAAGCGAAAAAGCGTCTTGCAGAAGCCAACCTGCGACTGGTAGTCAGCATTGCAAAGCGTTACGTGGGACGTGGTATGCTGTTTCTGGATCTTATACAGGAAGGAAACCTTGGACTTATCAAAGCGGTAGAGAAGTTTGATTATCAGAAGGGATTTAAGTTCAGTACCTATGCAACATGGTGGATCCGTCAGGCAATCACACGTGCGATTGCTGACCAGGCGAGAACCATCCGTATACCGGTTCATATGGTAGAGACGATCAACAAACTGATCCGTGTATCCAGACAGTTACTGCAGGAGCTTGGACGTGAACCTACGCCGGAAGAGATCGCTGCAGAGTTGGACATGCCGGTAGACCGTGTGCGTGAAATCTTAAAGATTTCCCAGGAACCGGTTTCTCTTGAGACTCCGATCGGTGAGGAAGAGGACAGCCACCTGGGCGACTTTATCCAGGATGACAATGTACCTGTTCCGGCAGAAGCAGCAGCGCAGACACTTCTGAAAGAACAGCTGGATGAAGTTTTAAGTACACTGACAGAGAGAGAGCAGAAGGTTCTCCGCCTGCGTTTTGGTATGAGTGATGGAAGAGCACGTACACTGGAAGAGGTCGGAAAAGAGTTCGATGTCACCCGTGAGCGTATCCGTCAGATCGAAGCAAAAGCACTCCGCAAGCTTCGTCATCCAAGCCGCAGCAGAAAATTAAGAGATTATTTGGATTAAGAAGATGGCTGAATTATCAAAAAGATTACAGGCAGTGGCGGATCTTGTCACACCGGGAATGCGTCTTGCGGATGTGGGAACAGATCACGCTTACATCCCAATCTATCTGACACAGAACGGGCTGGTTCCATCCGCAATTGCCATGGATATTAACAAAGGACCATTAGAGAGAGCGGATACACATATCCTTGAACATGGACTGGATGGGAAGATCGCTACCCGTCTTTCTGATGGTCTGGTGAATTTGAAAATGGAAGAAGCTGACACAATGATCGCCGCCGGAATGGGCGGCGGTCTTGTCATACACATTTTGAATGAGGATCCGGCAAAAACCAGAAGCTTAAAGGAACTGGTCCTGCAGCCGCAGTCAGAGCTTGCGAAAGTCCGCCGTTATCTGGAAGAACATAGATTTCGTATCGTTGCAGAGGACATGGTGGAAGAGGATGGCAAATACTATCCGATGATGAAGGTGATCCCGACAGAGCAGAAAGGTCTTTATGCGGAAGGTGTTCCGGCAGCAGAAGAAGAGCTTGAATATGGAAAATATTTATTAGAGAAGGCTCACCCGGTGATGGGAGAATATCTGAAAAAGGAACTGTCTGTGAATCAGGGCGTGTATGAAAAGCTTCGGGTGCAGGAGAGTGAACGCACGAAGGAGAGAAGTGCAGAGGTTCTGCATATGATAAAGAGAGCAGAAGACCTGCTTGACCGGTATTTTTAGGAGGAAAATGATGATTTGCAGAGAAATTATAAAAGAAATAGAAGCACGTTTTCCAAAGCACTATGCTATGGAGTGGGATAATGTAGGACTGCAGGTCGGAAGAAGCGATAAAGAAGTAAAGCGGATCTATCTTGCACTGGATGCGACGGATGAAGTGATCGAAGAAGCAGCAGACTGGGGCGCAGATATGCTGATCACACATCATCCGATGATCTTTAAAGCAATGAAAAAGATCAATGACGAGGATTTTATTGGCAGAAGAGTACTGAAGTTGATCAGGGATGACATTTCTTACTATGCGATGCATACCAATTATGATGTAATGGGAATGGCAGAGCTTGCTGGGAAGGTACTTGAACTGAGTGAACCGGAGGTTCTGGAAGTGACGGGAAGCATGCATTCAGAATCCGGTGAAGTTCCGGTTGGAATCGGAAGAGTTGCTGATCTGGCACAGCCGATGGATTTAAAATCCTGTGCGGAAATGGTAAAAAAAGCATTTGATCTTCCGAATGTGAAAATATTTGGAGAGCCGGATATGCAGGTACATCGCCTTGGTGTTTTTCCGGGCTCCGGGAAGAGCGCAATTTCCGTATCTTTGGAAAAAGGTGTGGATGTACTGGTGACAGGTGACATTGATCACCATGAGGGGATTGATGCGGTTGCGCAAAAAATGGCAGTAATTGATGCCGGACACTATGGCGTGGAGCATATCTTTATTGCAGATATGGAACATTTTTGCCGGGAGAAATTTCCAGAGGCAGAGATCCGGACAGCAAAGATCCGGCAGCCATTCTGGGTTTTGACGTAAGGTGTTTGGGAGCGGGGAAAAAACAGACAGATTTGTCAAAGCGCCGTAAGGCAGAAAGAAGGCGGTAAATATGGAACAGCAGATGTACAAAGTACAGATTGACGGGGAAGAGAGAAGTTTTCCGGCAGGGACCACATATCTGCAGATTGCCGGGGAATATCAGGAAAGATATCCACAAGATATTGTTCTTGTATATGTAAATGGAAAGCTTCAGGAGCTTGGAAAGAAGCTGAAAAAGGACTGTACGCTCCATTTTGTGACGACAGGCGAGACAATTGGAAATCTTACCTATCGCCGTGGTGTAAGTTTTCTGCTGGTGAAGGCAGTATATGATACAATCGGACACGATAAGATAGAACAGGTGAGAATCCATTTTTCTGTAGATAAAGGGTATTATTGTACAATAAAAGGAGATCAGAAGCTGGATCAGGAACTGCTTGCAAGGATTGAAGAACGGATGCATGAAATGGCAGATATGGATCTTTCAATCCGGAAGAGATCGGTTCATACCGATGAAGCGGTTGAAATGTTCCGCAAGTACGGTATGAAGGATAAAGAGCGTTTGTTCCGGTATCGCAGAGTGTCTACTGTCAATATTTACAGTATCAATGAATTTGAGGACTACTATTACGGCTATATGGTTCCGTCAACCGGCTATCTAAAATATTTTAAATTATATTTATATGATGAGGGATTTGTAGTGCAGATGCCGGAGGCAGCTGAACCGGAAAAGATACCTCCGTTTCAGCCTCAGAATAAGCTGTTCCATGTGCTGAAAGAATCTACGCGTGGCGGTGATATGCTTGGAATTGAGACGGTAGGGGCACTGAATGATTATGTGACAGGCGGCAGCGCCAATCCAAAGGAACTGCTTCTGGTACAGGAGGCAATGCAGGAGAAGAAGATTGCGCAGATCGCAGAGCAGATTGCAGGAAATCCGCAGAAAAAGTTTGTCTTGATCGCCGGTCCTTCTTCGTCAGGAAAGACTACATTTTCCAGACGGCTTTCCATCCAGCTCCGGGTAAGCGGTCTGGTCCCGCATCCGATTTCGGTGGATGATTACTTTAAGAACCGTGTGGATACACCGCTGGACGCAGAAGGAAAGCCGAATTATGAGTGTTTGGAAGCACTGGATGTGGAACTTTTTAATCACGATCTGAAAAAGCTGCTTGCAGGAGAACGGATTGAGCTTCCGACGTTCAATTTCAAGACCGGAAAACGAGAATATAACGGACATTATATGCAGCTTGGTGAGCAGGATATTCTGGTGATCGAAGGCATTCATTGTCTGAATGATGCGTTGACCCATGATCTGCCAAAAGAAAATAAATTCAAGATCTATATCAGTGCACTGACCCAGCTGAATATCGATGAGCATAACCGGATTGCATCAACAGATGGACGTCTGATCCGCCGGATGGTGCGTGATGCAAGAACCAGAGGTACTTCGGCAAAGCAGACGATCGCTATGTGGCAGTCGGTGAGAAGAGGGGAAGAGAACAATATTTTCCCGTATCAGGAAGACGCGGATGTGATGTTCAATTCAGCTCTTCTTTATGAGCTGGCAGTTCTGAAAGCTTATGCAGAACCGATCCTGTTCGGAATTGAGAAGGACTGCGCCGAATATCAGGAAGCGAAGAGACTGCTCAAATTCCTGGATTATTTTGTGGGGATCGGAAGTGAGTATGTTCCGCAGAATTCGATTTTGAGGGAATTTATTGGAGGCGGATGTTTCGATTTGTAAAATGTTGAAGCTGGTCACATGGTAAGAGAGCGATATAGATTATAGAGGCAGTTTGAATCCGTTCCGCTGTTTTTTTAGTGTGATCTGTCGTCAGAAATAAGAAATAAACAGAAGAAGAGCTTCTGGGAGAATGAATATCTTTGTTCTCTCAGGAGCTCTTCTTCTGTTTGACCGGAAAATACATATGGAAAATTCTTCCATAAAAAGAGTATTATGTGCCGGGGAAGGGGATCACTTAAATATATTTATCAGAGTAACATATCTTCAGGCACAGGCGCTGTGAAATGCATTTCTTCTCCTGTGATTGGATGCCGGAAATGCAGATGATGTGAGTGCAGTGCCTGACGGCTGATATGGCTGTAATCCGGATTATAGAGAAAATCTCCCGGAAGCGGATGACCGATGTAATTCATATGCACCCGGATCTGATGAGTGCGTCCGGTATCCAGCTTTAAGGCAACCAGAGAGTAGACCGGATCTGTATTTGTGATGGAAAGCCTGCGGTAATGGGTGCAGGCATATTCACCATGTTTAAAATCGACCATGCGCTCGATGGTAGAACCCTCTTTTCTGGCAATTGGAGCAGTGATGATTCCGTCTTCCGGGACGATTCCCGTGGCAAGTGCCAGATATTCCCGGTGGATTTCCCGGCGTGCCATCATGGCAGAGAGGAGAGAGGCACTGTAAAGATGCCGGGCAATGATCAGAAGACCGGTGGTGTCCCGGTCAAGCCGGTTAATGCAGCGGTAGACAAAAGGCTCGCCTTTCTCTTTGAAATACCATGCACAGGCATTGGCAAGTGTGTTGTCATAATTTCCCTGGGAAGGGTGAATTGGCATTCCGGCAGGTTTATTGATGACCAGCAGGTCCGGATCTTCATATACGATCGAAAGAGGCAGATCTGACGGAACAATATTTTCGGAGAATTTTGTTTCGGTAATCCGGATGGCAAGCTGGTCGCCGGGAGTAAGAAGGGTACGTGCCAGTACCGGTTCCCCGTTCAGACGGATTCCTTCCGTATCTTCTTTGATTGCCCGGATCAGAGAAGAAGAATATCCATGAGCTTTTAAAAACTCATGGATATTGGAAGTTTTCTGTTCGGTTATTGTATAATTCAGAATTCTTTCCCACATTACTTTGATTTCACTTCCCGCCATAATTCATTGTAGACAGCATCGTTTTTATCTCCAAGGAATTTGAAGGTCTCACATCCGGAGAGCTCGCTTGCATCCGGGAATGCAATCTTGCTGTTGCGGATGGACTCGTCTTCAATCAGTTCCCGTGCTGCTTCATTTGGAGTCGAGTAGGTGATGTACTCAAAGTTCTTCAGTGCGATGTCCGGACGGCAGAGGAAGTTGATGAACTTTTCTGCATTTTCCTTATGCTCTGCATTTTTCGGAATTACCCAGGAGTCGATCCAGATATTGGATCCTTCTTTCGGGATCACGTATTCCAGGTTTGGATTTTCTTTCTGTGTGTAAATGGCTTCACCGGAGTAAATAACACCGATGGCTGCTTCATTTCCGATCATCTTGTCACGCACCTGGTCAACGACGTATGCCTGAACCAGTGGTTTCTGTTTGAACAGAAGATTCTTCGCTTCGTTCAGCTCGTCCAGGTCGGTTGAGTTCAGGGAATATCCAAGATATTTTAAGGTAACACCGAATGCATCGCGGACGCTGTCCTGCATCAGAATGCTGTCCTTGTACTTTGGATCCCAGAGAACAGACCAGGAATCAATTGGTTCGTCTACCATGGTTTTGTTGTAAAGGATCCCGACAGTTCCCCAGCAATAAGGAACAGAGTATTTATTTTCCGGATCAAATGCCTTGGACTGATCCATGTAAGTCTGTCCGATGTTTTTGATATTTGAAACATTGTCCCAGTTGATCTCGGCGAGGAGATCATTTTCGATCATACGCTGGATCATATAGTCAGAAGGGCAGACCACATCGTAGGAAATGGCGCCGGACTGCACCTTCGGGTACATGATCTCATTGGTTTCGTATTCTTCATAAACTACCTGGATACCGGTTTCTTCTTCAAAGATATCCAGGACATCCGGGTCCAGATATTCGCCCCAGTTGTAGACAATTACCTTTTCGGAGCCGGAAATCTTTGTCTTTGAATTGTAGAAAAATCCTCCGGCTGTAATGACGATCACGAGCAGTGCCGGTACGACACGTGTTACGACGAGACGCATCGTGTGGCGTGCACGGGATGGCTTGCGGATCGTGCCGTCTTTTTCGTGAACTTCTTTTTCCGGTTTTAAATTGACCAGGAAGAGAAGGAAGAGCACCGTTACAAACATGATCGTTGAGAGTGCGTAAATTTCCGGACGGATTCCTTTTCGTACTTCACTGTAAATTTTGGTGGACAGGGTATCGATTCCAGGTCCTTTGGTAAAGTGGGTGATCACAAAATCATCCAACGACATGGTAAATGCAAGCAGGAAACCGGAAAGAATTCCTGGAAGGATATCCGGAAATACGACTTTGAAAAAAGCGTAGATCGGAGAAGCACCCAGATCCAGTGCAGCTTCATAGGTCCGCCGGTTGGTCTGCTTTAGTTTTGGCATGACACTTAGGATGACATACGGGATATTAAAGGTTATATGTGCAATCAGGATTGTCGAAAATCCCATGTTCATACGGAATGCGATAAACAACAGCATCATAGATACACCAGTCACAATGTCTGCGTTCAGCATCGGAATGTTGGTGACACCCAGCATAAAGGTACGAAACTTGCGGTTCATACTCTGGATTCCAATGGAAGCCAAAGTTCCAATCACGGTTGCAATCAGCGCAGAAAGAAGTGCGATGATCAGGGTGTTGTATAAGGTGCTCATGATCGCTTCATCCTGGAAAAGGGATACATACCATTTTCCGGTAAATCCGCCCCATTTGGCACGGGTTCTGGAACTGTTAAAGGACAGAACCATCAGTGTCATGATCGGAGCATAGAGGAAGATCACGATCAGCAGTAAATATAAATTCTGTAATTTCTTTTTCATTAGAATGCAGTGCCCTCCCCGTCTTTATCGTATTTGGCGATCAGAGCCATACTTGCAATGATGAAGATCATCAGGACAAGTGAAAGTCCACTTCCTACATGCCAGTTGCTTCCCTGCTGGAATTCCTGTTCGATGACATTTCCGATCAGAAGGATCTTGCTTCCACCGAGGAGGTTGGAAATGACGAAGGTTGTAAGTGCAGGTACAAATACCATAGTGATTCCACTGATGATACCCGGAACACTAAGCGGAAGGATGATCTTGGTAAATGTCTGGATATTTCCGGCACCGAGATCTCTGGCTGCGGAAATAACATCTTTGTCAATCTTTACAAGTACATTGTAAATCGGCAGCACCATGAACGGCAGGAAGTTGTAGACCATACCGAGGATGATCGCTGTCGGTGTGTTGATAATGTTCCATGAAGGCAGCCCGAAGAAATGGAGAACGGAGTTGATGACACCGTTTTTCTCCAGGAGGTTCTGCCATGCAAGAGTTCTGAGCAGAAAGTTCATCCACATCGGAAGGATGAAAACAAGTACTACGAAGCTGGACTGGTTTACATTTCTTCCAACAAGGATCATTGCCAGAGGATAGGCAAGGATCAGGCAGATCACTGTGCTGACAAATGCAAGCAGAAGTGCAAGCCCCAGAGCCTTTAAATTCTCAGGTGTTGTGATTTTGGCAAGGTTCATCCAGGTGAATTTTCCGTCATTGTCAGTCAGACCATAATAGAAGATCATGATCAGAGGAATGATAATGAAAGAAACTGCCCAGAAAAGGTATGGCCCAGCCAGGAGACGTTTGCTATTCTTCAATTCCTACAGCCTCCTCATCTTCAGATTCCGGTTTTTTCATGATCTGAATATCAAACGGGTCAACATGGATTCCAACCTCAGTGCCAACCGGGAACATATCGGTGCTGTGTACCAGCCATTCATAGTTGTTGGCAAGGACTTCCATTTCATAGTGGACTCCTTTGAAAATCAGATGGGTAACGACACCCTTTAATGTGCCTTCTTCTGGTTTTACAAGATCGATGTCCTCCGGACGAATGACCGCATCGACCGGTTTGTTGGTTCCGAATCCGGTATCTACACACGGGAATTCGGCACCGACAATATTGACCAGCTTATCGCGTACCATGATGGCATTGAAAATGTTGCTATCGCCAATGAAGTCGGCTACAAAAGCATTTTCCGGCTCGTTGTAGATATCTTCCGGTGTACCGATCTGCTGGATATATCCCTGATTCATGACAACAATCGTGTCAGACATGGTGAGGGCTTCTTCCTGATCGTGGGTAACGTAGATAAATGTAATTCCCAGCTCATTTTTTAAACGGATCAGTTCATACTGCATGTCCTGGCGGAGCTTTAAATCCAGGGCACCGAGAGGTTCATCCAGAAGAAGAACTTTTGGTTCATTTACAATGGCGCGGGCGATGGCAATACGCTGCTGCTGTCCCCCACTTAAAGAATCCGGATAACGGTTCTGGTAACCTTCCAGATTGACCAGTTTTAATGCATAATGAATCTTATCATCGATGTAAGATTTTGATTTCCCTTTGATCTTCAGACCAAAAGCAATATTTTCAGCAATGGTCATATGGGTGAAAAGCGCATATTTCTGGAAAACAGTGTTGAGCTGTCGTTTATTCGGTGCAAGGGATGTAATGTCCTTTCCATCGAAAATTACTTTTCCGGAGTCCGGATTTTCGAATCCGCCGAGGATACGCAGAAGCGTTGTCTTTCCGCAGCCGCTAGGTCCTAAAAGTGTGAGAAATTCATTTTCTCTGATATAAAGGTTCAGGTCGTCCAGAACCAGATTGTCTCCATATGATTTGGAAACACCAACAATGTCAATCAGTTTGTTTGGCATATGTATAATCCTCCTGTGTACTTAAAAACTTGGGGGAGTGCTGACCCAGATCAGGCGTGCCCCGGAAGAAGACGATGCTTCTATATAATGCTTTGCGTGGGGAGTAAAATAAAAGGATTCTCCCTTTTTAGCTTTGTAGACCTTATTGCCTACGTGGATTTTGACGGAACCCTGAAGCACGTATCCGAATTCCTCACCTTCGTGTGGAAGATCCGGGTAGGTTGCACCGCCCGGAGCCAGGGTAAGACGGATCGGTTCCATCATATTGCGCTGGGCATTCGGAATGATCCATTCAATCGTATTCTTCAGATCAGTATCCTTTTTTTCAAAATAATCCTCATCACCGAAGACAACCTGTTCTTCCTCGTCATCGCTGAAAAATTCATTCAGATTGGTGCCGAGACACTGCAGAATATCAACCAGTGTGGCGATAGAAGGAGAAGTAAGATCCCGTTCCAGCTGGGAAATGAATCCCTTCGAAAGCTCACTCCGGTCTGCAAGTTCTTCCTGGGTAAGATTTTTCGCAATACGGAGCTCCCTTACTTTCTGTCCGATGTTCATAAATAGCTCCTTTCTGTAAATTGTTTGTAAAAATAAAAATAAACCTAGAGTTTAGTATTTCTATACACACGACAAGGTTTATTATACTATAGTTTAGAGAAAAAGCAACCGTTTTATAAGGAAAATGGAGGTTTTTTGGAAAAATAAAAATTCGGTAAGAAATGACTAATTTTTATTTAGACCACCTTTAGACCACTTTGCGAAAATTATATGAAAAAAATCCCCCGAACCGAAAGGAAATTCGAGGGACTTTAGCTGATTACCAAAAAGTTTTGATTTTACGATTCCTTACGCTTGGAATCGACAATGATAGGATAACAGGCAGATAGAGAAAAAACAAGATTAGTCTGCTATAGTTGATTTATAGTTCATCTATATATTCTTTATATTCCGATGAAAGTTTTCTTAAAGCATTGTCAAGTAATGTTTCATATTCTTCACTATCAATTACATAATCTTGAAGCAATTTATTGAATTTAATAAATTTTTCTACAAAATGATTTACACAAATTGCAAAATAATTCATTCCGGGATTTGTATTATTCATTCCATGGTTGGAAAAATAAAAAGCATAATATTCATTAGTGTCAAGTCCTGTTATGCCTAAGTCTTCATTAACAGGACAAACGTGCTCTTTTACTGTTATTTTTTTAAATCTAATGCCGGAAGTGTCTTGCTTAGAAAAAGATGCGAGCATCATTGCAAAATCGACCGGAGTGAGATCGCTATTTTTGGTTTTTAAACCTGTAAGATTATCCATAGATAGATCAAGAGCTGAGCATATACGGTACATTTGCTCAAATGTAAAAAAATCAGAATTTTCTTCATTTAGGCAAGTTGATATTCGTCCTTGCTGAACTCCGGCTATTTTTGAAAGCTGTTTTTGTGTTAATTTCTTTTGCTTTCTCACTTCATTCAATTTCTTTTTTATAGAAATATAGTCTAATTGTATTTCTTTATCTTCTGTAGTTGTTTCAATATCTTTTTCACGCATATATAAATCCTCATAACAAATAATTATCTATTTTAAATATAATTATATAGTATTTGAATATTAAGTTCAAGTACCGTTATCATTATTTGATGTAAACATGATGATTCCCGTTAGACGTACTGCAATTATGATGTACTTCTGATTGATGGTGATTTATGTATTTTTATGTTGTGTGTGACAAACAACGATGCTTCATACGTTTAATCACGCATACGGCATGTGACGTGTTGAACATGTTTATGATGATTGCAATCATGGAAACTGTAGACAAGAGAAAAGAAAGGAAAAGATATGAATTTATCAACAAACAAAAATATAAATGGTGAACTTGTTGACTTAGATCAGGCTTGTTCGATTACAAATCTTGGTAGAAATACGGTTCGTAATTTAGCTTCATCTGCCGGAGCAATAAGAAAAATCGGGCGATGTAGCAGAATACGAAAAGATATTCTTCTCAATTACATTGAGGAAAATTGCAAAGCTGAATAGCGGAAAGCAGGCAAGAAAATGGCTAAAAAGAGTTTTAAGCCGGATTATAACGCCTGCATAGGTAATAACAAGCATGAAAATTTTGGTTCGATATATGAAAGCATGGTGAAGTCTGAACAGTTTAAAGCATTGAGCAGTCCGGCAAGAATGCTATATGTATTATGTAGGATTCAGCATAAAAGCAGCGCAGGAAAAGCTTGCTTGCATAATCACAGTGAAGAATTTGGCGTGAAATATCCAGACTCATGTTTTGTATTTCCGGCTAAGCAGCAATTAGAATACGGATTACAACGAACAAATTCACAAAGATACTTCAAAGAACTAATAGAGAAAGGATTTATAGAAAAATATGAATCGAATAAACATAGAAAAAAAATAAATGTTTACCGGTTCAGTAGCAAGTGGAAAGATAGCAGTTAAAAACATTTTACTGTGTATACGGCATATAACAGACTGTTATACAGCATATAACAAAATGTAACTGTAAAGAGATTTTGTTATACACCATATAACGAAATAGGCTTGATTTAAGAATTTACGTTATACGGTGTATACACATTATCTATATATACCATATGGTATGTCTTTCTGAAAGGGTAGTACATGGATAAAAATACATACAAGCGATATCTTCGTACACGACACTGGCAGCAGCTTCGACAAGAAGTTCTAAGACGGGCAGATGGACGTTGTGAAAAATGCGGTTATCAGCCTTGGAAACCTAACGGCTTGCAAGTGCATCATCTGACTTATAAAAATGTAGGAAGTGAAAAAATGGATGATTTGATTGTGGTTTGCCCTCGGTGTCACATGGCTTTGCATGGAATTTATGGAAAGCGTAAGCCAGAGAATATAAAGAAGAACAATTAAATAACTAACCTAGATGTACTTCAACACGGTAAAAAAATGGGTAACTTGCAGACACACTCCATCACGGTAAAAAAGGCTGAACAACAGCATCGTTCGAGGTAGTAAAAAAAGAGTGACTTGCAGAGACTCCAAGACGAATAAAAAATAGCGGTTAAACTGCTATCGTCTGAGGTACATAAAAAGGACATAGCAAAACAGTTGTGATTTCAAGGTATTTTTATTGAAATTCTGTTTGGAATGTCTGGATCATAAATCAAAAGTGGTCTAAAAAGTGATACTTCATTGAGTGAAAAGCTGAGAAAGCTTGTAAAATAGCGGTTCTATGGAGTTGTGAAAGTAAATCACTAATTTAGTATTACGGAAATAGCGGATCAGATGAAGAAATATGGTTATATTGGCTACTGCCTGATCCGTGCCGGGGGTTATGGTGGAATCATCCCCGGGGTGTCTCTGAGGTGCTGAAACAAAGAAAAAATAAAAAAGGGACTTACCCGGAACGGGTAGAAAGAAAGGAAATAAAAATGATGAGAAAATTTAAATGTGAAAGCGATTTTATGGCAGAAAGCAAAAGAATTTATAGAGCATATGTTGAGGAAGAGAAAAAGTTAAAAGGTTTGATTGATGAAACCAATTTACTTAAAGATTTAACAAATGAAGCAAAAGAAAGAGAAACTAAGAAAATTCAGCAGGAAATTTCTGAAAAAAGAGCCGGCATGAAAACACTTTTATCTAATCTGGAAAATGATTTTGCGGATTGGGCGTTTGAATTTGCCGATCTGACAGGCGAGGGGCTTGATAGAAAGCTTGCAACAGCTCTTTCTTCTGGAATTAGTTACAGTCCGCAGGAACTGTTGTATCTTGCCAAAAAAGCCGGAAATAATCAAGCTGACGCACGCTTATTACATGATTATGCGAAATCTCACGGTTATGAGCTTAAAAATTATGTTTCACCAGATCAGAAAATTGAAAAGTTCCACAAGATGAATGAAACGTTCGGAAAATTTGCAGATGATGAGGACGGAAAAAACTGGCTTAGACTTCCAGATGCTGAAATTGATATTTTCGTTGGAAATCAGCTTTCTTCTGTGGAGATTATGCCGGAAAATATGGAAATTCGTACAGTAGCGAAGTCTATTGATGAAGAAATTTCAAGAGATATTGCAGAAAATGAAAAGAAAAAAGCCGAAAATGCTGACAAAGACGGCGAATTTCTTAACGGGTTTGGTGTTGATCCAGAAGAACCAGATACAAACTTTTACAAGCCGGAAGATGATGCAACTGAAAATGTGAGTCCAGAAGAGGAAAGCGAAAACGTAGATCAGTAAAATGGATTTATCAGAAATCAAAACTATTACACAGGCAAAGCAGGGTGACAAGCTCGCTCTGCTAGCCTTGTACAATCAATATTTGCCTTTATTCAAAAAACTATGCCGTAATCGTGCAGATTATTCTAATGTTCTGGAATATGATGATTTATTACAAGAATGCTTTCTAGCTCTGAAAAGTACCGTAAACAGCTATAGTTTTGAGCGTGGAGCAAGTTTTAAGACGTATTTATACAGTTGTGTGAAATGGCATTTAAACAGAGTGATCGCAAAGCACTCTAATGTGACGGAAAATCAACTGACATTGATACTGCAAATAAAAAAGTTCCGGGAGAATTATGAAAAACAACATGGACGTATGCCAGATAATGCCCTTGTGATGCGTGAGTTCTTTATTTCAAGGGATTATTTACGGGAATTGGACATTTTAAAGGATTTAAAAATCACTTCCATAGATGTTCCAATCGGTGAAGATAATGAAAGCACATTAGCGGAACTGCTGCCGGGTGTAACTGATCTGGAAGAGAAAACTGTAAAAAGGTTGTCTATAGCGGAGTTTTGGGAAATTCTCAATGATGTTTTATTGCCTGCTGAATGTGAAGTTATCAAATTGTTTTATCTGGATAATTTAACAGTGGCAAAAATTGCAGAGAATACGGGAGATACAGAAAAACAAGTCCGGCAATTACAACAGCAAGCACTGAAAAAATTGAGAATGAGAAAGAAAATCAAAGAAATTATTTGAAGAAAGAGGTATTAACATGAGTGATAATTGTTATTTTGAAATGAATGAAGTTGAAGCGAATCTTGAAAATATAATGAATTCTTTGGAATTTGCTAATTATCAGCTTGCCACTGGAAATATCTTTTCAGCGGACGAGCCTAGAGATCAGGCATCAATTGAAAAAATAAATGATTTAACAGATGCTATTTCAGATAAGCTTTGTGATGCTATGTACAATTTGCGTGAACTTCAGAAAATAATTGATGGTTCTACGGAAGTATTTCCAGAAGAAAATGATACAGAAGAAATTACAGAAGAGATGCAGGAAGTAGACTACGCAGATGCTATCCCGTCTTTATACGGTGCAAAAGTTATAAGCATCGAAGATATAAAGATTGGGGGCGAAAACGGCATACTGATTGAATTTGATACCGTAGATGGCAGCAAGGCAAAGCTAATTTATGCTATGGATTCGCTCTATCAGGTCAATGGGGGCGAAAAATAATGTCTAAAATTACACCACTGAAAGCAATTAGGCGAAAATGTTTGGAATGCTGCGCCGGGCAACGGTTAGAGGTTCGGGAATGCCTTTTAAAAACTTGCCCTCTATTCCCGTTTAGAATGGGACACAGACCACCAGTCGAACAATTTACTACTGAAAGCATTGAAATTGATAACTAGTGTCCTAGCCATGGAGTTATTGCAACAGAAATTGAAAATGAGACAGCAAAAAGGCAAGGGGAAACAGACCTTGCCTTTAAAATTATCATTTTGCTTTATCTTCATTGACGTATGACTGCAAAATAATGTTGATTAAGTTGTTTAAACTTCGGTTTTCACGTTTCGCAATCTCTTCCAGATTAGATTTTAACTCTTCTGGAATTCTCACAGTTGTTGGAATGGTATTTCCCATAAAAACAGCTCCTTTCAAATTCATTTTAGCATGAAAGCAATATGAATACAATTGTATTCATATTGACATCTATAAAAAGTGATGGTAAAATGAATACAAGCGAATACAAATAAATACTTTTTTAAGAAAGGAAGATTCAAAATGGAAAATGAAAAAAGACTTGAAGATGCTTTATCTGATGTAAAGGCAGAGTTAAGCGAACTCAAAATGGCATTAAACGAAATCACAGACAGGTACGACACGTATTGGAATTTAAACATGACAGAAGCTATAAAATTTTACAGAGGGGATACAGGTAATGAAGTTGGAGAAGCAAGTTGTCGATTTCTTTTTGAACATGATCGGATCATGTGGCTTGTGCGTACTGCAAGAGTGTATTGCGAAAGTGCAGAGAATATTTGTAAAAATGTAGAAAAGGAGTAAAAACATGGCAAGGATAAATGTAATGAATGCGATTGAAGAAGCCCGGAAAAATATATCATCAAGATACGATGTCAGTTTTCATACATTGGTAGAGATAACGGAAAAATATTCTACTAAATATCAAATTGCTTCGGCTGCATTTTGTCTTGGATATGGACAAGGGCTTAAAGCTGCTAAAGCAGAAAAAAGCATCAACGGAGTGAAAGGAGAATAATTTATGAGTTATACAGTAAAATATACAAAACCAGAAAAGAAAGAGCCTGTAAAATATGTTTTGATGCAGGAAGAACCAAAAAAGATAAAAGTTGATGTGTCAAACAACAAAAAAAATCCTAAGCAGGAGCCACTAAAAAACAGTAAGACAATATTTTCATATACCAACGGCAAAGCAAAGGAAGAAAAACAGCTAATGAAGCATATCGCATTAACTACAGAAGAAGTTGTTGATCTTAAAATGTATTTTGCACTTACACATCAAAGAATCACAGATGAAATTGAAGTATGGGAAAGTCTGAAAGATAATCCGACAGCTCCGGCAGCCGGAAATAATCTGATTTTCTGGAAAAAGATGGAAACACTAATAAACAAGCTAAGCAAAGAATTACAGTAGGAAGATGTGATATTATGGCAGCAGTTACAAAGGGGAAGAAATTACCAACAGGGATCAGAAAGAAAAATACGAATTCCTTTGAAATCAGAGTGAAACATGATGGAAAAACATATTATGAATATGCTCCAACTCTCACCGAAGCGAAGAAAAAGAGAGTTGATCTAAAATACCGGCTTGCACATGGAACATATATCAAGCCGACAAGCTATACTTTTGATGAATGGTTCAATTTCTGGATTGAAAATTATAAGATGAATTCTGTTAAGATCGGAACAATCCAAACGTATCGAAATTATTATAATTCATGCGTAAAAGAACGTTTCGGAAATGTGAAGCTTGATAAAATAAAGGGTGCAGACATTCAGAAATTTTATAATGATCTGGTAAAAAGCGATCATAAACTGGCTACAATAAAGGTCATAAAAGCTTTTATGAATAGTACTTTTAAACAAGCTGTAAAGGATGGAATAATAGCAAGAAACCCCTTCGATGCTACCAATTTACCACGTAAGACCAAACCAGAAAAGGAAAGAACAGCCTTGACCAGAGAGCAGCAAAGCTTGTTTATGGAATATGCAAAGGACAGTTATTTGTATAATCTTTTTGCTGTTATGCTTAGAACCGGAATGCGTTCCGGGGAAATCCGGGGACTTCGTTGGAGCGATATTGATAGAAAAGAAAATGTAATACACATTACAAGAACTCTAAAATATATCAACGGACAAGGCTTCATTGATGATACGGCAAAAACGAAAACGTCAATCAGAGATGTACCGTTAATGGCTGATACAATGATCTACCTGGAAAACCAAAAAAATTACTGGTTATTCAAGATAGAAAAAATAGACAGATATTTATTTTGTACTGTAGATGGAAACCCGATCAGCGTTCAGATGTTACAAACGGAAATTGATAATGTTGTCAAGAAAATACATGAAGCAGGGGAAGATTTTCCACGGATCACAAGCCATGTATTTCGTCATACATTCGCCACAAGAGCCATTGAAGCCGGAATGAAACCGCAAGTGCTTAAAACTATTCTTGGACATAGTTCTTTAGCTATGACAATGGATTTGTACAGCCATGTCCTACCAGATACAAAAGCGGAAGAAATGCAGAAAATAGCAAGTATATTTTAGGAGAGAGCAGCCGTTGAAGCTGCTCTTTTTATGCAGAAATTTAGCCCAATTTTAGCCCACCTCTGAATAAACGCTGACGGATATAGACAAACAAAAAACCCCGAAAAATTGCAGAATTCGGGGCGAAAAGAACAACTATGGAAGTAGACGGACAGTAAACTTGTAAACCTAGAGTTTAGTATTTCTATACACACGACAAGGTTTATTATACTATAGTTTAGAGAAAAAGCAACCGTTTTATAAGGAAAATGGATGCTTTTTTGAAAAATAAAAAACGGGTAAGAATTGACTAATTTTAGTTTAAATTATCTTCAGATCGCTTTTGAAAAATTGCACGAAAAAATCCTCCGAATCGAAAGGAAATTCGAGGGATTTTAGCTGATTACCGGAAAGTTTTGATTTGTCGATTCCATATGTTTGGAAGCGACAAATGATAGGATACTAATGAGGGTGTGGGAAGCTGATTCCTATATCCTTTTTTTGTTTTAAAAAACGATTGAATGTTATAATAATAGCAGATTGGAGAGCGATTAGAATTGAAATCGTTTTACAAAGACAATACTAAATTGTCAATAGGCATGGAAGGCGAATCGGGATATTATGCGGATGGTATCTGCGCTTCATATATATATGATTACGATAACGAGTATATACCGGCTCGTTCTTCCCAATCTTCTCATAAGGCAAATTATTGATACTTAATAAAGCAATATATGCTATACTGAGAACAGTTGTAATTCATTATAAATATCAGATAAACAGTTAAGTGGGGAGCGCAACAATATGCAATTGGGATGGATAGATTTTTCAAAGGAAGACAGGCAGAAGGCATTGGATGTGATTAACCTTCTGAGTGAACAGGGAGCAGTCGATGAACTTGGAATCGGTATAGTTCGTGATGCTTTTGCTAATTATTTCTTTCCTGGGACCTCAACCATCCAGACTAGAGCAAAGTATTTCCTTATTGTCCCATATGTGCTAAGGGAAGCTGTTGATGGCAGATATGGAAAGGATGTCAATAGAGTTTTAAGAGCTATAGATTCGGCTGAAAAAGATTGTGGTATCAGATTGTTAGAAACTGATTCCAAAGCGGAAGGTGTTATTGGAACTCGTGTATTACCAAAAGACTGGGTAGCAAGAAAACCATCAGATATCTACTGGAATGGAATTCGTACATTTGGAATATTCTGTGAGTATGGTCTGTCTATACAGGAGTATGTTTCATTGGCAGTAAAACTAAAAGAACAGAAGTCCATCAGTCGCATGGGAAACAGAAATGATGATGCGGAAGAAAATGAGAGAGATGATTCAGATGCAGGAGATATCAGTAATGTTAGATTCTGGAATCTTCCGATTTATCATGATGACTGGCGAGACAACCTTACAATAGAGTTGACGCAGGAGGAAGCATTCTATCTGGATAAGCAGATTCAGAAGTCAACGAAAGGGTCTCTTTTGGAATATGTGCTGAAAAATCGTATTAATTTGAATGAATATGACGATTTTGCTTCTTTGACGGCTGAACTATCAGAAAAAGTAAATGAAAAGATGGCATATATGATGAAGCTTGCCTGCGATTTTAATAATCTGGTGTATATGGCAAGAGTAAGATACAATGTTATGCTGTCAGAAGGCGAGAATATTTATGCAAATGCTGAATGGCGCAAGTTACTTCCGGATATCAGGCATAATGCAACAGTCGATCTGGATGCTGTCTTTGCAGAATTGCAGCTGATAAATCCAAGAGCAAAGAGCTTTCTATGCGGGATACAAACAGCATTTATGGCATCGGATATTGATATGGCTGATGAACTGATTTGTAAGAGGGAACGGAGCCTGAAAGGAGCAGCCAGAGCAAAGCTAAGCAGAACAAAAGAATTTGATCATTCCAAATGGGTAGGTGGTGGAATGCTTGATTACAGATTCTCGAATGCCAGAAGAATTGTGAATGACATCTATGCTGGGGAGGTGAGTGCTGATGTTTAGACCGGATTCAAACAGAGATAGAACTGGTTATAGCAGTATTTTGATGCCTCCGGACGGATATAGACTGGATAGAGCAGTAGGCACTACATATTCACTTGACCTGGAAGCACTCACAGCCGTGGCGATATGCCTTGGATTATCTGAAGAAACAGATAGTAAGCTTATGCAAAATCCAATTGGTATGCTGAATGCATTGCAGAAGGTGTCAGATAAAATCGTGCTGTTTTGTGAAGCAGGACAGATTAAAGTATCAACAAAACCGACCGCACTATCTATTTTATTAGAAAAAATGGTAGTAGAAGTCGCACTGCCAAAGGATAGACAGCTTGGTCGATACCCATCATTTCATCCGAAAACATGGGTATTAGCATATGTAAACGCTGAGGGAGATAAAAAATATCGTTTTGTGGTAATGAGCAGAAATCTGACTTTTGACCGGAGCTGGGATATCAGCTTTGCAATGGATAGCAGTGAAAATGTCAGACAGAAGAAAAAGACACAGCCTATTTGTGATTTCCTGGATTATCTTGTAACGAATGTGCACAATACCAGCAATAATGCCGGAAAGAAAAGGAATTTGATTCGCGGATTATGTGCAGACGTTAAGGATGTATCCTTTTCACTTGATAGTAAAATATTTGGAGAGAATTTTGAAGTGCTTCCACTTGGCATTGGAAAAAATGCCTACCGGATGCAGGAGGATATTCTGTTCTGCAAGGAAAAAGGAAATGCCAATTCGTCATTTAATGAGCTTGTAGTGATGTCTCCGTTTTTGTCAGAAAGTGTGATTGCTGATTTTAACCTTACAGACAGGGCATTGTCAGACTGTAAGAGAACACTTATTACCAGACGTTCCGAGCTTGGAAAACTCAAAACATCAGATGTAGATAATTTCACCATCTATGCATTAAAGGATGAAATTATAGATGGTGAGGATGAAATTTCAGATGAACTGGCAGATAAAAAGAAGCAGGATATTCATGCGAAAATTTATCTGAGAAGGAAATATTCAGATGTTGATCTGTATCTTGGTTCCATGAATGCTTCCTATTCTGCGATTAATAAAAATGTTGAAATGATGCTGTGGCTTGGTACAAAGAATATGTATCTGAATGGGGATAAATTTTTAGAGGATATATTCTGTGGACCGGCAGGAGATGTAAAGAATCCATTTGAACAGGTTACAGTAGCAGATGCTGTTTTGGAAACAGAAAGTGATAATAGAAATCTGCTGGAGCAGAAAATTAAGGACTTGTGCCGAGTGAAAAGGCAGGCTGTAATTTCAGAAGATAATGAGAATGTCGGAAAGTATAAGATAGTGGTTGAGTTTGGAGGTATTGAATCTGATAGTGCAATTACAGTATCACCATTTAATTCCAAGCAGGAGCAGTTACTAGCAGAACACATTGAGTTTTTAGAACTTGAGATATTACAGTTATCTGAGTTCTATGAGATTATTGCAAGATCAGGTGATGATACGATCCGAAGAATTATTATGATTCCTACAAACGGTTTTCCAGATGACAGAGAAAGTGCTGCAGTAAACAGTGTTGTAAAGGACAGAGCTTCATTTGTGGAATATATTGCTTTTGTATTGGAGGATGATTATATTGCATCCATGCTTGAAGGAAAGCAGATGGGAGAATCCGGCTTTTTTTGTAATTCAAGCGATGCTATGCCGGCACTTTATGAGAAGATGCTTAAGACTTCGGTAGACGAACCGGAAAGAATAAAAGATATCGGGTATATACTAAAAATGGTCACTGATAATGAGATTATACCGGATGAATTTCGTGAACTTTATGAAACGTTTTGTAATACTTTGAAAATCAGAAGATAACGAGGTGATGTTGTGTCACAATTTAATATAGATGAAATCGAAAAGCGTACCCTTGCCGGTCTGAAAGATTTTCAAAGAGCTACTGTAGAAAGAGTGGAGTATCTTTTCAGACATAATCAGAATCGTGTGCTTGTTGCTGATGAGGTCGGTATGGGAAAAACACTTATTGCCAGAGGGGCAATTGTGAAGACGGCGAGACTTAGAATTGAAGAAAAGGATGAGCTGTTTAAAGTGATATATATTTGCTCTAATCAGAACATAGCAAATCAGAACATTAGAAAACTTGATGTGACAGGGAAAAATAGTATTGGCTCAGTAGCTGATACAAGATTATCTATGCAGCATTTGAAGATTACTGAGCAGGAGAATGATCCTCAAGTAAAGGAAGGTTACATACAGCTTATCCCGCTTACACCAGAAACATCTTTCCGTATGACTTCAGGAGGAGGAAGTGTGCAGGAAAGAGCATTAATATTTGCAATCTTAAAGAGAATACCTGACTTTAAAGGACATATGACATCTCTTGAAAAGTTTATGATATTAGATGCTGTAAAAGCATGGGATGGATGGGCAAAATGGAGCTTTGAAAATCGTGTGGTTGAATGTGAAAAGATGACGAATGGTGTCTATCCACAAAATGTAATTGATAAGATTTTAAATTATTCGGAATATAGTGAAATCAAGGACATGCTACTTAATCATTTGCATGAAAGAAGATATAATAAACAGCTTACATATTCCAATTATTATGTAATGAATAAATTACGTGTGATGTTTGCGAGAATCAGTGTATCCATGCTCGAACCAGATCTTGTAATCATGGATGAATTCCAGAGATTTAAATTTCTTCTATCATCTGATGACAGTGAGCTTGGCATCCTTACACATAGTTTTCTTAGCGGACATGATACAAGAGTGCTTCTGCTGTCAGCAACACCATATAAATTGTATTCTACCCTTGAAGAAATTGATGAAAATCAGCTGGACGAACATTATGCAGAGTTCTTTCAGGTTATGAACTTCCTTTTTGACGATGAGGTCAAAGATACAAGTTTTAAGGAAATCTGGAAAAACTATTCCGTTGCTTTAAGTGAATTAAAAGCTGGAGACAGTGCAATTATCCGTATGAAGGAACTTGCGGAAAACGCCATGTATCAAGGAGTCAGCAGGACAGAACGAATATCTGTCATGGATTCTGGGGATTATACAGATGACAGCAGTGTGAAACACCATCTGCGGATAGACGGGAACGATATTAATTCTTACATACAGATGTCACGATTATTGTCAAAAACAGATTCAAAACATACGTTGCCGGTAGATTATGCAAAGAGTTGTCCTTATCTTATGTCTTTTATGAAAAAATACAAAATAAAAGAGCAGATAGAAAAATATTATACGAAACATCCCGATGAATTTGGAAATGAAAGAGAACAGAATCTTTTGTGGCTGAATCGTAACAAAATAAATAAATATGATGAACTGCCGAAAACTAATGCAAGGCTTGAAGCATTGAAAGAAAAGGCATTTATTGGTGGGGCGGAAAAATACCTGTGGATTCCACCATCAATGCCATATTATGAGATGCAGGGAGCATATAAAAACAGCAAAGGGTTTTCAAAAATACTTGTTTTTTCTGCATGGGAGATGGTTCCACGAATGATTGGTGCTATGGTTTCCTATGAGGCGGAAAGACTTACAGTTGGAAAATTGGTACATCAGATAAAGAACCAGGATAAGAAGAATACAGGTTATTTTGCGGAAGGTTCGAGAAGATACCCAGTGGCAAGACTGAGGTTTAATGTCTCAAATGGAGAAGTAAGAGGCATGAGCCTATTTTCACTGCTTTATCCATCTAAGACACTTTCGGATATGTATTTACCGATTGAGTCATTGAATAATCATGAATCATTGGAAGTTATAGAAAAATCGGTACGGCTGAAATTGAAAGAGAAGCTTGCAGTAATCAATGAAAAGTATGGTGATGCGTTTAGTAATAAGGAGGATGCCAGATGGTATTATCTCGCACCGATGCTCATGGATGGAGTCATTTATGCAAAACATTGGATAGACGATATTGTGTGGGAAATGAATGTTGATGAAGAAGATACAACATCTGAGGTCAGAAGCAGTTCGAAGGATAAAAGAAATAAAGGATTTCTTGCTCATATTGATAGGCTAAGAAGTTATCTCGATGCACCGGAAGAGATTCATCTTGGAAGAAAGCCGGATGATCTTCTGGAAACATTGGTAAATATGGTATTAGGATCGCCAGCAATATGTATTTATCGTTCAAATGGAAGAAGCACAGCCAGAGCAACATCACTGGCAAAAGTGTTTGTGAATAATTTTAACTTACCGGAGTCAACAGCTATCATTGACCTTGCCTATGGCAGATGCAGAGATGATAATTCTCATTGGCAGAACGTACTTAAATACTGTAAAGATGGCTGCTTTCAGGCGATGATTGATGAGTATATCCATATGTTGAAGGAAACGGCGGGTTTTCAGTCAGAGGGTAACCAGTATCAAATTGTTCATGATATGATGATGGATTCATTGAAAATACATACAGCTACCTATATCGCTGATACTTATCCTGATTTCAAAAAGCGTATCAACGGAGCTGACAAGAAAAGTGACGGGTGTCGAATCAGGTCGAGTTATGCGGTTGGATTTACAAAGGATGCAGGAGATAATTCCAAGGTAGTCATGCGTAAAGAAAACATTAGAAATGCATTTAATTCACCAATGCGTCCGTTCGTGCTTGCTACAACATCTATCGGGCAGGAAGGACTTGATTTTCATAATTACTGTCGTGTGATTATGCACTGGAATCTTCCAGGGAATCCGATTGATTTAGAACAAAGGGAAGGCAGGATCAATAGATTTAAGTGTCTGGCAATCAGACAGAATGTTGCTGATAAATATGGGAAAGCGGAGGGCATCACATTTAAGCGGGACATATGGGCAGAAATGTTTGAAGCAGCCAAAGCGGAAAAGCAGGATGACCAGTCAGAGCTTGTACCATTCTGGTGTTTCGGAAAAAATCAGAGTGTAAAAATAGAAAGACTTGTACCAATGTATCCTATGAGTAAGGATGAGGTTAATTATGAAAGGCTGATAAAGATACTGTCTCTTTACCGGCTTACATTAGGACAGGCAAGGCAGGAAGAACTTCTGGAGTATTTATTCAAGGAGTTCAAGGACACAAGTGGATTGAAGAAACTGTTTATCGACTTGAGTCCATTTTCAAAGAGAAAAGAAGGTTGATGTGATGAGAATACTTTTTTGTAACATAGCGTGGATGAAGGAGTATCGAGGAAATGAAGATGGAAAGGATACTCCGTTAAATGGTGGAAGCTATGTTGATGAGACAGGAGATGCACATGAAAAATATAATTTTACACCGGTGAATATGGAGGGCAGGGAAGGTTTATATTGTCTGGGATTTTTCGAGACAAAATCACATAATGGGAAAGATGTTAATCAAATGCGGATAGAGAATATTGCAGGTTGTGAGCATTGTAAAAAAGAAGAATCAGTAGATGATGTACTTGTTGTATATTGCGCAAAACATCCGGCACATAAGTTTACAACAGTTATTGGCTGGTACAAGCATGCTACTGTTTACAGACATTATCAAGAGGCAGTGTTTGCTCCGGAAGATATACAATATTACAATGCAATTGCAAATTCGTCTGATTGTGTTCTACTTCCTGCGGGCATCAGATCAAGAAAGGTTCAGTGGGAAGTCCCAAGAAAATCAAATGGTTGGACTTATGGATTTGGACGGGCAAATGTATGGTATGCCAGTGAAGAGGATAGCAGGTTGCAAGATTATCTTGCAAGATTAGAAAAACAAATTAACGAATATGATGGCGAAAATTGGATTGAAAAGTATGCTGAGTAGGTGTTAAACAAAGGATAGAACGAGGGAGAAATAGCAATGGCGTATGGAAAGTCTATAGAGCTGTTTTTGGTCAATGGAACAGCGGATAGTTTGACTATAGCGGAGCTGTCAAATTGGAATGGAAAAGCAATTAAGATACCAAGAATTGAAGTGTCTTCGTGCTATAGAGAGGATATTGCTCAAGTGGGAGTATATTTCCTCTTTTGCAAAGAAGATGATGGAACAGATTCAGTATATATCGGAGAAGCGGAAAATGTAAAAGAACGTTTGTTGCAACATTTGCGAGACTATCAAGCTGAAAAAGAGAAATATTATTGGACCACGGCAGTGATTTTTATAGGGAGAGACCTGAACAAGGCATTGATTCGTTATCTTGAAAATCGATTTGTAGACATTGCAAGACAGTGTAAACGGTATCTGGTGCTTACAAAAAACACATATCGAAATACGGTGATGAAGGAATCGCAAATAGCAGTCATGGAAGAATTTATTGATAATGTGAGAATTTTGATAAGTGTTTTAGGATATAAAGTATTGGAACCTGTCAATAAACCAGCAGTTATAGAAGAAAATGATGGTAACGAGATTGAAAAAGACGAAATAAAGCTGCACTTGGAAAGAACAGTGAAGGGAATAGGAAAGATAGAAGCTGATGGTATTCGTACATCTGAAGGTTTCGTAGTGCTAAACGGAAGTCATATTGCTCCAGAGGATGATGAGACAATCTCAGCAGGTATTAAAGAAAAGAGAAGTAAAGCTAATATTGTAGAGGGTATTCTACAGGAAGATGTTTTGTTTTCAAGTCCATCTGGTGCAGCAATGTTTGTGGTAGGTAAGAGTGCTAACGGATTGACAAGCTGGAAAAATGCAGACGGTATTACACTTAAAGATATTGAAAGCGATGAAACAAAATGAAACTAATGTTATTGCGAATCGGATGAGAATTGAATGTGACTTTGTTTAAGTTTACGAATGAAATTCTTGGAGTATAGGAGCAAGATGGATATGTGGAATGACATATATAAGCCTGATTCGATTGGAAGTGAGGGCGGTACGATTATTGCAGATGAGGAATATAAAGAATCGTGCAGGATAACCTTGGAAAGATGTGAAAGGTATGATGCAATTACATGTGGTGTATATGGAAGTATGATGCATACAACTTTTTGTGATAAAAGTCATAGTCAGGAAGTATTTGATAACATGAAAAGAGATCTACAGGAATTTATTGATAAGGATACAACAGCTGAGGAAGAAGATATTTTCTATGAAGAGTTTATAAGTAAATATTGATTGGAAGATTGGTTTGATGACAGGAAAATGGAACAGATTCTGCATCAGAAACCGGTTCAGCTGAAGCGAGAGGCAGAATACGAACAGCAGAGCTTATTCTTATAATGGTTCAGAGGAGGAATAGAAAGATGCAAATATTTGTTGATGCAGATGCCTGCCCAGTAGTTGCAATCATTGAAAAGATTGCAAAAGAAAATAGTATTCCGGTAACGTTGTTGTGTGATACGAATCATGTTCTGTCATCGGCTTATAGTGAAGTGATTGTAGTAGGGGCAGGAGCAGATGCAGTAGATTATAAACTGATTAGTATCTGCCATAAAGGAGATATTGTCGTATCACAGGACTATGGTGTTGCAGCAATGGCACTGGGAAAAGGTGCTTATGCCATTCATCAATCGGGCAAATGGTACACGAATGACAATATTGATCAGATGCTCATGGAACGTCATTTGAATAAAAAAGCCAGAAGAAGTTCCCATAAGAATCATATCAAGGGACCAAAAAAACGAACAGAAGAAGATGATGTAAGGTTTGCACAGTCTTTTGAAAAAATGCTCATGATGGTACAGGAGAAATTTCAAAAGAATACTAAAACAATGGAGACAGGCAGAAAGGAAAACAAATGAGAAAAGCAATCGTATATGCATCTGTACATCATGGGAATACAGAAAAACTAGTAAAGGGCATAGCAGAAGAATGCCAGGTCGATTTGATTGATGCTGTAAAACAGCCAGATGTAGATCTGAGCAGTTATGATATGATTGGATTTGCATCAGGAATCTATTTTTCAAAATTTCATCAGTCGATATTGGGATTTGCAGAGAAGAATCTACCGGACGATAAAAAGGTATTTCTGATCTGTACTTATGGTGGAAGTGCAAATTATAAATCCATAGAGCAGATTTTGGACGAGAAGCGTTCTAAAGTGATAGGAAAATTCGGATGCAAGGGTTATGACACATTTGGTCCATTTAAACTGATGGGTGGTATTGCAAAAGGACATCCGGATGAGGAAGATATAAAAAATACAGTTGAGTTTGTAAAAGGATTATAAGTAGCCCGCAAATAAAAAGTCAAGGTTAAATGGTTGCTTTTTTGTTTGAGTTTCTGTTTGAGTTTCTAAACTTTTATGTGACAAACGTAGCTGTCTGTGATATTATTAAGATAATATAAGCGAAAAAGACTTTTGCGGAAACGAAAGTATCTTCAAATTTTATTTTACGAATGTACTTCCTATAATAAAACTAATTACTTGCAAAATTGATAACTAATATTTTTTCTGCTATTACAGGTACAATAAGAACATGTAATAACAGAAATGAGGTATAGTTACTTGCAGATAGAGAAGTATATCGCAGATGAAATAACATCTTTATGTGAGAAGCGTGATATCAGTAAACACAGATTATCGCAGCTGCCGGGAATTTCCCAGTCGTCACTGAGAGAATCATGACGTAGGAAACAGTAATGTCAATGCTGCGTGGACTTTGGAAGTAGGAGAACAGTTCGAGTATATGTATCGGCTGTTCTTTTTTTATTTTTCAGCGTTAAAGCGGTGAGGTTTTTCTTATGCACGATAGATTGTGGGAGTATAATAACATCAATGTTTTTGCATAAGTTTAAAAACTATAATAGGATGATCGGCAAACCAGATGAAAATCTGGGACGCAAAGCTACAGGGCCTGTAAAATGGCAGCCAGTTGCATGAAATGAGATGCACTGTCTGTAGGACAGTGTTTTTTTATTTCATAGATGTAACTATAATAATTTTATAAGGATGACAGAGGAATGTGAATCAAATTCATCTGTTTATGCCAAGTATCGCTTTTTATGGATCTGAAAATTGCGGAAGAAGGATCTGTTTCTCCGGATTTACAGACAGAAACAGATGAGCAGGAAGGTAATATCTTGCAGGGAATGCGGTTTCTGTGTGCAGAGGATAATGAGATAAATGCGGAAATCCTGACAGAACTGTTAAATAGAAACGCAGGTTATTGAATAGTAACAAATGGCAGGGAATCAGATATGAAAAAAACGAAAAGGATAGTTAGGAATAGGCGGAAAATGAAAGGGAAAAGAGTGATTGCAGGCATTCTGCTTGCGGAAATTTTAGCAGTCACCCTGGCAGGGTGTAAAAACATAGATAACACCAGAGAAGAAACAGAAAAGCCGGTCATTACACTCGGCAGCGATAACTACCCACCATACAATTATTTGAATGAGGATGGTGTACCTACGGGCATAGATGTAGAACTTGCTACAGAAGCTTTCAAAAGAATGGGATATCAGGTGGATGTTGTCCAGATCAACTGGGAGAAGAAAAAAGAATTGGTAGAAAGCGGAGAGATTGACTGTATCATGGGCTGCTTTTCCATGGAAGGACGCCTTGATGATTACCGCTGGGCAGGACCATACATAGCAAGTCGACAGGTGGTAGCCGTAAACGAGAGCAGCGATATCTATAAGTTGAGTGATCTGGAGGGAAAGAATCTGGCTGTCCAGTCCACAACCAAACCGGAAGGTATCTTTCTGGACAGGATGGATGAGAGAATCCCAAAACTGGGCAATCTGATCAGTCTTGGACACCGGGAACTGATCTATACGTTTCTGGGAAAAAGGTATGTGGATGCAGTTGCCGCACATGAGGAATCTGTTGTCCAGTATATGAAGGATTATGATACAAGCTTCCGTATCCTGGAAGAGTCTCTGATGATCACCGGAATAGGTGTTGCTTTTGCAAAAGATGATGACAGAGGAATCTGTGAGCAGATGGAACAGACATTGGAAGAAATGCGCCAGGATGGCACATCCCTGAAAATCATTGAAAAATATCTGGATGATCCCCAGAAGTATCTGGAGGTGGATGATCTTGGATATTAAGAAAAAAGAAAAACGAATCCAGCTGCTCGGCGGTCTGCTTGGAATCTGTGTGGTGGTAGTCTCCCTGTTTTATTTCTTCCACGCAGAAAAAGCGGAAGCAGAGAAAAGAATGGTGGAGATTGTAAATTATGTGAAAGTGCAGTGTTCCACCTACACCCATTATAATGAATCATCGGAATCCAAAAGTCTCCTCCGTGCCATTGAAAGTGCCAGACAGATGAGTACAAATATTAAAACGGAAACAGAAAACGGTGGGCAGCTAAGCCGGGATTTTCTGAAGGGAAATCTGCAGACTCTCTGGGTGGATGGTATCCTTGTATTGGATGCAGATGGAAAGACGGACTGTGAATACAGCACAGATGAGTCTCTGACTAATGAGATTACGGAGTATCTGCAAAAAGACATCATCATGGATTTTGCCGGATATGAAGAAAGAAGCTATTCGGAACGGTTTACCAGGGAAGATGGGTCACATATCGATATTGCAGCCTGTGCCAGAAAAGATACACCGGGCATCGTTGCAATCTACTATTACACTTCTCCTGAATTTGCCAGAAACTATACACTGACGATACAGGGGCTTTTAAACGGTTATAGTACTCAGAAAGATGGAACGATTCTTGTTGCAGACAATGGGACAGTTGTTGCCTGCAATGATGAGAGCCTGTTGGGGCAGAATACAGCTGACAACGAAGTGGTTCAGGCAATGAAAAAGCATACAGACAGTCAACATATCTATCATTTTAAGAAAGAAGGAATCGGATGTTACGGAATCATGCTGAAGCAGCGTGATTATTATATCTATGCATATCTTCCTGATACGGAAGTATTCCACAACCTTCCATTAAATGTGATGAGTGTTATTTTTCTTTATTTTTTGATGTTCGGTTTATTCTGGTTCTGGACATATAAAACCAATTTGACACATCAGAAACTGGAACAGGAAAAAGATGAAAAATATAAAGCAGAACTTCTGATAGCTGCAAAAAAGGCAGAAGCCGCCAATGAGGCAAAAACAGAGTTTCTTCAGCGAATGAGCCATGATATCCGGACTCCGATTAATGGAATTTGCGGCGTGCTCAATGTGGCAGATCATTATGCAGACGATATGAAAAAACAGACGGAATGCAGGGCAAAAGTCAAAGAGGCCTCTCATCTGCTTCTGGAACTGGTAAACGATGTCCTGGATATGAGTAAGCTGGAGTCAGATGAAGTGATTCTGGAAGAAATACCATTCAATATGAGCGGTATTTTCAGGGAAGTATTTGTTGTGATCGAACAGATTGCAGCAGAACAGAATATTCGGATTGCGTGGGAGAAAAAAGAAATCATACACCGGAATCTTATCGGAAGTCCGGGGTATGTGAAACGTGTGATGATGAATATTCTGTCGAATGCGGTGAAATATAACAGAGAAAACGGACATATTTATATCAGCTGCGTAGAAATTCCATCCGAACAGCCAGGAATGACAACAATGGAATTTGTCTGCAGGGATACAGGAATCGGAATGACTGAGGAGTTCCAGAAATGTGTGTTTGAACCATTTGCACAGGAACACACAGGAAGCCGAACAAAATTTGCAGGAACAGGTCTGGGAATGTCGATTTCAAAGAAGCTGGTCGAAAAAATGGGCGGAACGATTACCTTTGAAAGTGAAGAAGGTGCAGGAACCACATTTGTGATCCGGATTCCGTTTAAAATAGATCTGGATGTGGATAAATCTAAAGAACAGAAAGATTTATCAGAAAAAACGATAAAGGGGCTGCACATTCTTCTGGCGGAAGATAATGAGCTGAACATGGAAATTGCAGAATTTATGTTTCAGAATGAAGGCGCTGAAGTGACCAAAGCATGGAATGGACTGGAGGCTGTTGAAATATTTGAAAAAAGCAGACCTGGTGAATTTGATGTGATTTTGATGGATATCATGATGCCAGTCATGAATGGTTATAATGCCACAAAGAGGATCCGTTCTATGGACAGAGAGGATGCTAAGGAAATACCGATCATTGCAATGACAGCAAATGCATTCACAGAGGACAGAATAAGAGCAAAAGAAGCAGGGATGGATGAGCATATTTCCAAGCCTGTTGATGGGAATTTACTGGTAAAGGTAATTCATGAATTGTTGAACTAGCGGAAAATAATTTCAAATGGGAGATTCGTAATGAAAAAGAAAAAATGGAACAGAGTTTTGGCTGTATTCTTAATGATGGTGATAAGCATATCGCTTCTGTCAGGCTGTGGCAGCAAAAACGCGGAAAAAGAAGATGCAGAAACCAATGAACTGAACAGTGGCATGAATTCCATTGATTACAATGCAATTTCAGGTCAGTTAACTATAATTATGGTCGCCTTTAAAGAAGGATGGATACATCGGGATCATTGGATATTTTGACAGTTAAGTTTTTTAAAGAGAGGGTAGCGTATGGATGATTTTAAAAAACTCACAGAACAACTTTTGAAAATATATATTAATGCCGGATCAGTAAATAATCTTGGTATAGAAAATTATTTTGATGAAAATATCAGTCTGATTGGAACTGGGAAACATGAGTTATTCACGAATCTGCATGAGTTTTTAGAATCATTCAAATTTGATGTAAAACGAAGAGGAAAAATCAGACTCGAAGTAAGAAATTTACATCAGGAAGAAGAAAGACTTGATGATGACCATGTTCTTGCACATGGAACAGTAGATTTTACTGGTCTGTTTAAAGATGGTTCAATCTGTTTTAAAATGGAGACAAGATTTACGATTATCTATAAGTGGACGAATGGAAAATGGCTGGTTCAGCATCTGCATCATTCAACACCGGATCTGGAACAGATGGACGGTGAAGAGTTCCCTCTCGCATTGGGGAAGCAGGTCAAAAAAACCCGGCAGGCCCTTCATGCATTAGGTACTGCTTATTATCATATCTCAAGGCTGAACTTAAAAACAAAGAAGATAGAACTTGTCAAAAGATCTCGAGAAATGGATATGGGTATTAAAGAGAATACTGCAGATTGGGATCCTCAGTTCAAGATTATCGAAGGTATTATAGCAGAACCATTTGTGCAGAAGTATATAGATTTCTTTGATATACGAACCATGGCAGCACGACTTTATAATAAAGAATCTATGTCTTCCGAATTCAAAAAGAAGAATGGATCATGGTTTCTATCCATGATTGTTCCTCAGAGTTATGATAAAAATGGAAATGTTACATCCGTGCTGATTGCAAACCGAGATGTGACAGATGAAAAAATGCGGGAATTAAGACAAGAGGAGGAATTGCGGGAAGCAAAATTAAAAGCAGAATGTGCAAATAAAGCAAAATCCTCATTCCTGTTCAATATGTCCCATGATATCAGAACTCCTATGAATGCGATTATTGGTTATGCAGAACTGGCATCCAGACATTTGCAGGAAACAGATAAGCTTGGCAGATATCTTGAAGAAATCCAAATATGCGGAAAAGAACTTTTGTCGATGCTTGGTAGTGTTTTGGATCTTGCAAGAATTGAGAATAATAAGGTTGAGATGGAATACACTGTTTCAAATGTCCATGAGTGCTTTGAAAATTGTGTCATTATGTTCCAACAACAGGCAGAAAGTAAAAATCAGACGCTTTCTTTGACAGAACAAATCATGTATCCGTATGTATATATGGATGCACCGCACATGTCAGAAGTCTGTCTTAATATTATAAGCAATGCAATAAAGTATACAAATACAGGAGGCACAATATCCTGTAATGTCCTACAGGAATCCTGTGAAAAAGAAGACTGGTGCAATATGATCATTAGTATTACCGATAATGGAATTGGTATGTCTGAAGAATTCCAAAAGCGTATTTTTGAAACTTTTGAAAGAGAACGTAACACTACATCCAGTCATATTGAGGGCAGCGGCATCGGAATGGGCATTACAAAAAAACTTGTAGAGCTCATGGATGGTACAATAGAAGTGAAAAGTAAGCAGGGTAAAGGTTCCACATTTACAGTAACTATTCCTTGCAGAAAAGCGTCAGAAGACGATTCTCTGGTGAAGAAAAACAGTAATTTGAGCAATAAGAATTGTTTGAACGGTGTTCGGATCTTACTGGTCGAAGATAATGAGATCAACACTGAAATCGCAACGGAATTATTGACGGAAGAAGGATGTATTGTTGAGACTGCCAATGATGGTGTTGCATGTATTGACATGATTGAAAAGGCTGATGCTGATTATTACAAGATGATCCTTATGGATATCCAGATGCCGGTTATGAATGGATATGATGCTACATTAGCTATCCGAAAGATGAAGGATACGAAAAAAGCCAGGATCCCTATTATTGCGATGACTGCCAATGCTTTCGCAGAAGATGCACAAAAGGGTTTTTCTGTTGGAATGAATGCTCATGTTGCAAAGCCTGTTGATATGAATATTCTTGTCCCAACCATGCTGAAATTTTTGGGTTTGTGACGTGTAATAATCTGGTGATTTAAGGAGAAAAGAACAATGTACAAAAGTAGAAAAAAATCAGACGCCTGCCGGATAAGGATAAAGCATGCATACCTATCATTGCAATGACAGCAAATGCATTTGAAGAAGATAAGAGAGATGCTCTTGCGGTTGGTATGAATGGTCATATCGCAAAACCCATTGAGCTTGATAAACTGCTGTCGATGTTAGCGGAAGTAATAAGGCAACAAGAAAATTGCTGATTTCATGTTATACTGAATGGAGTGTCATTTTGGAAAATATGCAAAAGCAGGGAGAGATGCATTGTGATACAGAAATCGTAATTCTGATAGGAATATCAGAATATATTTTCAAGATGTTATTGGAGAATGGAATCGGTTATAAAAAGCCACCTGACTGAGGTGGCTTTTTGTGTGTCAGAAATTATTTCAAAGCCCAGAAAGTTATTATAAAAAATGAGGAGGAACTCTATGGAACAGAAGTCTGACGGTACAATAGCAGATAAAACATACAAAATATACATGAAGTTTTATCTTGGAAATAGATATCAAAATAAGGCCACCACATCAGTGCCGTAGAAGCTTTTGAGTTTGTCCATTCGGGCACTCATGTTGGTGAAGAGCAGATCGAGGATCGTGATTGCGGCCATGGATTCTACGACTACGACGGCGCGTGGGACGATGACCGGGTCGTGACGTCCTTTAATGATCATTTCGGTGTTTTCTCCGTCTTTGGTGACGGTGGACTGTGGCTGTGAAATGGACGGAGTCGGCTTTACTGCCGCGCGGAAGATGATCTTGCTTCCGTCACTCATACCGCCGAGGACACCGCCTGCATGGTTGGTGTCTTTGGTGATCCTTCCATCTTTTGTATGGAAGGAATCATTGTTGATACTTCCTTTTGTATCTGCAGCTTTAAAGCCGTCACCGATCTCAAAGCCTTTGACTGCTCCGATGGACAGCATTGCTTTGGCAAGATTGGCGTCCAGTTTTTCAAATACGGTATCACCGATTCCTACCGGCATACCGGTAATAACACATTCAATGATGCCTCCTGAGGAATCCTGATTTTTAATACATTCTTCCAGATAGGCAGATGCTTTTTGGGCATATGCGTTGCTTGGCATATAAATCGGGTTCTGGAAAACCTCTTCCGGATGGTATTCATTTTCCGGAACAGATACCGGACCGATTGCTTTCGTATAAGCATGTACTTCAATGCCAAGTTCTTTCAAAATCTTAGCAGCAACTGCACCTGCTGCAACTCTGGCAGTAGTTTCTCTTCCGGAAGAGCGTCCCCCTCCTCTGTAATCACGGAAACCATACTTTTCATCAAATGTATAATCTGCGTGTCCCGGCCTGTATGTGTTCATAATATTTCCGTAATCACGGGAACGCTGATCCTGGTTCTGTACGAGAATTGAAATCGGAGTTCCGGTCGTCCGGCCTTCAAATACGCCGGACCAGATCTGTGCCATATCACTTTCCTTACGTCCGGTTGTAAACTGGCTTTGTCCGGGTTTTCTTCTATCCAGATAAACCTGGATATCCTCCTCTGAAAGAGAAAGCCCTGCCGGACACCCGTCAATCACAACACCGATCCCCTTTCCGTGCGATTCCCCCCATGTAGAAATCTGAAACAATCTTCCATAAATAGATCCTGCCATACTATATACCATCCTTTCTGTAAGCTTTTATTTATAAAGAATTAATTTGTGAATCAGTCAAAACGAAAAAACGAACAATAAAGCAGAAGAACACTTGCGCAATGGGATTTGAAACATTTCGTTTATTCTATTTGTCATCACAACGCAAATCATTCATTTCCCCAAAATCACCTCATTATTATAATAGAAGATTCCCATCCCAACAAGTGATAAAAATATGAAAGTTAAAGTTATGTATTGTATTTACACGCCCCTTCGTATTATAATGACTACATATTGAGTGAAAAAAGGAAGTCAATAGTATAAATGAGTGAAAAGAGTATGAATGAAAAAAACGAAAGAAATCTTGACAGCACAGTAGATGAAATCATGGAAGAGATCAGAGAGCAGACTGTAAGTGAGGTGAAGGACATCAATGAAAAAGAACAGAAAAGCGAAGAAAGACCGCGGAAAAAGAAAGTCACTAAAACAAAACGTCCTTCAGGCCATCACGTATCTGGCGATGGTGTGGATCATAAAGCAGCCTCAGACAAAGATCGACCGGTTAAGAAAAAGGCTCCGCGCCGGAAAAAGAAAGTAGTTCGTGAAGAGACCGGGCTTCTGGATCTGGAAGGAGCAGAAGAATGGCGGGATGAAGAAGAGACAGCAGTACCACCGGTTATTAAAAGTGCAGATATTTTAAGCAGTGGAGATGCAGAAGCATTCAATCCGGATGAGGAAGAAATTTTTGATGATTCTTTCTTTGATGAAGAAGAGGAAAAGCCGCATAGAAGAACTAAACGGGAGAAAAAGCAAGGCTCAGAAAAGTCCGGTAAAGTGGTTAAAATTGTAGTTGGTGCTGTGGTTGGAGTGGCAGCGGTTGTTTACCTTGGATTTTCCGTATATTTCATGAATCATTTTTATTTTAATACGAAGATCAACGGTGTGAACTTCTCCGGAAAATCAGTTTCGGCAGTAGAGTCATATATGAAGAGTCAGGTAGATGGATATGTTCTCACGATGAAGGAATCAGACGGAACAGAAGAGAAGATTGCCGGAACAGATATTTCTCTTGCGTACAAAGCAGGAGATGAACTGCAGAAGCTCGTAAAAGAGCAGAATGCATTTCTGTGGCCGGTCTGCCTTGGAAAGACACAGACAATTACGGCATCAGTCGGTGTTACATATGACGAAAACCAGCTGGATACCCTGATTAACGGTCTCGAGTGTATGCAGGCAGATCAGCAGGTTGAACCGGTAAATGCACATCCGGAGTATGACGGCAATTCGTATGTAGTCAAAGCTGGGGAGACCGGAAGTAAGATTGATACCGAGAATTTCAAAAAGGTAGTGAAAGAATCAATCGAAGGTTTCAAAAGCGAGATTGACATGACTGCTAAAGACTGCTATGTAGAACCAAAATACACAATCGAGTCAGAAGAAGTGAAGAAAGCATGTGACGATATGAATAAGTATCTGAAGGCAAGTATCACTTATAACTTTGGCTCGAATACAGAAGTTGTAGATAAAGATCTGATTTCCCAGTGGGTAACGGTAGATGATAACATGGCAGTTACCTTTAACAGTGATGCAGTCGTGAAATATGTACAACAGCTGGAGAGTAAGTATGACACTTACCAGACAAAGAGAACATTTACAACCGGAGGCGGCAACAGTGCAACGGTTGAAGGTGGAGACTATGGATGGATCATTGATGAAGCTGCCGAGATTGCAGCCCTTGAAGCGAATATCCGCAATGGAGAGACTGTGACGAGAGAGGCAAATTATTCACAGACTGCAGCAAGTCATGACGGAGCAGACTGGGGGAATACTTATGTTGAAGTCGATCTGACAAACCAGTATCTGTATCTTTTTGTAAATGGTGCAATTGTGACACAGGGACCAATTGTTACCGGTAAGCCAAGCAGAGGAGATGCCACACCGCAGGGAGTGTATATTCTGAAATACAAAGAAAAGGATACAACCCTTCGTGGACCAAAGAAGGAAGACGGAAGTTACGAATGGGAATCACCGGTTACTTACTGGATGCCGTTTAACGGTGGAATCGGACTGCACGATGCACCGTGGCAGACGAATTTTGGTGGGGACTGGTACCTGGAACATGGGTCACGCGGATGTGTCAACTTGCAGTATGATGTTGCAGAGACGGTGTTCAACAATGTAGATTCCGGAACACCGGTTGTATGTCATTACTAAATTTATGAGAGAGGTTATTTTTATGTATGAACTGATAAAAAGGGACGGTCGTGCCAAGCGCGGCCGCTTCCATACCGTACACGGAGTGATCGAGACTCCTGTATTTATGAATGTAGGAACAATTGCAGCGATTAAAGGGGCTGTTTCTACCGCAGATCTTGAAGAAATCGGAACACAGGTGGAACTGTCTAATACTTATCATTTGCATGTGCGTCCGGGAGATCAGGTAGTGAAAAAGCTTGGCGGATTGCACAAATTTATGGCCTGGGACAAGCCGATCCTTACTGATTCCGGTGGATTTCAGGTGTTTTCTCTTGCCGGACTCAGAAAGATTAAGGAAGAGGGTGTATACTTCAATTCCCATATTGACGGAAGAAAGATTTTTATGGGACCGGAAGAGAGTATGCAGATTCAGTCGAATCTGGCGTCTACGATCGCGATGGCATTTGATGAATGTCCGTCCAGTGTAGCGGAAAGGAAATATATGCAGGCATCGGTAGAGCGTACAACGAGATGGCTCGCAAGATGTAAAGAAGAGATGGCAAGACTCAATTCTCTTGATGATACGATCAACAAACATCAGATGCTTTTCGGAATCAATCAGGGGGGTGTCTATGAAGATATCCGTATTGAGCATGCACAGCAGATTGCAGAGATGGATCTGGATGGATACGCAGTCGGCGGACTCGCAGTTGGTGAGACACATGAAGAGATGTACCGGATCCTGGATGCAGTAGTTCCTTGTCTTCCGGTTGCCAAACCGACTTATCTGATGGGAGTCGGAACGCCGGCGAATATTCTGGAAGCGGTAGACAGAGGTGTAGATTTCTTTGACTGCGTATATCCAAGCCGTAACGGAAGACATGGTCATGTTTATACAAAGCATGGTAAGTTGAATCTGTTCAATGCAAAATTCGAACTGGATGAACGCCCGATCGAAGAAGGCTGTCAGTGCCCGGCCTGCCGCCGTTATTCAAGAGCTTATATCCGGCATCTGCTGAAAGCAAAAGAGATGCTTGGAATGCGGCTTTGCGTTCTCCACAATTTATATTATTATAATCATCTTATGGAAGATATCAGAGGAGCGATCGAAGAGGGAAGATATGCTCAGTTTAAGAAAGAGACACTGGCAAAAATGGAAGAAAAAGAAGATTAGGATAAAAAAATTCTAAAATGTCTTGATGAATGTCCTATTATTGTGTATGATGGTAACAGTGTCTATTTTAGCAGGAGGAAAGAAAAATGAATAATCCAATCGTACTTATTTTATTTTACGTTGTAATTATCGGAGGATTCTGGTGGTTACTGATGAGACCACAGAAAAAGGAACAGAAGAGAGTACAGCTTATGTTATCTGAACTGGCTGTAGGAGATACTGTTCTTACAACAAGCGGTTTTTACGGAGTTGTTATTGATATTACAGATGAAGACGTAATCGTTGAATTCGGAAGCAACAAGAACTGCCGTATCCCGATGCAGAAGTCTGCGATCATGCAGGTTGAAAAGCCGGAGAACAACTAAATCAATTTTTTTGAAAAAGTTGAAAAAAAGCATTGCATTTTATGTGCAATGCTTTTATAATACAATTATTGGAAACGTTACCGATACCGATACCGAAACCGTTACCGTAGAAAGATGTGAGGTGCATATTATGAGAACAAGCGGTATATTACTGCCGGTGGCAAGTCTGCCATCAAAATATGGAATAGGTGCTTTTTCGAAAGAAGCATACGAGTTTGTAGATACACTTGAGAAGGCAGGTCAGAGCTACTGGCAGATCCTTCCGTTAGGTCCGACAGGGTATGGAGATTCGCCGTATCAGTCTTTCTCAACTTTTGCAGGAAATCCGTATTTTATAGACCTGGAAAAGCTGATAAAAAAGGGCTGGATTACAAAAGATGAATGTAAGGCATATGACTTTGGTGATAATGCGGGATATGTGGATTATGAAAAGATTTACAACTGCAGGTATGAGATCTTAAGAAAAGCATATGAAAGAAGCCGGATCGCAGATGATGCAGATTTTCAGAAGTTCTGTAAGAAGAATAAAGAATGGCTGGATGATTATGCGCTTTATACGGAGATCAAAGCTGCGAATGGTGGGAAAAGCTGGAGCGAATGGGAAGATGAATATCGTCTGAGAGATGAGCTTGCGCTGGAAAAATTCGCCAAAGAGAATCGGGAAGGGATCCTGTTCCAGAAGTTTATGCAGTATGAATTCGCAACACAGTGGAGTGCACTGAAAGCATATGCGAATGAAAAAGGGATTGAGATCATTGGTGATATCCCGATTTATGTAGCATTTGACAGCGCAGACAGCTGGTCGCATCCGGAACTGTTCCAGTTTGATGAGAACGGACTTCCGACTGGTGTTGCAGGGTGTCCGCCAGATGCATTTAGTGCAACCGGACAGCTTTGGGGCAATCCGCTTTATAAGTGGGAATATCATAAGGAGACCGGATATGCATGGTGGATGAAGAGAATCCGTCATTGTGTAGAACTTTATGACGTGATCCGAATTGATCATTTCCGTGGATTCGATGAATATTATTCCATTCCATACGGAGATCTGACAGCGGAATTCGGACATTGGGAAAAAGGACCGGGAATGGATATTTTCCGGACGGTAAAAGAGTCTCTGGGTGATGTGAAAATTATTGCAGAGGATCTTGGATTCCTGACAGACAGTGTGATCCGGATGGTGGAAGAGTCCGGATATCCGGGAATGAAAGTTCTGGAGTTTGCATTTGATTCCAGAGAGCCTAGCAATTATCTGCCGCACAATTATGATAAGAACTGCGTAGTATACACAGGAACCCATGACAATGAAACACTGGCAGGATGGTACAGAGAATTAAAAAAAGAAGATAAGAAGTTTGCGCTTCGCTATATGGGAAGAAAGAAACTCAGTATCAATGAAGCAGTATGGGAAATCATCCGTCTTGCGCAGTCGAGCGTGGCGGATACCTGTATCATTCCGATTCAGGATTATCTCTGCCTCGGTAATGAAGCGAGGATCAATCATCCGTCAACTCTTGGCGGCAACTGGATCTGGAGACTTCATAAGGATGAGATTTCAAAAAAACTCGTGAAGAAGATCCGCAGGATGACAGAACTTTATTGCAGAATCCCGGAGAAGACCGAAATGACCCTTAAGGCTGAAGATGCAGAGGACTTAGGAGAAGAAAAGAAATAAAATGGGAATGACGATTAAAGATATTGCGAAGAAGTGCGGGGTCGGAGTCAGCACCGTGTCCCGTGCGCTGAACAATCATCCGGATATCAATCCTGAAACCAAAAAGATGATTTTAAAGACGGTTGAAGAATCAAATTTTGTGCCAAATAACAGTGCAAGGAATCTGAAACGGACCGATTCGAAATCCATTGCGATTCTGGTAAAGGAGATTGATAATCCATTTTTCGCGACGATGATGCGGGTAATGGAAAAAAAGATCCGCAGACAGAAATATTCCTTTTTTATCCAGCATATGGGAAAGGATCAGGATGAGGTCGATACCGCACTGGAGCTGATCAAAGAAAAAAAGCTCAGAGGGATTATTTTCCTGGGTGGGGATTTCAGGAAGAACAAAGAGCGGATTGCAAAGATAAAGGTTCCGTTTGTTGTAAGTACGGCAGCATTTGATAAACTGCCGGAGAAATGTATCGCATCCTATGTATCAATTGACGACCGTGCGGAAAGCCGTAAGATCGTAGATCATCTGTGCGAGACCGGACATAAAAAGATTGCAATCCTTGCCTCGGATAAGAAAGATGAGAACATCGGAAAACTCAGACTGGAAGGTTACAGGGAAGCACTAAAGGCACATGGTCTGGAAGCGGATGAGGAAAGAATCTGTTATCTGGATGAAGAAGATACCACTTATTCGATGGAAAACGGATATCGGATGATGAAAAAACTGTTGAAAAAAGAAACAGAATTTACCGCAGTATTTGCAATTTCCGATTTGATGGTGATTGGTGCATGCAAGGCGCTTCTGGAAGAGGGAAAAAGGATTCCGGAAGATGTGGCGGTTGCAGGATTTGACGGACTTGACTATACCGGATTTTATCAGCCGGCGATCACTACGATGGCGCAGCCGGTCGAAGAGATCGCGAGACAGTCCGTCGGGATTCTGTTTGACATGATAGAAACAAAGAAAAGCCAGGAAGGAAAATATCTTCCGGCAACACTGAAAGAAAGAGAATCAACTACAGGAGGTAGAAGAAAATGGAAGCAAGACTGACAGAGATTTTACAGGAGAAATTCCAGACAGGACTTGAACAGGCAACGAATGAACAGGTATATTATGCGCTGCTTACGCTGACAAAGGAACGGATCAAAGAAGGACCGAAGAACGAAGGTAAGAGAAAACTTTATTATATTTCCGCAGAGTTCCTGATCGGAAAGCTTTTATCCAACAACCTGATCAACCTTGGAATTTATGATGAGACAGCAGAGGTGCTGAAAAAGCATGGGAAAAATCTTGCAGAGATCGAAGAAGTTGAACCGGAACCGTCTCTTGGAAATGGTGGACTTGGACGATTGGCAGCCTGCTTCCTGGATTCCATTGCAACACTCGGACTTCCGGGAGACGGAATCGGGCTGAACTATCATATGGGTCTGTTCAAACAGGTATTTACCGACCACAAACAGGATGAACAGAAGAATCCGTGGATTGAAAAAGACAGCTGGCTCAATGATACCGGTATTTCATTTGAAGTCCCGTTCAAGGATTTCAGTCTTCGTTCCCATCTGTATGATATTGATGTAACCGGATACGAAGGCGGAAGCAACAAACTTCATCTTTTTGATGTAGAGACGGTAAATGATGCAATCGTTGGAAACGGAATCAATTTTGATAAGAACGATATCCGTGAAAACCTGACGTTGTTCCTCTATCCGGATGACAGCGACAAGGCAGGAAATCTGCTCCGTATTTATCAGCAATATTTTATGGTCTCCAATGCAGCACAGTACATCATCCGCGAGTGTGAAGAAAAGGGATATGATCTCAGAAAGCTTCATGAGCATGTGGCGATTCAGATCAACGATACACATCCTTCTATGGTTATTCCGGAGCTGATCCGTCTTCTTGTTCAGAAACAGATCGACTTCAATGAGGCGATTGAGATCGTACAGAAGACCTGCGCGTATACCAATCACACCATCCTCGCAGAGGCACTGGAAAAATGGCCGGTTGATTATCTGGAGCAGGTTGCACCACAGATCGTTCCGATCATCCGTGATCTGGATGCAAGAATTAAGGGAAGATATAAAGATCCGAGAGTCCATATTATCGATGACCAGAATCGTGTACACATGGCTCATATGGACATCCATTATGGATACAGTGTCAACGGAGTTGCTTATCTTCATACAGAGATCCTGAAAAATGAAGAGCTGAAACCGTTCTACGACATTTACCCACAGAAATTCAACAACAAGACTAATGGTATTACGTTCAGAAGATGGCTGCTGCACTGCAACCATGAACTGACTGCATGGCTGGATGAGAAGATCGGACCGGATTACCGAAAAGATGCAACAAAGCTTGAAAAACTGCTTGATTATGTAAATGATGAGGAAACCTTAAAGAGTCTTCTTGTGGTAAAACAGAAAAAGAAAGAGGATCTGGCAGCTTACTTAAAAGAAACACAGGGACTGGAAATCAATCCAAATTCAATTTTTGATATTCAGGTAAAACGTCTGCATGAATACAAGCGTCAGCAGATGAATGCGTTATATGTGATCTATAAATATCTGGAGATCAAGAGCGGAAAGAAACCGGAGACTCCGATCACGGTAATCTTTGGAGCCAAGGCTGCACCGGCTTATATTATTGCAAAGGATATCATTCATCTGATCCTCTGCCTGCAGGAGCTGATTGATAACGATCCGGAAGTTGCACCGTATCTGAAAGTGGTTATGGTAGAAAACTACAACGTGACACTGGCAGAAAAGCTGATCCCGTCCTGTGATATTTCTGAACAGATTTCTCTTGCATCCAAAGAAGCAAGTGGAACAGGTAACATGAAATTCATGCTGAACGGGGCTGTGACAATGGGAACAGAAGATGGAGCCAACGTAGAAATCCATCAGTTTGTAGGGGATGAAAATATCTACATCTTCGGAGAATCCAGTGAACAGGTTATCGAGCATTACCGCAAGATGGATTATAATGCAGTTGATTACTATATCAATGATGAAGAGATCCGCAGACTGGTAGACTTTATCATCAGCCCGGAACTTCTCCGTATCGGAGATAAATACCTGCTTCTTGAACTGCATGCAGAACTGATTCGTAAAGACTGGTTCATGACACTTCTTGATGTGAAAGATTATATCCAGAAGAAAGAACAGGCTTACGCAGATTATGAAGACCGCATGGCATGGGCAAAGAAGATGGTTGTGAATATCGCAAAAGCAGGATATTTCTCATCTGACAGAACCATTGCTGAATACAACAGAGATATCTGGCATCTGTAAAATGTATATGTAAAAAACAGAAGTCTGTCCTGAAAAAACAGAGACAGACTTCTGTTTTTTGTGCAAAAGTGTATTTTTATACGGTTTCTGCGGGAACTTCCTGTATTTCCCTTATTGCGGGAAAAGAGAAGGATATGCTATGATAAGGAGAAGTATTGCTGTCTGTTTTCCGGATATGGAAAAGTTTTTGGGAAGATCCGGGAAGCAATAGAAGCAGATGAGAGGTGAATATATGGAAAAAAGAAGAAAAAGTGCAGCACTCTTGCCGGTCGGTGTATTTCTGATATTTTATCTGGGACTGGGTATTTTATTTGAATACATAATGAAAATTCCAATGGGGTTTTATAATGTACCGATCGTAGTGGCGTTTCTGGCGGCACTCCTGGTCGCGTGTCTGCAGAACAGAAAGGTTGGCTTTGATGAGAAGCTGGAGATCATGGGACGGGGAATTGGAGATAAGAATATTATCACAATGCTGCTGATTTTCCTGACGGCGGGAACTTTTGTGGGAGTGGTTGGAAGAAGCAGTGCAGAGAGTGTGGCGTATTTTATGCTATCGATCATCCCGGCACGGTTTGCGGTTGCCGTTCTGTTTGTGGTTGCATGTTTTGTTTCAACAGCAATGGGAACTTCGGTTGGGACGATCACCCTTCTGACTCCGATTGCGGTGGCAGTTTCGCAGACGTCCGGTTTTTCCCTGGCACTTTGCGTGGCATCGGTGATGGGAGGCTCCATGTTCGGGGACAATCTTTCTTTCATATCAGATACAACAATTGCTGCCTGCAACGGGCAGGGATGTGAGATGAAAGATAAATTCCGGGAAAATTTCTGGATTGCACTTCCGGCGGCGATCGTATCGTTGATTCTGATCCTGATCAGCTCTTTCCGGGCAGAGATCGGAACGGCAGTTACGCACGAATACAATCTGACGCAGATCATTCCGTATGTGCTGGTGCTGGTCGGCGGGATCGCAGGGTTCAACGTCTTTCTGGTACTTTTGACGGGAATTGTGTCCGGTGCGGTGATCATGCTTGCAATGGGGCAGGTAACACCGTATGAAATGCTTGCTGCCATGGGATCAGGTGTATCCGGGATGTTTGAAACCTGTATGGTGGCGGTGCTGGTTGCTGCAATGTGTGCGCTGATCCGGGAAAATGGTGGCTTTGATGTATTGCTGGATGTGATCCACCGTGTCTTTAAGGGATCGAAAAGTGGTCAGCTGGGTGTTGGTATTTTAGTAGCGCTCCTGGATGTGGCAACAGCGAACAATACCGTAGCAATAGTGATGGCCAATCCAATTGCAAAGGAAATGGCAGACGATTATCAGATCACACCGAGAAAGACGGCATCCCTTCTGGATACTTTTTCCTGTATTTCACAGGGAGTGATTCCGTATGGCGCGCAGATGCTGGTGGCAATTTCGGCAGTGCATGAGCTTGGCGGTGAGATTTCTGCATTTCAGATCATTCCGAAGCTTTTTTATCCGGGAATGCTGTTTGTCAGTTCGCTGATCTTCATTTTTGTGATTCCACAGAAAACGGAAAAATAAAACAGAGTTCGCTCTGATTTTTATACTTTTACAGATTAAAGGGTTGAAACCTGACAAAAAATACGGTATTATAGTGTTTAACAGATTTTTGGAACGAAAAATGGTACCAAAATCACAGATACATAGAAGGGAATGACAAAGATGAGCCTGAAAATCGGAGTAATTAAAGGTGACGGAATCGGTCCGGAGATTGTAACGGAAGCGATGAAAGTTCTTGATAAAGCTGGAGAGGTATACGGATTTGACTGTTCTTATGAACAGCTGCTTCTTGGGGGAGCATCCATTGATGTACATGGAGTCCCGCTTACAGATGAGACGGTAGCAAAAGCAAAAGCATGTGATGCCGTACTGATGGGATCCATTGGAGGAGATGCAAAGATTTCCCCGTGGTATAAGCTGGAACCATCAAAGAGACCGGAGGCCGGTCTTTTGAAGATCAGAAAAGAACTGAACCTGTTCGCAAATCTGCGTCCGGCAGTTTTGTATAATGAACTGAAGGGTGCATGCCCTCTGAAAGAAGAGATTACAGAAGGCGGATTTGATCTGATGATCATGCGTGAACTGACAGGCGGTCTTTATTTTGGAGAGAGGAAGACAGAAGAAGTGGATGGTGTGATGACTGCATTCGATTCACTTACCTATAATGAGAATGAGATCCGCCGGATTGCGATCCGCGCGTTTGACATTGCAATGAAGAGAAGAAAGAAAGTGACAAGCGTCGATAAGGCGAATGTACTGGATTCTTCAAGACTCTGGAGAAAAGTAGTAGAAGAAGTTGCGAAAGATTATCCGGAAGTTACACTGGAGCATATGCTGGTTGACAACTGTGCAATGCAGCTTGTAAGAGATCCGAAGCAGTTTGATGTTATTCTTACAGAGAATATGTTCGGAGACATCCTTTCTGATGAAGCAAGCATGGTAACCGGTTCGATCGGAATGCTGGCAAGTGCAAGTCTGAATGAAACCAGGTTCGGACTGTATGAACCAAGTGGCGGTTCGGCACCGGATATAGCAGGACAGGGAATTGCAAACCCGATAGCAACAATTCTTTCAGCAGCAATGATGCTTCGTTTCAGCCTGGATCAGGATAAAGCAGCAGATGCGATTGAAGCAGCAGTTTCCCAGGTGTTAAAAGATGGATACAGAACCGGAGATATTATGTCAGATGGATGTACAAAGGTTGGAACAGCCCGGATGGGAGATCTGATCTGCGAAAGAATTCGATAGTCAAGGATTGGGAAGATACAGTTCCGTACTGCTATGGGGAAAGAGAAGCAGGACGGAACTGTAATAGAATGGAGCCAAAAGTTACAGGAGGATTATAAAATCATGAGAAGTGATAATGTAAAAACAGGTATGCAGCAGGCGCCGCACAGATCATTGTTCAATGCGCTTGGTCTTACAAAAGAAGAACTGGAGAGACCGCTTGTCGGAATCGTATGTTCTTATAACGAGATCGTTCCGGGACATATGAACCTGGATAAGATTACAAATGCAGTAAAGATGGGAGTTGCGATGGCAGGTGGAACACCGATCATGTTCCCGGCGATCGCAGTTTGTGACGGTATTGCAATGGGACACATCGGTATGAAGTATTCTCTGGTAACAAGAGATCTGATCGCAGATTCGACAGAAGCAATGGCAATGGCGCATCAGTTTGACGCCCTTGTTATGATCCCGAACTGTGATAAGAACGTACCTGGGCTTTTGATGGCAGCAGCCCGTATCAATGTACCTACAGTGTTCGTCAGTGGCGGACCAATGCTTGCGGGACATGTGAAAGGACAGAAGAGAAGTCTTTCCAGCATGTTCGAGGCAGTTGGATCCTACGCAGCAGGAACAATGGACGAATGTGATGTATGTGAATTTGAAAATAAAGTATGTCCTACCTGTGGATCCTGCTCTGGAATGTATACAGCTAACAGTATGAACTGTCTGACGGAAGTACTTGGTATGGGACTTCAGGGGAATGGAACAATTCCGGCTGTATATTCAGAAAGAATCCGTCTTGCAAAACATGCAGGTATGCAGGTAATGGAAATGTACAGAAGAAATATCCGTCCGAGAGACATTATGACAAAAGAAGCCATCTTAAATGCTCTGACTGTTGATATGGCACTTGGATGCTCAACCAACAGTATGCTTCACCTTCCGGCAATCGCACATGAGATCGGTATGGATTTTGAAATTGATTTTGCAAACGGAATCAGCGAAAAGACTCCGAACCTCTGTCACCTTGCACCGGCAGGTCCTACATATATGGAAGACTTGAATGAAGCAGGCGGTGTATATGCAGTTATGAACGAGCTGAATAAGAAAGGCCTTCTGTACACAGACTGCATGACAGTAACCGGAAAGACAGTTGGAGAAAATATCGCAGGATGCGAAAATAAAAATCCGGAAGTAATCCGTCCGATCGACAATCCATACAGCCAGACTGGTGGACTTGCAGTCCTCAAAGGTAATATCGCACCGGATGGCAGTGTTGTAAAACGTTCTGCAGTTGTACCGGAAATGCTGGTACATGAAGGACCTGCAAGAGTATTTGAATGTGAAGATGATGCGATCAAGGCAATTAAAGGCGGAGATATCCATCCGGGAGATGTTGTAGTTATCCGTTACGTCGGACCAAAGGGTGGTCCTGGTATGCCGGAGATGCTGAATCCGACTTCTGCAATCGCAGGTATGGGACTTGGTTCATCGGTAGCACTTATTACAGACGGTCGTTTCAGCGGTGCATCCCGTGGAGCTTCTATCGGACACGTATCACCGGAAGCAGCAGTCGGCGGACCGGTAGCACTGATCGAGGAAGGCGATATCATCGAGATCGATATCCCGAACCTGAAATTAAATGCAAGAATTTCAGATGAAGAACTTGCAAGAAGAAAAGAAAAATGGCAGCCAAGAGAACCGGAAGTTACAACAGGATATCTTGCAAGATATGCAGCAATGGTAACTTCAGGAAACCGTGGAGCAGTTCTGGAAGTTCCACACAAATAAAATAAAATCTGGACAAGGGGAATGTACAATGCAGTTAAATGGTGCAGAGATACTGATAGAGTGTTTAAAAGAGCAGGGCGTGGATACCGTATTCGGATATCCGGGTGGCGCAATTTTAAATGTATATGATGAATTATATAAGCATAGTAATGAAATCAGACATATCCTTACATCGCATGAGCAGGGAGCTTCTCATGCGGCGGACGGATATGCGCGTGCCACTGGTAAAGTTGGGGTGTGTTTTGCGACCAGTGGACCTGGAGCAACAAATCTCGTAACAGGAATCGCGACCGCATTTATGGATTCTATTCCGATTGTTGCGATCACCTGTAATGTAGGGGTACCGCTTCTTGGAAAAGACAGTTTCCAGGAAATTGACATTACCGGTATTACGATGCCGATCACAAAGTATAATTTTATTGTGAAGAATGTCAATGATCTTGCAAGGACGATCCGCAAGGCGTTTGAGATCGCACAGTCCGGAAGACCGGGACCGGTGCTGATCGATATCCCGAAAGATGTGACAGGCAATAAAGCAGAGTATGAGCCTGTCAAAATCCAGCCAATCGTAAAATACAAAAAAGAAATCTGTATGGAAGATATTGACAAGGCAGTAGAGATGATCGAAGAAGCAAAGCGTCCGTTCGTATTCGTCGGAGGTGGAGCTATATTATCTGATGCAAGTGAAGAACTCCGTGCATTCGTAGACAAGGTACAGTGTCCGGTATGTGATTCCCTGATGGGAAAAGGTACATTTCCGGGAACTGATGAACTTTATACAGGAATGCTTGGTATGCATGGTACCAAGACATCGAACTTTGGAGTCAGTGAATGTGATCTTCTGATCGTAGTCGGTGCAAGATTCTCCGACCGTGTCACAGGTAATCCAAATAAATTTGCAAGTAATGCAAAGATTCTCCAGTTTGATATTGATGTGGCAGAGATGAACAAGAATGTCATCATCGATGAAGGTGTGGTTGGAGATATCAAGGAAGTGCTTGCGGCAGTTAATGAAAAACTGCCACAGCAGGAACACACCGAATGGATTAAAAAGATCCAGGAATATAAAGCGAAATACCCGCTTACCTATCATCCGGAAAGTCTGACTGGTCCGTATGTGATCGAAGAGATTTACAAACAGACAGAAGGTGATGCGATCATCGTCACAGAGGTTGGACAGCATCAGATGTGGGCAGCGCAGTATTATAAATTCACAAAACCGAGAACACTGCTTACGTCAGGTGGCCTTGGAACCATGGGATACGGTCTTGGAGCCGCAATCGGAGCCAAGATGGGAAGACCGGAGAAGACGGTAGTCAATATCGCAGGAGACGGATGTTTCCGTATGAATATGAATGAAGTTGCAACAGCGGCGCGTTATAACATTCCGATCATCCAGGTTGTAGTGAACAACCATGTGCTTGGTATGGTAAGACAGTGGCAGAATCTGTTTTACGGGCAGCGCTATTCAGCAACTGTTCTGAATGATGCAGTAGATTTTGTGAAACTCGCAGAAGCGATGGGGGCGAAAGCGGTAAGAGCTACGACCAGAGAAGAATTCGCAGATGCATTTAAGTTTGCTTTAAATGCAGGCGGTCCGGTGGTGATTGACTGCCAGATTGACAGCGATGACAAGGTATGGCCGATGGTTGCTCCGGGTGCTCCGATCAGTGAAGTTTTTGACGAGAAGGATCTGCAGGAAAAACAGCAGACAAACTAGAAAAACATATGCAGCGACAGATACGTAGAGCAGGAATGGAGGAGTAATATGAAACGAGTTTACAATTTTTCAGCAGGACCGGCAGTACTGCCGGAAGAAGTTTTACGAGAAGCAGCAAATGAGATGCTGGATTACAAAGGATGTGGAATGTCCGTTATGGAGATGAGTCATCGCTCGAAAGCTTTTGCTGAAATCATTGAAACCGCTGAACAGGATCTTCGTGATTTGATGGGAATCCCGGATAATTACAAAGTACTGTTCCTTCAGGGTGGCGCAAGCCAGCAGTTTGCAATGATTCCAATGAATCTGATGAAGAACAAAGTAGCGGATTATATTGTTACCGGGCAGTGGGCCAAAAAGGCAGCTGCTGAAGCATCCAAATATGGGAAGGTGAATAAGATCGCATCGTCCGAGGATAAAACCTTTTCGTACATTCCTGACTGTTCGGATCTGCCGGTTGATGAAGATGCAGATTATGTATATATTTGCGAAAATAATACAATTTACGGAACCAAATTCAAGGAACTTCCGAACACGAAAGGCAAGACACTGGTAGCGGATGTATCATCCTGTTTCCTGTCCGAGCCTGTAGATGTGACAAAATATGGTCTCATCTATGGTGGAGTCCAGAAGAATGTCGGACCAGCGGGTGTTGTTATCGCGATCATCCGCGAAGATCTGATTACGGAGGATGTACTTCCGGGAACACCGACCATGCTTACATACAAGACACATGCAGACGCAGGTTCTCTTTACAATACACCGCCGGCATATGGAATTTATATCTGCGGTAAGGTATTTAAATGGCTGAAAAAGATGGGCGGACTGGAAGTTATGAAAGAACGCAACGAAAAGAAAGCCAAACTGCTCTATGACTACCTGGATCAGAGCAAACTGTTCAAAGGTACGGTAGAAAAGAAAGACCGTTCTCTTATGAATGTACCATTTGTGACAGGCAGTGACGAGCTGGATGCCAAATTTGTAAAAGAGGCAAAAGAAGCAGGTCTTGAGAACCTGAAAGGACACCGTACTGTTGGTGGTATGCGTGCAAGTATTTATAACGCAATGCCATACGAAGGCGTGGAAGCCCTGGTTGCATTTATGAAGAAGTTTGAGGAGGAGAATCTGTAATATGTATAAATATTTTTGCTTAAATCCGATTTCTCCTGTTGGACTAGAGAAATTCAGTGATGACTATGTACCTGCCGGTGAGATGGCAGGAGCAGATGCGGTACTTGTAAGAAGTGCCGGAATGCATGAACTGGAATTTGATAAAGATTTAAAAGCGATTGCCCGTGCCGGAGCCGGTGTAAATAATATTCCACTGGACAAATGTGCGGAGCAGGGAATCGTTGTATTTAATACACCAGGGGCAAATGCCAATGGTGTAAAAGAGCTGGTGATCGCCGGTATGCTGCTTGCATCCAGAGATATCCTTGGCGGTATCAACTGGGTACAGGAGAACGAAGAGGATGGCAATATTGCCAAAGATGCAGAAAAAGCGAAAAAAGCATTTGCAGGCTGTGAGATCCAGGGAAAGAAGCTTGGTGTGATCGGTCTTGGTGCAATCGGTGTCCTGGTTGCGAATGCGGCTACGCATCTTGGGATGGAAGTGTATGGTTATGATCCATATGTTTCTGTAGATTCTGCATGGAGACTTTCAAGAAGTATCCATCACACTAAGAATGTAGATGAGATCTACAAGGAGTGTGATTATATCACAATCCATGTACCGGCACTGGAAGATACAAAGGGTATGATCAATAAGAATGCCATCAGTCTGATGAAAGAGGGCGTTGTGATCCTGAACTTTGCAAGAGATGTACTGGTAAACAGCGAAGACATTGTGGATGCACTTGTTGGAGGAAAAATCGGACGCTATGTAACTGACTTCCCGACACCGGAGATCGCAGGAGTAAAGCATGCGATTGTCATTCCGCATCTGGGAGCGTCAACTGCTGAATCAGAAGATAATTGTGCAAAGATGGCAGTAGAAGAGCTGAAAGATTTCCTGGAAAATGGAAATATCCGTAATTCTGTCAATTTCCCGGCATGCGATATGGGGGTAAGGGATAAAACAAGAATTACGATTCTGCACAGAAATATTCCGAACATGATCGGTCAGTTTACTGCGCTTCTGGCAAAGGATAATGTCAATATCGATGATATGACGAATAAGAGCCGTGGCAGCTATGCATATACGATGATCGATGTGGATAATGATGTGACAGAAGACGTGGTAAAAGGTCTGGAAATGATCGAGAGCGTTCTGAAAGTCAGAGTAATTGCATAAAAAGTGACAGAGGGTGCGTTTGAAAAAGCGCATCCTCTTTTGATGCAAGGGAAGGAATCCAGGTAAACGGTCATTTTTTCAAACTGATCAGTTTTTATGATAATGAATGGGGATATACCAGTCAGATCTTCCGCCTGATTTCGCATATGTACCAGGTGGATCATGGTGTAAAATAAAACAGATTGTAAATGAAAAAGTAAAACGTATATCAGCAGTAACAGTCAGAAGCCATAAAAGAAAGAGTATCACGTGAACAAAAAGAAACATGATACTCTTTTTGTTACATAGGATAATTCATTTCCTATGTAACAAAAAGCCTCCGGCAAGATGCGCACTGAACAATGCAATGTATATGACGTAAGCGACCGCCCAAGGCGCTAGAATATGCGAAGCATATTCTATGTCCTCTGGTACTCAAATTTTTCAAAATGCTTTTTCAAAGGCAGGAAAATATCGTCTTTTTTATAACGATACTTGCGTATTTTGAAAAATATGGTATGATAGAGGACAAAAGTAGCACTTTACAGTGTGAAAATGTAACGCAGGAGGAAAAGATAATGGCATACGAGATTACAGGACATACAGTCCTTACCGGATTACTGGGGAGTCCGGTAGCACACAGCATTTCCCCAATGATGCATAACGAGGCATTTCGCCAGCTGGAGCTGGATTACGCATATTTGGCATTTGATGTTGGAACAGATAACTTAAAGACAGCGGTAGATGGCCTGAAAGTCATGGGAGTCAGAGGATTCAACCTGACTATGCCTGACAAGAATCTGATGTGTTCACTGGTTGACAAACTTTCACCGGCATCTGAGATCGGTGGGGCGGTCAACACTGTTGTGAATGATAACGGTGTCCTGACAGGCTATACGACAGACGGAATTGGATTCATGCGTGCAGTCAGTGAGACAGGCGTTGATATCATTGGCAAGAAGATGACACTTCTTGGAGCGGGTGGAGCAGCAGCAGCGATTCTGATCCAGGCAGCACTTGACAAAGTAGCAGAGATTTCGGTATTCAACATCCGTGATGAATTCTTCACACGTGCGGAGAAAACAATCGAGAAACTTCATGAGAAGACAGACTGCAAGATTAACCTCTATGACTTCTCTGACCCGGAAGTCCTCAAAAAGGAGATCGCAGAAAGTGCAATTCTGGTAAACGGAACTTCTATCGGTATGGCACCGAAGACAGACAGATGTATCATCACAGATGACAGTGTGTTCAGAAAAGATCTGTTTGTATTTGATGTAATCTACAATCCGGAAGAGACGTTATTCCTGAAGAAAGCAAAAGCAGCAGGATGCCAGACACTGAACGGTCTGAATATGCTGTTATATCAGGGTGCTGCATCATTTGAACTCTGGACAGGAAAAGAAATGCCGGTTGATATTATCAAAGAAAAATATTTCTCGCGTTAATTTGCTGAAAATGATTGACAAAGCCTATTGATTCGTGTAACATGAGCTATAGATTTTAAAAATTACATATTCTACTATCAAAATACAATGAAAAGAAGTAGTAAATATAATAAGACGTCACAGAGAGTCCTTTATCGGTGGAAGAAGGATACCGAAGATTATATTGAATTCCTCTTGGAGTAGGATACTGAATGCATTCTTTTGAAGAATTGTTAATAGGTATTTCCGGTAGCAGCCGTTATCTGCAAGGGTATAACCGTTATGAACGACGTACCTGACGAGGCAGTTGTCGTGAGACAATTGTAAAATGAGGTGGAACCACGAAGTATATAATACTCTCGTCCTCTGTTTTTACAGAAGACGGGGGTTTTTTGTTTCATAGGAAATTCCGAAGGAACTTCTAAAAGACATATTCGATGATTAGTAGAGAGAAGAGAAAGGAAAAAAGATTATGATTATCGTATTAAAACCAAGAACAAGTGATGAAAACGTAAAACGAGTTGAGAATATGGTCCGTGCAAAAGGATTGGAAGTACATACTGTAAAAGGTGAGGATCTTACAATTATCGGTTGTATCGGCGATACGGTCCGTGTAGATCCAAAGCTTTTCGAAGTAGACTCTTCTGTTGAGAAGGTTATGCATGTACAGGAACCTTATAAACTTGTAAACCGTGCATTCCATCCGGATGATACCATCGTAGATGTATCTGGTGTCAAAGTTGGTGGCGGACATCTGGCACTGATCGCCGGACCTTGTTCTGTAGAGTCAGAAGAGCAGGTGATCGAGATCGCAAAGGCTGTTAAGGCATCTGGTGCAAATATGCTCCGTGGCGGTGCATTCAAGCCGAGAACAAGCCCATATTCATTCCAGGGACTTGGCCTTGAAGGTCTGGAAATCTTATGTGCAGCAAGAGAAGAGACAGGGCTTCCGATCGTAACAGAACTGATGTCACCGGAATATCTGGAAATCTTCGATGAAAAGGTAGACCTGATCCAGATCGGTGCACGTAACATGCAGAACTATGACCTGTTAAAACAGCTCGGACAGACGAAGAGACCGATCCTTTTAAAGAGAGGACTTAATGCAACTTACGAAGAATGGATGATGTCAGCAGAATACATTATGGCATCCGGAAATCCAAATGTTATCCTCTGCGAAAGAGGAATCCGTACCTTCGAGACTTATACCAGAAATACACTGGATCTTCAGTCTATTCCGGTAGTGAGAAAGCTCAGCCATCTTCCGGTAGTTGTAGATCCGAGCCATGCAGGAGGAAAATGGTGGTTGGTTGATCCGATGGCAAAGGCATCAATTGCAGCAGGAGCGGACGGACTGATTATCGAAGTACATAACAGTCCGGAAACGGCACTTTGTGACGGAGCACAGTCGCTGAAACCGGAAAAATATGATACACTGTTAAAAGAGATTACCGGAATCGCAAAAGCAGTCGGTAAAGAAATGTAAAAAACAGCAGCCTGGGAGGAACAAAACGATGAAAATGACGGTAGATTTAAAGGAACACAGCTATCCGATTTATATTGAAAGAGGAATTTTGAAAGAAGCAGCAGAAAGAATAGCAGAAGTATATCGGGGATCAAAGATCATGATCATTTCCGATGACAGAGTTTATTCTTATTACGGAGAAGCGCTTAAGAAAAATCTTTCTGAAAAATATGAGTGTACGGAAACCGTGATTCCACATGGAGAACCGTCAAAAGCATTCGAAACCCTTCCGGGTGTATACAGCTCTCTTCTGGAAGCAAAGATTTCCAGAACAGACTTGATCGTTGCACTTGGCGGTGGAGTGGTAGGAGACCTTGCCGGATTTGTGGCAGCGACCTTTCTTAGAGGAATCAAGTTCGTACAGATTCCAACTTCCATTCTTGCACAGGTAGATTCTTCTGTTGGTGGAAAAGTTGCAGTCGATCTTCCGCAGGGGAAGAACCTGGTAGGTGCCTTTTACCAGCCGAAGATGGTACTGATCGATCCGGATGTACTGGAAACCCTGCCAGAGCGTTACGTGATGGACGGCATGGGGGAAGTTATCAAATACGGATGCATCAAGGATCGCAAGCTCTTTGAGCTTCTGGAGAAATGCGGATCCTATGAGAATCTGAAAGAGCATTTAACCGATGTGATCGCAACTTGTGTCGATATCAAACGCCGTGTTGTAGAAGAAGACGAGTTTGATACCGGAGAGAGGATTCTCCTGAACTTCGGACATACCCTTGCCCATACCATTGAGCAGCACTTCCACTATGAAAGAGAAAGCCACGGTGAAGCCGTAGCCATCGGAATGTACCAGATCACAAAGATTGCTGAAGAGAAAGGACTCACCAAAAAAGGCGAAGCCGAGCACATCCGAAAAGTCCTGGAAGCTTATAAACTTCCGGTAAAAGCCGATGTCCCACTCCCACAGCTTACCGAAGCAATCAAGCTGGATAAAAAAACACTGAATAATAAATTAAAAGTCGTCCTTCTCCATGAAATCGGAGATTCCTATACATACCCGACCGGACAGGAATTCTTTGATGGGGACAGGATGGTATAAGTAAATACGATAAATAAAAATGCCGTAAGACCATGAAAGATATTGGTTTTACGGCATTTGAGTTAATTTCTGCGCATATGCAATAATTCTTTTTGTTATGTCATCATTTTTATTGATTTCTACCAGAAGATCGTATATAACCAATGGTTATTATATAACAAAAATAGAAAAGCGATAAGAGAAGAAAAGCAGGAAGCTGTCCTGTTTTATGGTTCTTTTGCGGCGTTTGTTCGCTAATATATCCTTACTTTCCCGCCAACAAAATTTATCTCATATTTCTCTTCGCAAGCAAATCATGAATCTTATCCGTCGGATTCATAACCGCACTAATAGATGTAGAATGATTCATCGAATCAATGATCAGTGCAAGGAACTTACTCATATCTGCTTCAATGAAATACGGTTTATCATGAAGCTGTGGAGGCAGATAGGTCAGATTGGTTGTGATCAGTCTGTCCAGATATCCCTTTTCATAATATTCATCGAACTTGTCAAGGCCTTCTGTAAAAAGACCAAAAGTAGTACATACAAATACACGCTCAGCTCCGCGGTCTTTTAACTGCCTGGTAACATCCAGCATACTTTCACCGGAAGAAATCATATCATCAATGATGATAACGGTCTTTCCATGTACATCGTCACCTAAGAATTCATGTGCAACGATCGGATTTTTACCATTTACGATGGTAGAATAATCACGGCGTTTGTAGAACATACCCATATCAACCCCGAGTACGTTGGAGAAGTATACGGCTCTCTGCATTGCACCTTCATCCGGGCTGATGATCATCAGATGGTCTTTGTCTGCTTTCAGATCCGGTTCTGCTTTAAACAGAGCTTTGATGAACTGATACAGAGGGTTGAAGCTGTCGAAACCGTTGAGTGGGATCGCATTCTGTACACGCGGATCATGTGCGTCAAATGTCAGAATGTTAGATACACCCATTGCGGTTAATTCTTCCAGAGCCATTGCACAGTCCAGAGATTCACGTTTGGTTCTCTTGTGCTGGCGGCTTTCGTAAAGGAATGGCATAATTACATTTACACGGTGTGCCTTTCCTGTAGAAGCGGAGATGATACGCTTCAGATCCTGATAGTGATCATCCGGTGACATGTGATTGATATGTCCGTTTACTGTGTATGTCAGGCTGTAGTTGCAGACATCCACCATAATAAAGAGATCTTTTCCGCGGATACTTTCGCCAAACATTCCCTTTGCTTCCCCCGAACCAAAACGTGGGCAACTGTTCTTTGCAAGATAAGAATCTGCTTCATAAGATGAATAGATTGCAGGATCCAGAAAGTCATGCAGAGAATTTTTGCGGAACGATACGATGTACTGATCCACTTTTTCTGCCAGATCCTTGCAACTTTCCAGAGCAGCAATTTTAAGTGGTGCTGTCGGAAGAGCTTTTTCCATAAGTTCGATATTTGTCATGAGTGCCTCCTTATAATAAGCGTTTTGCGCGCTGTTTATCTAATCTTACCTATCTTTTATACCATTATTTAAAAGCAAAGACAAGAAAGAGGCGTTAAAAAATTGCATTTTTTGAAGAAATCTAGTATGATATAGAAGCAGAATTCCGAATAAATATCAGGAGGAAGAAAATATGAGTAAACCAGTTGTTGCCATTGTAGGGCGGCCGAACGTTGGAAAGTCGACGCTTTTTAATGCACTGGCAGGAGAAAAGATAGCAATCGTTAAAGATACGCCGGGTGTTACCCGCGACAGAATTTATGCAGAAGTGAATTGGCTCGATAAAGAATTTACGTTGATCGATACCGGTGGAATCGAACCGGACAGCCGTGATGTGATCCTTTCCCAGATGAGAGAACAGGCACAGATCGCCATTGACACTGCAGATGTGATCCTGTTTATGACAGATGTAAAGCAGGGACTTGTAGATTCCGATTCAAAAGTGGCAGATATGCTCCGCCGCTCCCACAAGCCAGTCATCCTTGTTGTCAATAAAGTGGACAATTTCAACAAGATGATGCCGGATGTATATGAATTTTATAATCTGGGAATCGGAGATCCGGTTCCGATCTCAGCATCGGAACGAATTGGGATCGGAGATATGCTGGATAAGGTTCTGGCATATTTTCCGGAAGGGGCAGGCCAGGAAGAGGAAGATGACCGTCCGAGAGTTGCAATCGTTGGGAAACCGAACGTCGGGAAGTCTTCGATCATCAACCGTCTGATCGGAAAAGACCGTGTGATCGTATCCGATATTGCCGGAACTACAAGAGATGCCATTGACACGGAAGTAATGCACAATGGAAAAGAGTATGTATTCATTGATACAGCAGGACTTCGCCGTAAGAATAAGATCAAAGAGGAACTGGAGCGCTACAGTATTATCCGTACAGTTACGGCAGTAGAAAGAGCGGATGTGGTCCTGGTTGTGATCGATGCGGCAGAAGGAGTAACCGAGCAGGATGCCAAGATCGCAGGAATCGCACATGAGCGTGGAAAAGGTGTCATCATCGTTGTAAATAAATGGGATGCCATTGAAAAGAACGATAAGACCACGAGGGAATATGAGCATCAGATCAGGATGGTGCTGTCTTTCCTGCCTTACGCAGAGATCATGTATGTGTCTGCACTGACAGGCCAGAGACTTCCGAAGCTCTTTGACATGATCGACACCGTTATTGAGAACCAGACACTCCGTGTGGCTACGGGTGTCCTTAACGAGATCATGACCGAAGCTGTTGCAATGCAGCAGCCGCCGTCAGATAAGGGAAAACGGCTGAAACTTTACTATATTACCCAGGTAGCGGTCAAACCGCCGACATTTGTCATCTTTGTAAATGATAAAGAACTGATGCATTTCTCTTATACGAGATATCTGGAGAATAAGATCCGTGAAGCGTTTGGCTTCCGTGGAACGTCTCTTAAATTCTTTATCAGGGAGAGAAAGGAGAAGGACAAATAAGATGGAACGTCTTGTATGTTTGCTGATCGGCTATATATTTGGTCTGTTTCAGACCGGCTATTTCTATGGAAAAACTCAGGGGGTAGATATCCGCAAGATGGGAAGCGGAAATGCAGGTTCTACCAATGCACTTCGCACCATGGGAATCAAAGCCGGAATGATCACCCTGCTAGGTGACTGCTTCAAATGCGTGATCGCAGTTCTGGTGGTCCGCGGAATTTACGGACAGTCTCACGCAGATATTTTACCGCTCCTTTCGCTGTATACAGGTTTTGGGGCAGTGCTCGGACATAATTTTCCATTCTATCTGAAGTTCAAGGGCGGAAAGGGAATTGCAGTTACGGCAGGTATGATCTTATCTACAGATATTCGGATTGCGGCAGTATGTCTGATTGTGTTTATTGTAATTGTTGCCGTGACACGTTATGTATCACTGGGATCGCTGGTGATTTCCGTACTGTTCCTTGTCGGACTTGTTATTGACGGACAGATGGGAATGTTTGGAATGGCGCAGAAGTATCTGTTTGAAATGTATGGAATCGGAGCACTTTTTGTTCTCTCTGCATTTATCCGCCACCGTGCGAATATCGGACGTTTGAGAAATGGTACAGAGAGTAAGATCAGTTTTTCAAAAAAGAAAAAATAAGAGGTAATAATTATGGCAGAAATCGGAGTTATCGGTTCAGGAAGCTGGGGAACGGCCCTGGCGCTGGTACTGAATAAAAACGGACATCATGTAACCATCTGGTCTTATTTAAAAGAAGAAGCAGATGAGATCAGGGAGAAGCGGGAAAATCCAAGTAAGCTTCCGGGCGTTCATATCCCGGAGGAGATCGAGATCACAACAGATCTGCAGGGAAGCGTGGAAGGAAAAGATGTGGTCGTTCTTGCAGTTCCGTCTATGGCAACCAGAGCTACGGCGAAGAAAATGTGCCCGTATGTAAAGGAAGAGCAGATTCTGGTCAATGTGGCAAAAGGAATTGAAGAGGGTACTTTAAAGACACTTTCCGAGCAGATTGAAGAAGAGATTCCGCAGGCAAATGTAGCTGTTCTTTCAGGTCCAAGTCACGCGGAAGAAGTAAGCCGCGAACTTCCGACAACGGTTGTAGTCGGAGCAGAGACAGAAGAAACCGCCATTTATCTGCAGAAAATTTTTATGAATGATGTGTTCCGCGTTTATACGAGTCCGGATATCAAAGGAATTGAGCTTGGTGGCTCCCTGAAAAATGTCATTGCACTTGCAGCCGGAGTTGCAGATGGACTCGGATATGGGGATAACACCAAAGCTGCTCTGATCACCAGAGGAATTGCAGAGATTACAAGACTTGGTGTAAAGATGGGCGGAAAGCTGGAATCCTTTACCGGACTTACCGGAATCGGTGATCTGATCGTCACCTGTGCAAGTAAGCACAGTCGTAACCGTAAGGCAGGTGTTCTGATCGGTGAGGGAATGACGATGGAAGAAGCGATGGCTGAAGTCAAGATGGTAGTTGAGGGTGTGTATTCAGCAAAAGCGGCAAGAGAGCTGGCTGAAAAATATGAGGTATCCATGCCAATCGTGGAAAAGGTCAATCAGGTACTTTTTGAAGGCAAACCCGCAAAGGATGCGGTAAGTGAACTGATGATGCGTGACGGGCGCAGCGAATACAGTAACCTTCCGTGAGATTAAAGTTTCAAAGAAATTTCATAAAGTCTTAATGGAAAATCCTTCCGTATAGGCGTATAATGGCGTGTATACAGGAGGATTTTTTGTATGAAATTCGGAAAAAAAGAAAAAGAAACACAAGAGGAAGAAGTCGTTCGCGGCGAGATCCAGCGTGTGGTTCCAGACTACCGGGTAGGTCTTAATCCCGAGCAGATCCGGATAAGGGAAGAGAATGGCTGGACCAATGATGAGGTTGCTCCACCGGGACTTACGACAAAAGAGATTGTTCATAATAATATATTTACCTATTTCAACCTGATCTTTCTGATTCTGGCGATCCTGCTGTGCCTGGTAGGTTCTTTTCGAAATCTGACATTCCTGCCGGTCATCATCTGCAATACACTGATCGGGATCATTCAGGAGATCCGTTCCAAGAAAGTACTGGATAGGCTGACCATGCTGAATGCACCGCACGCAGAAGTAATCCGTGGAGGGGTATCGCTGAATCTGGAGGCGGATCAGCTGGTTGTGGACGACATTGTTGTATTTCGTGCAGGGAACCAGATCTGTGCAGATGCGGTCGTTGAAGCTGGCGAGGTCCAGGTCAATGAATCTTTACTTACCGGTGAATCCGATGAGATCACGAAAAAGCGTGGAGACCATCTGATGTCAGGTAGTTTTGTGGTATCAGGAAGCTGTCATGCACGTCTGGACAAGGTTGGAGCAGATTCCTATATTTCACAGCTGACTCTGGAAGCAAAAGCCATGCAGCAGGGGGAACAGTCGGAGATGATCCATTCCCTGGACAAGCTGGTAAAAATGGTCGGAATCGCACTGATCCCGATAGGAATCATTTTGTTCGTGCAGAGTTATTTCTATAATCACGACAGCTTCCGGCAGAGTATTATCTCCATGGTTGCTGCAGTGATCGGTATGATCCCGGAAGGATTATATCTTCTTGCAAGCGTGGCACTTGCGGTGAGCGCAATGCGTCTTGCATCGAAGAAGGTATTGCTCCATGATATGAAGAGTATCGAGACTCTGGCGCGGGTGAATGTGCTTTGTGTTGATAAGACAGGTACGATCACGGAAGACAGTATGTGTGTCAGCGAAGTGGCGAAAGCCAAGGCCTATGACGAAGAAAAGATGCCGGATCTGAACCGGATGATCGGCGATTTTGTCAAAGGAATGGACGCGGATAACAGCACGATGTGTGCGATGAAAGAACATTTTACAGAGCATTCAGATAAAGTGCCGGAAAAAGTGATTCCTTTTTCTTCCACGGTCAAATATAGCGGAGTAATTTTCAAAGATCAGGCATATGTGCTTGGTGCACCGGAATTTGTCCTGCGTGAGGATTATACAAAGTATCAGGGAAGAATAGAACAGTATACGTCCAAGGGGTTCCGTGTACTGGTATTTGGAAGCTATGATGGAGAGCCGGATGGTAAGCCGTTGACTGGAACGGTAACGCCGCTTGGTTATGTCCTCCTTCTCAATAAAGTCAGGGAAGAAGCGCCTGCGACTTTCAAATATTTTGCGGACCAGGGTGTTGCGATAAAAGTTATTTCCGGTGATAATCCGATCACCGTATCGGAGACTGCGAAGCAGGCCGGAATTGAAGGCGCAGAGAATTATGTGGATGCAGGAACATTAAAGACTGAAGAAGATATTGCCCTTGCGGTGAGCAAATATACGGTCTTCGGAAGGGTAATCCCGGAACAGAAAAGACAGTTTGTGCAGGCACTGAAAAAGCAGGGAATGACGGTCGCTATGACCGGTGATGGTGTTAATGATGTACTTGCTCTGAAGGATGCAGACTGTTCGGTGGCGATGGCATCAGGAAGCGATGCTGCGGTCCAGGCGTCCCAGGTGGTACTTCTGGAATCCGATTTTTCAAGGATGCCGGAGGTTGTTCTGGAAGGAAGAAGAGTTGTCAATAACATTCAGCGTTCAGCAAGTCTGTTCCTGGTGAAGAATATTTTTTCCTTCCTGCTTGCAATTTTCTCGGCAGTCTTTATGATCACCTATCCGTTGGAGCCATCCCAGGTATCGCTGATCAGTATGTATACGATCGGTATTCCGGCATTCTTCCTGGCACTGCAGCCGAACCGGGATATCATTAAGGGACATTTCCTGACCAATGTGTTCTTAAAGGCACTTCCGGCAGGACTTACGGATGTACTTGCAGTTGGTGCGCTGGTTGTATTTGGACAGACGTTCGGAGTTGCATCCAAAGATATTTCTACAGCGGCGACGATGCTGCTTGCAATTGTCGGATTCATGATTCTTTACCGGATCTGTCAGCCGATGAATGTACTGCGTATGATCGTCTGGATCGGATGTGTGATCGGACTGTTAGGATGCAGTATCTTCCTGCCACAGTTATTTGCGATTACGGGAATGTCCAGAAAATGCATTATGCTTTTTGTAGTATTCTCTATTGCGACTGAGCCGGTACTTCGGTATCTGACGAAGCTGATCGAATGGCTGAGAAAGCAGTATATAAAATTTATCAAGAATCCAATCAAAGAATTTAAAGGAAAAGCTGCCGATTAAGGCAGCTTTTCTTGGAAAATGAGTATTTTTAAAGAATAAAGATCAGATAATTCAGTCTGCAAATTTTGCATTCTGATCCACTTCTTCCGACTGGTTTACGATATGATTGGTCAATGCCTCATCATCCGTGGTAAACACAATATCCGGCAGAAGTTCAAAATAAAAATCCGTATATTTTTTCGCAAGAGCCTGGATACAGAAATTCTGTACGATCTTAAACCGGGTAATGGAAACCAGATCTTTGTCAAAGGTGATGTAAACACTGATCCAGAGCTTTCTCCCGGTACGGAGAATGTCATAGTAGAGTTTTTTGTAACCATAGGCATTTAGGACAGGTTCGATCGTTTCTTTAATTTCCTCAACAGTCTCTTCCTCCGGCGGGATCAGGAACAGATCCCGAAGTCCGGTTATTACCGTCTTTATCGGCGTCGGCAGCATAAAGATGGACAGGGTGACGGTAATGATCTGGTCAAGATAAGGTGTTATGGGTCTGAACCATAGAAAAGGCAGCAGAACCGGAAGAAAGAAGGCAATTGCCATACCGAAAGAGGCAATACTGTCGATCTCCCAGCCTTCCATTTCCATTGTGATCATTGGGGAATCCATCAGACGATTCTTATATTGGAGATAAATGGATACGGTAATTCCCAGAAAAAATGCAAATAATTCAAACCAGGCAATGGTATCAAAAGCGACTTTTCTGCCACCATGGATCATGATTTCGATATTGTTCAGGATCAGCCCGACGGTAACGCCAGTCATGGTAATGCCCTTGACAACGACAAACATAGATTCAATCTGCATATAACCGAACGGGTGCTTTTCATTGGATGGCTTGTAAAGTAGCGGAATCAGAAAAAGCGACGGCAGGAGCATGCAGAACTCGACTCCGTCATAGATTGCGTCCAGAAGAACTGCCTGGGAACTGGTGTAGATTGCCATGACGATCTCAACGATAACGAAAAACAGATTCCCGTACAGGGAGACAGACATGGCTTTTTTTTCTCTTTTCTGTGCTTTTCTTCCTACGTGCATAGGATACCTCCTTTTTTGACTGTAAGAAAATCCCGATAAGATTTTCTGATAAATGAAAGGCATTACGTGCCTGTAATACGTTTTTTTGTTACCATTTATCATACCCGATTTTGAAATTGATGGCAAGAAAGTAAAAGTGAACTGGCAGTATAGTTGTTCTAAACAGGGGAAAGCCCGCATACACTGTATCAGCAATCAAAGGGGGACAGTGTATGGATACATTTGATTTATACAAGGATATACAGTGCCGGACGAATGGAGAGATCTATCTGGGTGTGGTAGGACCGGTACGGAGTGGCAAATCAACCTTTATCAAGCGTTTTATGGATGTGCTGGTGCTGCCGAAAATGACCGATGAGCATGCAAAAGAGCGGACGGTGGATGAGCTTCCGCAGTCTGCGTCAGGGAAGAGCATCATGACAACGGAGCCGAAATTTGTGCCAAAAGAAGCTGCCGAAATCCAGCTCGCAAAGGATGTGAGTGTGCTGGTGCGTCTGATCGATTGTGTGGGCTATATGGTGGAGGGAGCCGCCGGTCACATGGAAAATGGAGCAGAACGTCTGGTGAAAACGCCGTGGAACGAAAAAGAAATTCCGTTTACAAAGGCGGCAGAAATCGGGACGAAAAAGGTAATCCATGACCACTCCACGATCGGGATTGTTGTGACGACAGACGGAAGTATCGGAGAGCTTCCCAGAAACAGCTACCGGGCGGCAGAAAAGAAAACGATCCAGGAGCTGAAAAGCATTGGCAAGCCGTTCGTGGTCTTGGTCAATACCCGGAAACCGTACAGCGCAGAGGCAAAAAACGTGGCAGAAGAAATCCAGAAAGAATATCAGGTAACGGCACTTCCGGTCAACTGTGAACAGCTCCGGGAAGAAGATATCCACCGGATCATGGAAAATGTGCTCTTTGCATTTCCGGTCACAGAAGTAAAATTTTTCCTTCCAAAATGGGTGGAAATACTTACAGCAGATCACAAGGTCCGGGAAGAGCTGGTATCTTATGCAAGAGAAGTCATGGGCAGAATCGGAGAAATCCGGGATGCGATGGAGATCCGGAAGCCGGAGCAGAGTACCTACATAAATGCAGTAAATGTAACAGGTGTGTCCATGGATACCGGTGAGATCTCGGTTGAAATCAAGGTGGAAGATAGCTGTTATTATGAAATGTTAAGTGATCTGACCGGAACGCAGATCAGCGGGGAATATGATCTGATCCATACAGTGCGTAATCTTGCCATGCTCCAGAAAGAATATGAAAGTGTCAAAGATGCACTTGCTTCGGTTAAAATGAAAGGCTACGGTGTAGTCAGCGCGACAAGAGAAGAAATCCGGCTGGACGATCCAGTGGTAATCCGGCAGGGCAATAAATACGGAGTAAAGATCCGTTCGGAAGCACCTTCTATCCATATGATCCGAGCTAACATTGAGACCGAGATCGCACCGATCGTGGGGAGTGAGCAGCAGGCAAAGGATCTGGTAAATTATATCAATGAGGCGGCAAAGAGCCCGGATGGAGTCTGGGGAACCAATATTTTCGGAAAATCGATCGAAGAGCTGGTGATGGATGGCGTGCGAAACAAGATCGCCATGATCGGAGATGAGAGTCAGGCAAAACTGCAGGACACCATGCAGAAGATCGTCAATGACAGCAACGGAGGTATGGTTTGCATCATTATCTAAAATTTTTCTTAAATCAATTCGATTGGCGGCAGGAAACTTGCATGGCAATCCGAGAGTATGTTATACTAAAGTCTATACGTTAGGGGATACATTTTCATGGAATGAATGGTCATATAAGATACCATGAAATCTATACGTGAGGAGAAAAGAAAAGAGGGACATCTATGAAAGTAGCAATTGTATCAGCAGACACCATGATATACAGAAAACAGAAGGATGATACGTGTTCGCCAATCGTGCGAAGAGTGCTCGATCAGGTCAGCTTCAAGACAGAGCTTGTACAGCCGGTACCAAATGACAGGGAGGTTATCCGCAAGATCCTTGCGAAGATCGCGGATGCACAGATGGCAGATCTGATCCTTACGATCGGTGGGATCGGATGCAGAGAAGAGGACTGTGTTCCGGAAGCGACAAAGGCAGTGGTCGATAAGGAGATTCCGGGGATCGGAGAGTCGATGCGTCTTTTTATGACACGGACCAGAAAAAGGGCAATGCTGACGAGAGGAACAGCAGGTATCCGGGGTAAATCCCTGATCGTCAATCTTCCGGGAAGTCCGAAGATCATTAAAGAGTGTCTGGAATATGTTCTTCCGGAGATTGTTTATGCGACAGAGACGGCAGTCGGTGAACATGATGATGTTGAGGAGTAGGCAGACAGATGAGGGTGACGTATATCGGACACAGCGGATTTTCGGTGGAACTGGAATCCCATATTCTATTATTTGACTATTATGAAGGAACGATGCCGGAGTTTGATCCAGCGAAGAAGCTGTTGGTATTTGCCAGCCATTCCCATCCGGATCATTTTAACAGAGAGATCCTGAAGCTTGCGGATGTGTATCCGGATGTGGAATATATTTTCCCGAAGGATATCAGAATTGCGAAAAAGGAGCAGCGTGCATCGGAACATTTCATGCGAAAAAGGGATGAGATTACTGTCGGGGATACAAAGGTAAAAAGTCTGCGCTCAACCGATGAAGGGGTTGCCTTTCTGGTAAGATGCGAAGACAGGATCATTTATCATGCAGGGGATCTGAACTGGTGGCACTGGGAAGAGGAAGATGATGCGTATAACCGGATGATGCGCGGCGATTATCAAAAGGAGATTGAAACGCTGGTCGGTGAGAAGATCGATCTTGCATTTGTCGTGCTTGACCCGAGACAGGAAGAGCAGTTTTACTGGGGCTTTGACTGGTATATGCGGCATACGGATACGAAGATTGTATTTCCGATGCATATGTGGAAGCAGTACGAGGTGCAGGATCGGCTTATCGGAATGGAAGTATCAGAACCATACCGGGAGAAGATCATGCGGATCCGGGAAATGGGACAGGTATTTGAACTATAAGGAGACAATTTATGAAAGTCAGTATTTATACAGATGGAGCGGCAAGAGGTAATCCGGACGGACCGGGCGGTTATGGAGTTGTTCTGGAATATGTAGACCCGAAGGGAGAACTTCACGTTAAAGAGCTTTCCGGCGGCTATGTGCGGACAACCAATAACCGGATGGAGCTGATGGCTGTCATCCGGGGGCTGGAAGCGCTCAACAGACCTTGCGAGGTAGAGCTTTATTCTGATTCCCAATATGTGGTCAATGCATTCAATCAGCACTGGATCGAGGGATGGATCAAAAAGGGCTGGAAGCGTGGGAAGAATGAGCCGGTCAAGAATACCGACCTGTGGAAGCGTCTTCTGGAAGCGAAAAAGCCGCACCAGGTGAACTTCAATTGGGTAAAAGGGCATGATGGACACCCGCAGAATGAACGTTGTGATACTCTTGCGACAACGGCAGCAGACGGAAATGAGCTGCAGGTTGATCCGGGGGTGTAGAAGAAATCCTTTACACTGATAAAAAAATGTGATAAAGTATCTAAGGCAAGTAAGACAGACGTTCGCGGATGCAGGTGCCGAAAGGCCGCAGACGAGGAAAGTCCGGGCTTCACAGGGCAGGATGCCGGATAACGTCCGGTAGAGGTGACTCTAAGGATAGTGCAACAGAAATATACCGCCTGCAGATGCAGGTAAGGTTGGAAGGGCAGTGTAAGAGACTACCGCCTGGGTGGTAACACACAGGGCATATGTAAACCCCATCCGAAGCAAGACCGAAAAGAAGTGGTATGGCGGCCCGTCATGCTTCAGGTTGGTCGCTTGAGTCTGCTGGCAACAGCAGAACTGGATAGATGAACGTCCACGACATAACCCGGCTTATCGTTTTGCTTGCTTTTTTATTTTTAATTGAGAAATTTTGAAAAGAATCTGTATTCATATTCATGAAGGATATAGATTCTTTTTTTGTTGCGGTGCCCTTTAAAAAGCTTTAATTTTTATGATATCGTAGTATTGTGTGAATGATTTTTTGAGTGGAATGAAAAATAAAAAAACGTGATAATCCGTTTGACAATCGTTTGAAAAATATGGTAGTTTTAGGAGGATTAAAATTATGTAGGAGTGTCAAATGAGGAATGATCGTTTTCAAAGTCGGGAAAGAGGAAATGTAGCATATTACCATCTTCCGGGCTTGTTTGAATTTTATGAACTGTACAGACTTTTTTTGCCGCTGTTTTATACACACAGGGAGTATTTCTATGACTGGTGTGAGATTGGTTCCATTTATGGAGCCCCGGAAGACTGCCTGTGGGGCGGAGGACGTGTGGAAGCAGGAGAAGCTGAGCCGGAAGAAGTGCTTGCACTTATGCAGAAGTACGGGATTTCTGCCCGTCTGACTTTTAGTAATTCTCTGCTCAGGAAAGAGCACCTTGCGGATCAGAGATGCAATATGCTTTGTCAGTTGTTTGAGAAAAGCACAGGTGTGAAAAACGGTGTGATCGTGCACTCAGAGCTGCTGGTGGATTATCTGAAAAAGAAGTATCCGGGGTTCTATCTGGTCTCATCTACCACGAAAGTGTTGACCGAATTTCAGGAGTGTCTGCGGGAAATCCAGAGAGAAGATTTTCAATATGTCGTGCCGGATTTCCGTCTGAATAAGATGTTGGATAAATGGAATACATTATCAGAAGGTCAGAAGGATAAAGTTGAATTCCTGTGTAATGAGTGTTGTTGGTTCGGCTGCAGGGACCGGAAAGCCTGTTATGAGGATGTGAGCCGGAAGAATCTCGGAGAAGATGGAGAGGAACACCGGTGTACTGCGCCAAATGCAAAGGAAGGCTATCGTTTTTCAAAAGCAATGACAAATCCGGGATTTATCAGTGTAGATGATATCAAAAATATCTATTTGCCGATGGGATTTACAAATTTTAAGATCGAAGGCAGGGGACTTGGAAGTGCGCTGATCCTGGAATTTCTACTGTATTATATGACAAAGCCGGAATATCAGCTGCATGTAAGAGAGGAATTGTATCTGGATAATATGCTGGATTTGTTTTAAAATCAAGGGAAAGATTTTTATGGACAAATACCAGAAGTTTCGAAGACATATTCGCTTTTGTTTTTCTGCGTCTATAGGAGGTATTTTTTATGTTATTAAGTATTGCGCTGATCCTGCTTGTTGGAATGTGTATGAGTTGGATCTGTCAGAAGATCAAATTGCCAGGTTTGCTTGGGATGTTGGCGACCGGTGTGGTTCTCGGACCGTATGTTTTGAATCTGCTGGACAGCAGTATTCTTGGAATTTCATCCGAACTCCGGAAAATTGCCCTGATTATCATTCTGACAAGGGCAGGGCTTGGGCTGGATCTGTCAGGACTGAAGAAAATAGGAAGATCCGCAGTGATGATGTGCTTTGTCCCTGCAAGCTTTGAACTCCTGGGAATGCTTTTGATTGCACCGAAACTGATGGGAATCACCTTGCTGGAAGCTGCAATTATGGGAGCAGTGCTTGCGGCCGTTTCACCGGCGGTTGTGGTGCCGAGAATGGTAAAGATGATGGAGGAAGGATATGGAGTAAAGGAAGGAATCCCACAGCTTATCCTTGCCGGAGCATCGGTAGATGATGTCTATGTGATCGTATTATTTTCTACCTTTGTTGGAATGATGCAGGGAAAAGGGGCTTCGGTCATCAGCTTTGTAAATATCCCGGTATCGATCATTCTGGGAATTGCGATCGGACTGCTGATCGGGGTCCTGCTGTCATGCTTTTTTAAAAAAGTTCACATTCGGGATACCACAAAGGTTCTGATCATTTTGAGTATTTCGTTCCTGCTGGTTACGATCGAAGATAAAATGACAACTGCAATCACATTTTCTGCACTGATCGCAATTATGTTTATTGGAATTGGACTGCAGAAAAAACGGGAGGTTGTTACAAAAAGAATCTCTGTAAAATACGGGAAACTCTGGGTTGGAGCAGAGGTGTTCCTGTTTGTACTGGTGGGGGCAACGGTCAATATCGGGTATCTGGGAAAGGTTGGAATCAAGGCGGTGCTTTTGATTGCAGGCGCATTGGTGTTCCGGATGCTGGGTGTATTTGTATGTCTGCTTGGAACCAGTCTTCGAGGAAAAGAAAAAGCCTTTGTGATGATGGCGTATACACCGAAAGCAACCGTGCAGGCAGCAATTGGAGGAATTCCGCTTTCGCTGGGATTTGCCTGTGGGGATATGGTACTTACGGTGGCAGTACTTGCAATCGTGCTGACAGCGCCACTTGGAGCGTTTGTGATTGATCTTTCTTATAAAAAGCTATTGGATAAAAGATAAGGATGGATGGAAAATCTATGACTGCATTCGGTCAATATCCACTGTATGCTGTGCCGGACAAACATATTGCAGAAAACAGGACGAGCAATACCAAGATCTCCTTTCTTACTGTACGAAGGAGACAAAAAATAAAGGACGCATGAAAAAATTTCTTTTTTCATGCGTCCTTTGCGTGGCACCTGTCCGCCTAGTCTAACAAGCCGACGCTAGCCCCGCTTTCTGTTGTATTTCTCTTCACAGTATTTACATCTATACACTTCGTTCTCCGGATCAGTCAGTACAAACACATGATCCAGTCCCTGTTCAATCGAAGTAATACATCTCGGATTGTGGCATCTGATCACATTCTTGATTTCAGATGGCAGTTTCAGTTCTTTTTTCTCAACAATCTTGGAATCTTCGATAATATTTACCGTGATATTATGATCGACAAAACCAAGGATATCCAGATCAATGATATCGATCGGGCATTCAATCTTGATGATATCCTTTTTACCCATCTTGTTACTTTTGGCATTCTTGATGATGGCTACGCAGCAGTCAAGCTGATCAAGTTTCAGATATTTGTAGATATCCATGCTTTTTCCTGCTTTGATGTGATCCAGTACGAAGCCCTCTGAAATTTTCCCAATGTTCAGTGTATTTTCAACCATGTCTTTCGCCTCCCTTAATCTACATGAATATCCAAAAGTGTCAGGATCAGTGCCATACGGATATAGACACCATACTGTACCTGCTTGAAATAAACAGCTCTTGGATCATCATCAACTTCAACAGAAATTTCGTTGACACGCGGAAGTGGATGGAGAACCAGCATATCTTTTGGCGCAAGTTCCATTTTCCCTTTGTCCAGGATGTAGAAATCTTTCATACGGACATAATCTTCCTCATTGAAGAAACGTTCTTTCTGAACACGTGTCATATAAAGGATATCGAGATCCGGAAGGGCATCCTCCAGGCGTTCTACTTCTGTATATGGGATATTTTTCTTATCCAGTACGTCTTTGCGTACATAACTTGGCAGACGGAGTTCCTCCGGTGAAATAAGTACAAACTCGATGTTCTCATAACGCACCAGGGCATTGATCAGAGAATGTACGGTACGACCGAATTTGAGGTCTCCACAGAGTCCGATCTTCAGATTATTCAGACGTCCTTTTAAAGAACGGATGGTTAAAAGGTCAGTCAGTGTTTGTGTAGGATGCTGATGTCCGCCATCACCTGCGTTGATCACCGGGATTGAAGAGTGCTGCGCTGCAACCATCGGTGCACCTTCTTTTGGATGTCTGATCGCACAGATATCTGCATAGCAGGAAACCATACGGATCGTATCTGCTACGCTTTCCCCTTTGGTAGCAGAGCTGGAAGCTGCCGAAGAAAAGCCAAGTACATTACCACCGAGATTCATCATTGCTGCTTCATGACTCAGTCGGGTACGGGTACTTGGCTCATAGAATAAAGTGGCAAGCTTTTTGCCTGCGCAAGCATGTGCATATTTTTCCGGATGAGCTTCGATATCACCTGCAAGATCCATAAGCTTATCGAGCTCTTCCACAGAAAAATCTAAAGGACTCATTAAATGTCTCATAAGAAACCTCCTTAAAAATAACCGCAGAATATGTGCGGGTTCATATATTCTTTATCTATAATATAACAAAAACATGGTTATTTCAACAAAGTTTTACATGTTTTTTCTGATCGGGTTTGCGAAGAAATGTAGATTTTACAGAAAAAATATATTATAATGAAAAATTAGTAACGTCAGCGTAAGAAGACATAAGGATAAAACGATAAGGAGTGGGACAATGCAGAGTCTGGAAGAGATGAGAAAAGAGCTGGATGTGATCGATGACCAGATCACCACGCTTTATGAGAGACGTATGAAGGTCTGCGAAGGAGTTGCAGAATATAAGATAAAGAACGGACGAAAAGTATTTGATAAGACAAGAGAGAACGAGAAACTGGCAGCAGTAGCAGAAAAGGTGTCCACAGATTTTAACAAAAAAGGGATCCGGGAGCTTTTTGAACAGCTGATGAGCATGAGCAGAAAGCTGCAGTACCAGCGTCTTTCTGAGGAAGGAGTTCTGGGAAGACTTCCCTTTATCGGACTGGATCAGCTGGATCTTGATGGTGCACGTGTGGTCTTCCAGGGAGTGGAAGGAGCCAACAACCAGGCAGCTATGTTAAAATATTTTGGGAAAAATGTGAAAAACTTCCATGTACCGTCATTCCGTGATGCAATGGAAGCAATTGAAGAGGGAAGCGCAGATTATGCAGTCCTTCCAATTGAAAATTCTTCCGCAGGTCCGGTGACACAGGTGTATGACCTTTTGGTGGAATTTGAAAATTACATTGTAGGAGAGACGGTCCTTCCGATTAAGCATATGCTTGCCGGAGTGAAAGGAACTACACTTTCCAGCATTGAAAGAGTGTATTCACATCCACAGGGACTGATGCAGACATCCCATTTTCTGGATGAACACGGAACCTGGCAGCAGATCAGTGTTGCCAATACTTCTATGGCGGCCAAGAAGATGATGGAAGACCAGGATACCACGCAGGCAGCTGTCTGCAACGAATATGCAGCAGAGCTTTACGGACTGGATATTTTGGCAAGAGAGATCAATGACGAATCTGACAACAGTACAAGATTTATCATTGTCACGAACCAGAAGGTATTCCTGAAAAATGCATCCAAGATCAGTATTTGCTTTGAAATACCGCATGAGAGTGGATCGTTGTACCATCTGCTTTCCCATTTTATTTACAATGACCTGAACATGACAAAGATTGAATCCCGACCGGTAGAAGGAAAAAGCTGGGAATATCGTTTCTTTGTGGACTTTGAAGGAAATCTGGCAGATGCGGCAGTGAAAAATGCGATCCGTGGACTCAGGGAAGAAGCATTGAACCTGAAAATCCTTGGAAATTATTAGACTGAAAAAGAGAGGACACGGCTATGAGAACAAATGAACTGATATTATATCGTTATATGGAACATGAAGATCTGCTTCGGGACATGACATTTCTGATCGACAATGCAGATAATGATTATTATAATAAAGAGGATTTGAAGAGCCTTCTTTTCGAAAATTTAAATGAGCTGATCGAACTGGCTGCAAACTATGGATTTGAAGGAAACCTCTGGCATACCTTCCTGACCTTCCTGCTTGCCAACAGTGAGAATGCTTACAGCACAGCCTGTGAAGTGGTAGGAGAGGTAGAGGGAAGCGTCAATAAAGCAGCCCTTCATGATTTTCAGATTTTCAAAGAACTGTTCGAATATGATCTGAAAGAGATGGGTGAAAAGCTCGGTACAGACAGTCTGGAACTGATTGAGGAATATCATCCGGTCAATGCCAAGGGACATGTATTTAACAAGAGGATTCGCGACCGGATCTGCGACTTAAGCAAAGCTCTTGCACAGACAGATGATGCAGAAGAATTTAAGACAACTGTAACCCAGTTCTACAAAGAATTCGGAGTGGGAACTTTCGGACTTCACAAGGCATTCCGTATTGAGCATACGGAAGAAGGAGCACAGATCGTGCCGATCACCAAGATCGCACACGTCCATCTGGATGATCTGGTGGGCTATGACATTGCCAAGAAGAAACTGATCGATAATACCGAGGCATTTGTAAAGGGTAAAAAAGCTAATAACTGTCTGCTTTTTGGTGATGCCGGAACCGGTAAATCTTCTTCGATCAAGGCAATCCTGAACCAGTATTATGACCAGGGACTTCGTATGATCGAAGTGTACAAGCATCAGTTCAAAGACCTGAATGATGTGATCGCACAGATCAAGAACCGGAATTACAAATTTATTATTTATATGGATGATCTTTCTTTTGAAGAATTCGAGATTGAGTACAAATATCTGAAAGCGGTGATCGAAGGCGGTCTGGAGAAGAAACCGGATAATATCCTGATCTATGCAACTTCCAACAGAAGACATCTGGTACGTGAGACATTCAAAGATAAAGCCGACAGAGATGAAGAACTGCACACCAATGATACCGTACAGGAGAAACTTTCGCTGGTAGCAAGATTCGGCGTGACCATTTATTTTGGAAAACCGGATAAAAAAGAATTCCAGAAGATTGTCACCACGCTTGCAGATCGTTATGGTGTCGAGATGGAAGAGGAAAAGCTTCTTTTGGAGGCAAACAAATGGGAACTGAGCCATGGCGGATTAAGCGGACGTACTGCACAGCAGTTTATTGATTATTTGCTTGGACAACAATAAAAGGAGAACCAATATGAAGTGGAATAAATTCAGATTAAAGACAACAACCGAGGCAGAAGACATTGTCAGTAGTATGCTGATGGACCTTGGTGTACAGGGAATCGAAATTGAGGATAAGATTCCGATGACACAGGCGGAAAAAGAGCAGATGTTTGTTGATATCCTTCCGGAGACAGGAATCAATGACGGCATCGCATATATCAGTTTCTATCTGGAAGAAGATGAAGATAAAGAAAGTCTTCTGGAAGCTGTGAAAAATGAACTGGAAGATATGCGTGCCTATGTGGAAGTAGGTGAAGGAACGATAGAAGAATCCCAGACAGAGGATGTGGACTGGGTCAATAACTGGAAAAAATATTTTCACCAGTTCTATGTGGATGATATCCTGATCATTCCGTCCTGGGAAGAAGTAAAGCCGGAAGATGAAGGCAAGATGATCGTGCATATCGATCCGGGAACTGCATTCGGAACCGGAATGCATGAGACCACACAGCTCTGCATCCGTCAGCTCCGCAAATATGTGACAGAGGACACCAGAATTCTGGATGTAGGATGCGGAAGTGGAATTCTTGGAATGCTGGCGCTGATGTTCGGTGCAAAGTATTCTGTAGGAACAGACCTGGATCCGTGTGCGATTGATGCAACCTATGAAAATATGGAAGTCAACGGTATTTCAAAGGATAAATACGAAGTAATGATCGGAAATATCATTGATGATAAAGCGGTTCAGGATAAAGTTGGTTATGGATGCTATGATATCGTTGTGGCGAATATTCTTGCAGACGTACTGGTGCCGCTGACACCGGTGATCGTGAACCAGTTAAAAGACGGTGGTATCTACGTGACAAGTGGTATCATCGAAGACAAGGAGGAGACGGTAAAAGCAGCGGTAGAGGCAGCAGGACTCACGGTCCTGGAGGTTCATCATCAGGGAGAATGGGTATCTGTAACAGCGAGAAAAGAAACGAAAGCGTAGGCAGAGAGGATCAGAAAAGATGCATCATTTTTTTGTAACACCACAGCAGATCTCCGGAGATAAGATCCGGATTGAAGGCGGAGATGTTAATCATATGAAGAATGTGCTCCGGATGAAGCTGCATGAAAAGGCTGAAATCAGTGACGGAGAAAGAAGAACCTATCTTTGCGAGGTGGAAGCCTATGAAGAAGATGTGGCGGTTCTGCATATTCTGGAAGAGATGGAAGCGGACACGGAACCGGCGTCAAAGCTGTATCTTTTCCAGGGGCTTCCCAAAAGCGACAAGATGGAGCTGATCGTGCAAAAAGCGGTGGAGCTTGGCGTGTATCAGGTGATTCCTGTAGCAATGAAGCGTTCTGTTGTTCGTCTGGATGATAAGAAAGCAGCGAAAAAAGCAGACCGTTGGAATTCCATCGCAGAAAGTGCGGCAAAGCAGGCCGGAAGAAGCCGGATCCCGGAAGTTACCATGCCGCTTTCGTATAAAGAAGCACTGAAAATGGCAGAAGAGCTTGATGTGACGTTGCTTCCGTATGAACTTGCAGGTGGTATGGAAGTGACAAGAGAAGTGATCCGCCAGATTAAAAGTGGACAGTCTGTTGGGATTTTTATCGGACCAGAGGGTGGATTTGAACCGGAAGAAGTTGATGCAGCAGTCAGTATGGGGGCGAAGGTCATCACCCTGGGCAGGCGGATCCTGCGGACAGAGACAGCCGGACTTGCAACGCTTGCTGTACTGATGTTTGAACTGGAACAGTAGACCGGCAGGCAAAGAACTGCATAAGATAAAGAGAAGAAGTGTTTGGGAGACAAAGAAAAATGGAAGTTTATCTGGATAATTCAGCAACAACGAGAGCCTATGAGTGTGTTCGGGATATAGTTGGAAAAGTGATGTGTGAGGATTACGGCAATCCATCCTCCATGCATAAAAAAGGTGTGGATGCAGAAGCGTATGTTCGTGAGGCGAAGGAGACACTTGCAAAGATTCTGAAGGTGCAGGAAAAGGAACTTTATTTCACATCCGGTGGAACAGAAAGTGACAACCTTGCATTGATCGGAGGTGCACGTGCCAATCACCGTGCCGGCAAGCATCTGATCACCAGTTCAATTGAACATCCGGCAATTCTCAATACCATGCGTTACCTGGAAGAGGAGGAGGGCTATCGTGTGACCTATCTTCCGGTTGATGAGTATGGACGGATCCGCCTGGATGCGTTAAAGGAAGCGCTCTGTGACGAGACGATCCTGGTATCGGTCATGTATGTGAATAACGAAGTGGGATCGGTTCAGCCGATTGCAGAAGCATCTGCGATCGTAAAGGCTTATAATAAAAATATCCTGTTCCATGTGGATGCAGTACAGGGATTTGGAAAATATAAGATTTGCCCGAAAAAGATGGGAATCGATATGCTTTCTGTAAGCGGACATAAGATCCATGGACCGAAGGGAATCGGTTTTATCTATATCAATGAAAAAGCAAAAGTAAAACCGATCATTTTCGGAGGCGAGCAGCAGAAAAACATGCGTTCCGGAACAGAAAATGTACCGGGGATTGCAGGAATCGGGCTGGCAGCAAAGACGATTTACACAGACCTGGATGAAAAGGTGGCACATATGCGTGCCTTGAAACAGCACTTTATCGAAGGGGTACAGAAAATCGATCATACTGTGATCCACGGACTTTATGATGAAACAAGTGCACCACATATCATCAGTGTGGGATTTGCAGGAATCCGGAGTGAGGTTCTTCTTCATACACTGGAAGAGAAGGGGATTTATGTATCATCCGGTTCGGCATGTGCATCCAACCATCCGGCGATCAGCGGAGTGTTAAAGGGAATCGGAGCCGGAAAAGAATATCTGGACGCAACGCTCAGATTCAGTATGTCAGAATTTACTACAGAAGAAGAAATTGACTATACGCTGGAAACATTATATAATTGTGTACCGATGCTTAGAAAGTACACACGCCATTAGGAGGAAAGAATGAAGTTTCAGACTTATTTGATAAAATATGGAGAAATCGGAATCAAAGGAAAGAACCGTTATATGTTCGAGGATGCACTGGTAAGACAGATCAGGCATTCGTTAAAAGACCTGGATGGATTATTCCATACTTATAAAGCACAGGGAAGAGTTTATGTGGACTGTGACGGAGATTATGACGGAGATGAAGTGGTAGAAGCTCTGAAAAGAGTATTCGGAATTGTAGGGATCTGTCCGGTTGTCCGCGTAGAGGATAAAGGATTTGAAGAACTGAAAAAAGATGTGATCGCATACATGGATGAGGTTTATCCGGATAAGAATATCACATTTAAGGTAGAGTCCCGTCGTGCAAAGAAAACCTATCCGAAGAAATCAATGGAGATCAATTATGACCTCGGAGAAGCTATTCTGTATGCATTCCCGGAAATCCGGGTAGATGTACACCATCCGGATGTACTGCTTCATGTAGAGGTAAGAGAAGAGATTTATATCTATTCCGAGATCATTCCGGGACCTGGCGGTATGCCGATCGGGACCAATGGAACCGCGATGCTTCTGCTTTCCGGTGGAATCGACAGTCCGGTTGCAGGTTATATGATCTCCAAACGTGGCGTCGGACTGGAGGCAACCTATTTCCATGCACCGCCGTACACCAGCGAGAGGGCTAAGCAGAAGGTAGTGGATCTTGCAAAGCAGGTTTCCAAATATACAGGACCGATCAAGCTGCATGTAGTCAACTTTACCGATATCCAGCTTTATATCTATGAAAAATGCCCACATGATGAACTGACGATCATCATGCGCCGTTATATGATGCGGATTGCAGAGCATTTTGCAAAAGAAGACGGATGCCTGGGACTTATTACCGGTGAAAGTATCGGACAGGTGGCAAGCCAGACCATGCAGAGCCTGATGGCAACCAACGATGTATGTACATTGCCGGTATATCGGCCACTGATCGGGTTTGACAAGCAGGAGATCGTAGATATTTCAGAGAAGATCGGAACCTATGAGACTTCCATTCTTCCATACGAAGACTGTTGTACGATCTTCGTGGCAAAACATCCGGTAACCAAACCGAATGTAGAAGTGATCCGCAAATCAGAAGAAAACTTAAGTGAAAAGATTGATGAACTGTTTGCAGAAGCAGTGAATACTGTGGAGACGATCATCGTAAAATAATAAAAGAAAAAGGGGAGCTTTTTCAGGCTCTCCTCAAAAAAAGAAAGGACGCAGTACAGAAAATGTACTGCGTCCTGATACTTCGCATTCTATTATACTAAGTATGGTTTCAGAAGTTCGATGATGTTATCAGCATCCTGGTTCTCAGCATGGATGTTCAGATCGATCGGTTTAGAAAGATCAAGACTAAAGATACCCATGATAGATTTTGCATCAATCACATATCTTCCGGATACCAGGTCAAAATCGTAATCGTATTTTGTGATTTCGTTTACGAATGATTTTACTTTGTCGATAGAATTTAAAGAAATTTGTACGGTTTTCATTGAAAACACACCTCCTTGATTTCATTTTCTATAGTTATATTAAAAGTTATACGTAAAAAAGTCAAGGAACAAAACGCCGAAGAATGAATGAAATTTTCGTTAAATGTTATAAATATTGAAAGTAGGATGAATTTATGAAAAAAGCAGCATTACACAACCTGGGCTGTAAGGTAAATGCTTATGAAACAGAAGCGATGCAGGAACTGCTGGAAAAGAACGGATATGAGATCGTACCGTTTCATGATCTGGCAGATGTCTATGTGATCAATACCTGCTCGGTAACGAATATGGCAGACCGCAAGTCCAGACAGATGATCCATCGTGCCCGAAAACAGAATCCTGATGCAGTGATCGTAGCGGCCGGCTGTTATGTGCAGGCGCAGGCGGATATGGGTGAGATGGATGAGAATATAGATATTGTAATCGGGAATAATAAAAAAAAGGATCTGATCCGCCTTCTGGAAGAATATTTTAAAGAAGACATTCCGGAACAGATGCAGGAGGTCATTGACATTAACCATACCTTCGAGTATGAGAGCCTCCATCTTTCCCGGACAGCAGAGCATACAAGGGCATATCTGAAAGTGCAGGATGGCTGCAACCAGTTCTGTACCTACTGCATCATTCCTTATGCGAGAGGACGCGTGCGCAGCAGGAAAAAGGAAGATGTAGTGGAAGAGGTGCGTACACTTGCGGAACATGGGTATCAGGAAGTGGTGCTTACCGGAATCCATCTCAGTTCTTACGGATTGGAATGGAAAGATGAAAATGGAAAGCAGACAGAAGGACTCCTGGATCTGATCCGCGCGGTACATGGAGTTGAAGGGATCAAAAGGATCCGTCTGGGTTCTCTGGAACCGCGTATCGTGACGGAAGAATTTGCAAAAGAACTGGCTTGCCTGCCGAAGATATGTCCGCATTTTCACCTGTCTCTGCAGAGCGGATGTGATGCAACCCTGAAACGGATGAACCGCAGATATGATGCGGCAGAATATCGGGAAAAATGTGAGCTTCTCCGGAAGTATTTTGAAAATCCGGCACTGACAACCGATGTGATCGTAGGATTCCCGCAGGAATCAGAGGAAGAATTTGAAGCCTCCCGGGACTTTGTAGACAGCATCAATTTTTATGAGACTCATATATTTAAGTATTCAAAGCGCCAGGGAACGAAGGCTGCGAAGATGGACGGGCAGATCCCGGAACATGAAAAAACGCGAAGAAGCAATATCATGCTGGAACTGAACCGCAAAAAAATGCAGCGCTATGAAGAAGGATGGCTTGGAAAAAAGGTGGAAGTTCTATTTGAAGAGATGACAGAGCGTGATGGGAAAAATTATGTCACAGGGCACACCAAGGAATATCTGCGGATTGGGGTTCCATGCGAACCGGAACAGGCAGACCGGTGGATCAATCAGTTAAAAGAGATAGAACTTACTTCACTTTCACAAATTATGCATTGAATTTTTGTATAGATTATATTAAAATGAATATGAAGTATTGGAGGTCGTAAGATGAAAGATATAACGAATACACAATTTTTTCAGGTAGAGACAGGACCACAGATCCAGGCAAAAGATATTCTGGAAATTGTATATAATGCTCTGGTGGAAAAAGGATATAATCCGGTGAATCAGATTGTAGGATACATTATGTCCGGTGATCCTACATACATTACCAGCTATAACGGAGCAAGAAGCCTTGTGATGAAGGTTGAGCGGGATGAGATAGTAGAAGAATTATTAAAAGCTTATATCAGACATGAACTGTAGGTTGAAGATATGATGCGGATAATGGGACTTGATTATGGTACGAAGACCGTAGGTGTTGCTGTAAGTGATCCTCTGGGGATTACGGCACAGGCAGTGGAGACGGTTACGAGGAAGGACGAGAACAAGCTTCGGAAGACACTGGCAAGGATTGAGAGCCTTGCAACCGAATATGGAGTAGAGAAGTTTGTGATCGGTTTTCCGAAACATATGAATAATGATATCGGAGAACGGGCAGAGAAGGCACTGGAATTTGGAGAGATGCTGAAGCGGCGTACCGGCATTGAGATCGTGATGTGGGATGAGCGCCTTACAACGGTGGAAGCGGAACGGACACTTATGGAATCCGGCGTAAGACGGGAGAACCGCAAGCAGTATGTGGATCAGATCGCAGCTGTATTTATATTGCAGGGATATCTGGACTCTCTGGGTATGCAAAAGTAACAGGCTTTGGAATACAATCAGACGATAAGGGGAAAGTATATGAAGAATGAAAAATTAACGTTTACATGCGGAGAAGGCGGCGAAGCAGAAGAATTTTTTGTTGTGGAGCAGACCAGACTGAATGGAGTGACTTACCTTCTGGTTGCAGATTCAGAAGAGGATGATGCAGAGTGCCTGATCTTGAAGGATACAAGTGCGCCGGAAGAGAAGGACAGCGTTTATGAGATGGTAGAAGAGGAAGTAGAGCTTAATGCCGTACTCAAGGTGTTCGAAGAGCTTCTGGAGGATGTGGAGATTGAAGTGTAGACGGAACTGTCAAAAGAATATTTCTGACAGATAAGAACGGGGTTCGCACACAGAGGCGGACTCCGAATTTTACGATAATTAAATGTACGGATGAGATACATAAAATATATGGAGGTGTGAGATTGAAGAAAAAAAGCAACTCAAAACTTAAGATCATTCCGCTTGGAGGCCTTGAAAAGATCGGAATGAATATCACTGCCTTTGAATATGAAGACAGTATTATTGTAGTAGATTGCGGATTGTCGTTCCCGGAAGATGATATGCTCGGAATCGATCTTGTAATCCCGGATATCAGTTACCTTAAGAGCAATGCGGATAAGGTGAAGGGTTTTGTGATCACACATGGACATGAGGATCACATTGGAGCGCTTCCTTATGTGCTTAAAGAGATTAATCTGCCGATTTATACAACAAAGCTGACTATGGGAATTATCGAGAAAAAGCTCACAGAGCACAATCTTCTCCGCTCAACTAAAAGAAAAGTAGTGCGCCATGGACAGTCGATCAATCTTGGAAAATTCAGAATTGAATTTATCAAGACGAACCACAGTATCCAGGATGCATCGGCACTGGCAATCTATTCGCCGGCAGGTATTGTTGTGCATACCGGAGACTTTAAGGTAGATTATACACCGGTATTTGGTGATGCGATTGATCTGCAGCGTTTTGCAGAAATTGGCAAGAAAGGGGTACTGGCATTGATGTCAGACAGTACCAATGCGGAGAGACCTGGTTTTACACAGTCAGAAAGGACAGTGGGAGCTACATTTGACCGGCTTTTTGCCGAACACTCCAATACAAGAATTATTGTAGCAACCTTCGCTTCGAATGTAGACCGTGTACAGCAGATCATCAATACGTCTTACAAGTATGGACGTAAAGTAGTTGTAGAAGGCCGCAGTATGGTAAATATCATTTCGGTTGCATCAGAGCTTGGCTATTTGAATGTGCCGGAGAATACGCTGATCGAGACAGATCAGTTGAAAAACTATCCAAGAGAGAAGACAACGATCATCACAACCGGAAGCCAGGGAGAATCTATGGCGGCTCTGTCACGTATGGCAGCAGATATCCATAAGAAGATATCGATCATGCCGGGTGACACGATCATTTTAAGCTCTAATCCGATCCCGGGTAATGAAAAAGCGGTATCGAATATCATTAATGAACTCTCTGAAAAGGGAGCGAATGTTATTTTCCAGGATACGCACGTATCCGGACATGCGTGCCAGGAAGAGCTGAAGCTGATCTATTCACTGGTAAAACCAAAATATGCAATTCCGGTTCACGGAGAATACCGTCATCTGAAAGCGAACGCAGGTATTGCCAAATCTCTTGGGATTCCGAAGGACAACATTTTCATCCTCAAGTCAGGCGATGTACTTGCACTGGATGATGAAAGCGCAGAAGTTGTAGATAAGGTACACACAGGAGAAATTCTGGTAGATGGACTCGGTGTTGGCGATGTCGGTAATATTGTTCTGCGTGATCGTCAGCATCTGGCAGAAGACGGAATCCTGATTGTCGTTCTGACACTGGAAAAGCGTACCAACCAGCTTCTTGCCGGACCGGATATCGTATCCCGTGGATTTGTTTATGTACGTGAATCTGAAAGCCTGATGGAAGAGGCACGGAAGGTTGTTACGGAAGCGGTTGAAAAATGTCTGATGAGCCGTCATGCTGACTGGAGCAAGATTAAGCTTGTGATCCGCGACACAATGAATGACTTTATCTGGAAAAGAACCAAGAGAAAACCAATGATCCTTCCGATCATTATGGATGTATAATATAAAGATGCCTGTGGCATTTTTATGAAAATAAGCAGATGCGAAGATATCTGCATAAAGAAGCGCAGTCAGAGTTGAAAAGAAAATAGACTTTGTCTGCGCTTCTATGATAAATGTATAGGATAAGAATTCCCTTGGAAGAAAAGAGGAAGATATGATAGTAGAAGAACGACTGACGACTTACCTCCATTCTCTGGAAAGTGCGGACATTCCCGTTCTCGATGAGATCGAACAGGAAGCCCTTGCGGACATGGTTCCGATCATCCGCAAAGAGACAAAAAGTTTTCTGAAAGTAATGCTGGAGATCAAACGTCCGGTAAAGATTCTTGAAATTGGGACAGCAGTTGGATTTTCGGCAATTCTGATGGGAAAATATTCTCCGGAGGAATGTCACATTACAACAATCGAAAATTACGAAAAAAGGATTCCAATTGCCAGAGCCAATTTTGCCAGGGCAGGTATGGAACAGAAAATTACGCTGCTTGAAGGTGATGCACTGGAGATTATGAAAGGCATGCCGGATGATGCAGGATTTGATTTTGTGTTTATGGATGCCGCAAAGGGACAATATCCGGCATATTTAGAACAGGTGATGCGTTTCCTTGTGCCGGGAGGGATCCTGATCACGGATAATGTGTTGCAGGATGGAGATATTATTGAGTCACGGTTTGCGGTGGAAAGAAGAGACCGCACGATCCATAGCCGGATGAGGGAGTATCTGTATACTCTGAAACATCATCCTGAGCTTGAGACATCTATTCTTCCGCTGGGAGATGGAGTGGCACTGAGCGTGCGAAAATAAAAACAGGAGATAACAGTAACAGAAAGGAAAAAAATAATGGCAAGACATCCTGAATTATTGATACCGGCAAGCAGCCTGGAAGTGTTGAAGACTGCAGTCGTATTTGGAGCAGATGCAGTTTATATTGGAGGAGAAGCATTTGGACTTCGTGCAAAGGCAAAGAACTTTTCCAAAGAAGATATGATGGAAGGAATCCGGTTTGCACATGAGCATGATGTAAAAGTATATGTAACTGCAAATATTCTGGCACATAACTACGATCTGGAAGGTGTGCGGGAATATTTTAAAGAGTTAAAGGAAATAAAACCGGATGCATTGATCATTGCTGATCCGGGTGTATTTGAGATCGCAAAAGAAGTATGTCCGGAAATTGAAAGACATGTGAGTACACAGGCCAATAATACAAATTATGCAACTTATATGTTCTGGTACAGACAAGGGGCGAGCAGAGTTGTATCTGCAAGAGAACTTTCCATGCGTGAGATCAAAGAAATCCGTGCACATATCCCGGATGATCTGGAGATTGAGACATTCGTACACGGTGCAATGTGTATTTCTTATTCCGGAAGATGTCTGCTCAGTAATTTCTTTACAGGCAGGGATGCAAACCATGGCGCATGCACCCATCCGTGCCGCTGGAAATATTCTGTTGTGGAAGAAACCCGTCCGGGAGAATATATGCCGGTTTATGAAAATGAGAGAGGAACGTATATTTTCAATTCAAAAGACCTCTGTATGATCGAACATATTCCGGAGCTTATCGATGCGGGGATTGACAGCTTCAAGATCGAAGGAAGAATGAAAACGGCTCTGTATGTGGCAACTGTAGCGAGAACATACCGGAAAGCAATTGATGATTATCAGAAAGATCCGGAGCTTTACAGGAAGAATATGCCGTGGTATCTGGACCAGATCTCGAATTGTACCTATCGGCAGTTTACAACTGGATTTTTCTTTGGAAAACCATCGGAAGAGGCACAGATTTATGACAGCAACACCTATATCCGGGAGTACACATATCTTGGAATCACAGAAGAGATTAAAGACGGTATGGTGAAGATCGAACAGAGAAATAAATTTTCGGTGGGCGAGACGATTGAGATCATGAAACCGAACGGAGATAACGTGGAGGTTCAGGTAAAACGGATCGTAAATGAAGAAGGAGAAGAACAGGAGAGTGCACCACATCCGAAGCAGGTACTGTATGTAGAACTGTCCGGTAGGGCTGACAAGTACGATATTCTCAGAAGAAAAGAGGAAGCAGATGAATAAAAAAACGTGGAAGCCATATGCGGCGATCGTACTGATCCTTCTGTACGGCGTGGATATATTCTGGCTTTCCGGATTTTGTGTCTATTATTTTGGTGAGTGGGGAATTCCAATGTATGAGGGTCTTCTTGCGGTGCTGGCACTTGGAATAGTAGTGCTTTTCAGGGAAGACGTAAAGCGTGCATTTCCATTTCACAGACCGACGATCGCAAAGACTGTCGGAACATTGCTGATGTGGATCGGAACCCTTCTGATCACGATGATTCCGACATCGATCCTGCTTTATGTATTTCCGGAGCAGATGAGTGGGGCTACAGAAAGTGTGAGTGAATTATCCGGTGGACTGCCGTTTGGACTTGCATTTCTTCTGATCTGTGTCACGCCGGCGATTTTTGAGGAAATAGCATTCAGAGGCGGGCTTTTCAGCTGTTTTCGTGGCTTTAGGAGTCCATGGCCGGCAATTCTGATCAGTGCAGCAGTGTTCGGTGCATTTCACGGAAGCTTCTGGCGGTTTGTGCCGACAGCGATGCTTGGAATCGCCATGGGATATCTGCTTGCCGAGACGGATAACATGTTTTATAACATGTTTTTCCATCTGATCAATAATGCGTTACCGACATTGCTTTTACAGCTTACTTCCAGTGTGGCTTCAGAGCAGATGGAAAGTGCAGAAGCTATGGCATCGACAGGCATTTTGCTTGTGACGGTGGCGGTGTATTTTATTTATGCTTCGGCAGGACCGTTTCTGCTTTATGCGGGGAATTACCTGATCCATAAAGGACAGCCGGGATACGACAGGGGACTTCTGCCAAGAGAGAAAAAGAAAACTCTGCTGGGGCTTGTGCTTGTAAGTAGCGTCTTTCTAGGACTTGGCATTCTGCTTTTTGGTATAGGAATGTTTGAGTAGAGTGTCCTGTCTGTCGGTGTGAAAGAAGCATCATGAATTTAAAAATGGACAGACAGGATCTAGACCGGCAAAAATTAAAAATGAGAAGGAAGAAAGCAGGGGCGGAGTTTTTGAATCGCCCCTTTTTCAATTCGCGAAACGTAGGAACGTGAGATGCCAAGAGAAGCTGCAACTTCTTTCTGGGTATATTCTTTTTCACCATAAAGACCGTAGCGTTTTTTCAGTACCAGCTGTTCGCGGTCGGTGAGAACGGATTCCAGTTTTTCATAGAGAAGAGAAATATCATTTTTCAGGGCAAGCTGCATACAGGCATCTTCTTCATCAGATTCGATGACATCATACAGGCAGATCTCATTCCCTTCCCGGTCTGTACCGATCGGTTCGTATAGGGAGGTTTCCCGGTTACTTTTCCGCTTGGTGCGCAGCATCATCAGAAGTTCATTTTCGATGCAGCGGCAGGCGTAGGTGGCAAGCCGGGCTTTTTTGTCTGGGTTAAAGGTGGAAACTGCTTTGATAAGACCGATGGTTCCGATGGACAGAAGATCTTCTGTATCGTCCTCCAGATGCTGATATTTTTTTATGACATGAGCGACCAGACGGAGATTGCGCTCGATCAGAATATGACGGGCCTCATTGTCACCGTCTGCACTGCGTCTCAGAAGCTCGGATTCCTCTTTTGGAGTAAGAGGCGGAGGAAAGGATTTCAATACGATTACCTCAAAATAGAGTTACTAACATTGTATGTAAAAGTGAAATGTTCTGTGCTTTTCCATTCGGGTTATTTTGCGCTTGTGGTACGTCTGAAAATGCGTTATAATGAGCGTTGAATCATGTAGTAGCAGATATGGTTTACAAAAGAAATGAGATTACGAGAGAAAAGGAAAAAATTATGGGAATAAGGACAAGATTAGCGGTACTTGCCTGTAAGACATCCAATGCAGTCCTGCGGCGGATGGGACGAGGCGGAACGAACCTTCCGGGCAAGATCGCATTAAAAATTGACAAAGATATTTTAAAGGAATTATCACGTGGGGTGAAGGTTACGGTAGTGACCGGAACCAATGGAAAGACGACCACGTCCCGTATGATCGAGCAGGCATTTGAAGAAGCCGGATATAAGTACTTCGCAAATAAATCCGGTGCCAATCTTCTGACCGGGATCATTACGGTGTTTGCACAGCACTGCAGTCTTTCTGGCAAGTGTTCCTACACACACGCACTGATCGAGTGCGATGAGGCAGCGTTCCGCAAGACCAGTGAGATGCTGCCGGTAGAGTGTCTGGTAGTCAACAATATTTTCCGTGACCAGTTGGACAGATATGGGGAGATCACCCACACGTTGAATGCAATCCGCGAAGGAATTACCCACGTACCGGATGCAACCCTGTGCCTGAACGCGGACTGTTCATTGACGTCATCTCTTGCAGATGATGTACCGAATAAGGTTGTATGGTTCGGGGTGGATGTGCCGATTTACAAAGAGACAGCGTTTGAATTGTCTGATGCAGTGTACTGTATTCATTGTAAGACAGAATATGAATACGATTACAGAACTTACAGCCATCTTGGCGGTTTCCGCTGTCCGAAATGTGGATATCACCGGCAGACACCGCAGGTTGGCGTGACGCAGGTAGTGCGTACCGGAGCAGATTCTTCGGATATCGTGTTAAATGCATTCGGGCATAGCCATGATGTGCACATTAATCTTCCGGGAGGTTACAATATTTACAATGCGGCAGCTTGTGTTGCGGCTGCAGAGATTGTTGGAATCGATGAAGACACAGCAGTTGATGCACTCAGCAGATTTGAGTGTGGTTTCGGACGTGCGGAACAGTTTGAACTTGGCAAGTCTAAAGCACGTATGATGCTTGTCAAGAACCCGGCAGGGTACAATCAGGTCATCAACCAGATCTCTAATGATGAGGAAGAGTGCAAGATTGCGTTCCTTCTGAACGACCGTTATGCAGATGGAACCGATATCAGCTGGATCTGGGATGTGGATTTTGAAGCACTTGCCCGCCAGAGCGCACGCTTTACCCGTATTCTGGTATCCGGAGTCCGTGCAGATGATATGGCGCTCCGCCTGAAATATGCAGGATTTGACACTGGACGGATTGAAGTGATCCGTGACTATGAGAACCTTTTAGAAGCAATCGGAGCGGATGAGACACCGACATTTATTATGCCGACTTATACCGCTATGTTTGATCTGCGCGGCGAGATCAGCAAGCATACCGATATCAAGGCATTTTACGAATAAGGAGGGAATTATGGAACTGAATATCTGTCATCTCTATCCGGACATCCTTAATCTGTATGGAGACCGGGGCAATATCATTACAATGAAACGTCGTATGGAGGATCGGGGAATCAAGGTCAATGTAGAAGGCTGCTCGATCGGAGAAACGCTGGATGCAAACCGTTATGATATCTTCTTCATTGGCGGAGGTCAGGATTTTGAACAGGAAGTCCTTCTGAAAGACCTGGGGACCGGAAAAGCAGCAGAGATCCGCGCGGCTGTGGAAGATGAAAAGACCTTCCTCGCAATCTGCGGAGGCTATCAGATGCTTGGCCAGTATTATAAGACCTGGGATGGTGTCCAGCTCGATTTTACCGGCGCGATCAACATTCATACCGTTGGATCAAAAGAGCGTATGATTGGCAATTATATGTTTGAGACCCTCCCGGAGAGCAGTGGAGCTGTCGTAGTCGGCTTTGAAAATCATTCCGGCAAGACCTACCTGGGTGAAGGCGTATCACCACTCGGCAAAATGCTCAAAGGCTACGGCAACAACGGAGAAGACCAAACCGAAGGAGCCCGCTACAAAAATGTCTTCGGAACCTATTCACACGGCTCCCTTTTACCAAAGAACCCGGTACTCTGTGATTTTATATTACAAACTGCCCTCGAACGCAAATACGGTCAAATAGAACCACTTGCGCCACTGGACGACACCTTAGAATTAAACGCCAACGAATACATGAAACAAAGATTAAGTAAATAATGCTTATTTAGAAAATGCCACTGCACACAGGGTTCCATCCCACCTGTGCAGTGGCATTTTGTCCCATCTATGATACAGCAAGGCAAAACTTTGCCAGTAAAGTACGGCGGTCGTCGTGGGAAAATCATCTCTTTCGATTCACTTATTGTGCAATGGAGAGAAGATTCAAAAATTGTGGAAGCCATTGCTGACACAATTTTCGCTTTCAGAGGCTTCTCGAAATGGTTTGCACAATGGAATCGAAAGAGATGATTCTCCCACGATGACCTCACAACCTACTCCCACAAATTTCCCCTCCCAATCATCTTGACAAAATCCCCTACCCATACTATCATAAGGATACATTTTCTAAAAGATATCGGTTTTCTTTTAGCAAATCGCTCATGGCATTTCGCCATATATTTTCTGAAATAAAACTTCTGAACTTTTGCCGGGGAAAGGCAAGGGTGAATTTAATATGGGATTTTATAAGGTACATTCGGCAACGATTCTGGGGCTGAAAGTAGAATTTGTGCAGGTAGAGGCAGATGCAGGGAACGGACTTCCAATGTTTCACATGGTGGGATATCTGTCTTCTGAGGTAAAGGAAGCAGCAGAACGGGTAAGAACTGCCATGCGCAATGCCGGTTATACCATGCCGGCGAAAAAGATTGTGATCAATCTGTCGCCGGCATGTGTCCGCAAGAAGGGATCTGTATTTGATCTTCCAATTGCAGTTGCAGTACTCGGGGCAATGGGGATTTTCCCGGAAAAAGCAGTGGAGGATATTTTACTTGCAGGGGAGCTCGGACTGGATGGAAAGCTACAGCCGGTAGAGGGAATCCTTCCGATTGTTCTGGAAGCAAAGAGGGCTGGCTTTAGGTGCTGTGTGATTCCGAAGTCAAATGAGGATGAGGGAAGGCTGGCGCAGGGAATACAGATTTTTGGGGCAGAGACTCTGGAGGAGGTATGCAGATGGCTGAAGGGTGAGTATATGCCTCAGATGGAGAAACCTGATCAGGAAGAGGCTCATGGAATGGAAGAATGGGACATAGATTATAGTGATATTCAGGGACAGGAAGCAGTAAAAAGAGCGACGATGGTGGCAGTGGCAGGAGGACATAACCTGCTTTATGTCGGTCCGCCTGGTTCCGGAAAGACAATGCTTGCCAAACGGATTCCGACGATACTACCACCGCTTGACCGGGAAGAAAGTCTGGAGATCACGGGGATTTACAGTACGGCGGGACTGCTTAAAAGAGAGAATCCGCTGATCTGGAAGAGACCGTTCCGGGAGGTCCATCATACCGTGACGCGGGCAGCACTCATCGGAGGCGGACGAATCCCATCGCCGGGAGAAGCAACACTTGCGCATGGAGGTGTCCTTTTCCTGGATGAGCTGGCGGAGTTTCCAAGAGGTGTTCTGGAGGTGCTCAGGCAGCCGCTGGAAGAAAAATGCATTCATCTGGCAAGGCAGCAGGGAGCTTATATTTTTCCGGCAGACTTTATGCTGGTTGCTGCAACGAATCCATGTCCCTGTGGAATGGCTCCTGGTCCTCAATGCACCTGTACGCCCGGGCAGATCCGGAATTATCAGGGAAAGTTGAGCCAGCCGTTTCTGGATCGGATTGATATCTGCATGGAGGCACCCAAGGTCGAATATGAAGAACTGACCGGAAAGGGAACAGGGATGGATTCCAGAGCCATGCGGGAAAAAGTGATGCTTGCAAGAATGCGTCAGATGGAACGTTTTCGGGAAGAAAAGCTGACAAAAAATGTACAGATGGGACAAAATGAAATTGAAAAATACTGTCATCTTGGGAAAGAGGAAGAACGGATGATGCGCCAGGCTTATGAAGTGATGAACCTGACGGTGAGGAGCTATCATAAGGTGTTGAAGGTGGCACGGACAATCGCAGATCTGGAGGAAAAGGAGGAGATCGATCTTGCGACACTTCGAGAGGCACTGGGGTATCGGGTTATGGATAAAGAATACTGGGGATAAGAGAAATGAGTGAAATGTGGTATACATATTGGCTGGCGTGTGTGGAAGGAATCACCGGTGGCAGGAAGTGTGAATTATGCAGAAAAAACGGATCTGCGGAAGCAGTCTATTATATAGAAGAAAAAGGAATCAGAGAACAGACAATTACAGAAAAAGAGTGGGAGATCCTGAAAGAAAGTAAGAAAAAAAGGAACTGGAGGGAAGCGTATCAAAAAGCGGTGGACCGGGGAATTCAGATGGCAGTCCGTGGCCAGAAAAATTATCCGAAGCGGCTTGAAGAACTTGCGGGAATGCCGTATGCACTCTTTTTTATCGGGGAGATGCCACAGGAGGGAATCCCGTCGGTGGCGGTGGTGGGTGCCAGAAGATGTAGCAGCTATGGTGAAAAAATGACGCTTCGCTTTGTGGAAAGACTTGCGGAGAGTGGAATCCAGATCATCAGTGGAATGGCACTGGGAATTGACGGGATGGCACACCGGGCTGCATTAAATGTTGGAGGAAAAACATTTGCGGTCCTGGGAGGCGGAGCGGATGTATGTTATCCGGCGGCACATAAAGGACTCTATAATGATTTGATAAAGCGGGGCGGCATACTGTCTGAACAGCCACCGGGAACTCCACCGGTTGCCTGGCATTTTCCGGCAAGAAACCGTCTGATCAGCGGACTTGCCGATGTGGTACTTGTTATGGAGGCAAAAGAAAAGAGCGGATCCCTGATTACAGCAGACATGGCTCTTGAACAAGGAAGAGACATTTATGCTCTCCCGGGGATGGTGACAGAGCCGCTGAGCTGTGGTTGTAACCGCCTGATCCGGCAGGGAGCAGGGATTCTTCTGAATGAAGAAGATTTGCTGGAAGAACTGGTTATAAAAGGGCTGCTAAAGAAGAAAATCGCAATTATATCAGACACGAAAAATAAAATAAAGCTTGAAACGAAAGAAAATTTGGTGTATAGTAAGCTCGGTTTGTATCCGCGGGGGCTGGATGATTTACAGAGAGAAACCGGACTTACTCCACAGGAGGTGATGGGAATCTGTGTATCTCTTCAGTTGAAAGGATGCATTCAGGAAAGATTAAAAAATTATTATGTCAGAGCTAAATGATCTGACACTATTAATATGGAGGAATATAATATATGGCACGTTATCTTGTGATTGTAGAGTCACCGACAAAAGTGAAGACCATAAAGAAATTTCTCGGCAGCAATTACGTGGTAATGGCATCAAACGGACATGTAAGAGATTTGCCGAAAAGTCAGATGGGAGTAGACCTGGAGCATGACTTTGAGCCGAAATACATTACAATCAGAGGAAAAGGTGAGATCCTTGCAGGACTTAGAAAAGAAGTAAAAAAAGCAGATAAGATTTATCTTGCAACTGACCCGGACCGCGAAGGAGAAGCAATTTCCTGGCACTTGATGAAAGCACTTAAGCTGGAAGGAAAGAAAGTATACCGGATCAGCTTTAACGAGATCACTAAAAGTGCGGTAAAGGCATCCCTGAAAAATGCACGTGATATCGACATGGATCTGGTAGATGCGCAGCAGGCGCGTCGTGTGCTGGATCGTATCGTGGGATATAAGATCAGTCCGGTTCTCTGGGCAAAAGTAAAAAGAGGACTTAGTGCCGGTCGTGTGCAGTCTGTGGCACTTCGCATCATTGCAGACCGGGAAGATGAGATCGCAGCGTTTATTCCGGAAGAATACTGGTCACTGGACGCCAATTTCAAGGTAAAGGGAGAAAAGAAGCCTCTTGTAGCAAAATTCTACGGAACAAAGGATGAGAAGATTACGATCCATAATGAAGAGGAAATGAATAAGATTCTTGCAGAACTGGAAGATGCAGAATATAAAGTGGTCGATGTAAAGCGCGGTGAGAGAAGCAAAAAAGCACCGCTTCCGTTTACAACCAGTACCCTTCAGCAGGAGGCATCCAAAGCATTGAATTTTGCAACTTCAAAGACGATGCGTATCGCACAGCAGCTTTATGAAGGTGTGGATATCAAAGGAAGTGGAACGGTTGGTCTGATCACTTACCTGCGTACGGATTCGACCCGTATCTCTGAGGAGGCGGATGCAAATGCAAGAGCCTACGTTGGAAAAGCCTACGGAGAAGAGTATGTGGCAGAGGCTGCATCGGAACAGAAGCAGAAGAATGACGGGAAAAATATTCAGGATGCACACGAAGCCATCCGCCCGTCAGATGTTACCCGTGTTCCGGCAGAAATCAAAGAATCTCTTACAAGAGATCAGTTCCGTCTGTATCAGCTGATCTGGAAGCGTTTTGTGGCGAGCAGAATGCAGCCGGCAAAATATGAGACAACTTCTGTTAAAATCGGAGCAGATGATTACCGTTTTACGGTATCGGCATCTAAGATTATATTTGAAGGTTTCCGTCTGGCATATGTGGAAAGCGATGAGGAAAAACAGAGTGGAAATGTAATGGTCAAGAGTATCGATAAAGATTCAGAACTGACGAAAGAATCCTTTGACTATAAGCAGCATTTCACACAGCCACCTGCACATTACACCGAGGCATCTCTTGTAAAGACACTGGAAGAACTTGGAATCGGACGTCCGAGTACCTATGCACCAACAATCTCTACGATCATTACAAGAAGATACGTTGCAAAAGAGAACAAGAATCTTTATATGACAGAGCTTGGTGAAGTGGTCAATAATATTATGAAGCAGTCTTTCACAAGCATTGTCGATGTCAACTTTACCGCTTATATGGAAGGACTTCTGGATATGATCGCAGAAGGAAAGGTAGAGTGGAAATCGGTTATCAGCAATTTCTATCCGGATCTGAATGAAGCGGTTGAAAAAGCAGAAAAAGAGCTGGAAACAGTTAAAATTGAGGATGAGGTAACCGATGTAGTCTGCGAAGAATGTGGAAGAAATATGGTCATCAAATACGGTCCTCATGGAAAGTTCCTTGCATGTCCCGGATTCCCGGAATGCCGCAACACCAAACCGTATCTGGAGAAGATCGGAGTTGCCTGCCCGAAATGCGGAAAAGACATTGTACTGCGTAAGACAAAGAAAGGCAGACGTTATTACGGATGTGAGGATAATCCGGAATGTGATTTTATGTCATGGCAGAAGCCATCAGAAGAAAAATGTCCGAAATGCGGAAGCTATATGGTAGAAAAGGGAAATAAACTTGTCTGCGGTAATGAACAGTGTGGGTTTGTTAAAAATAAAGAGAAAGATGAAAAATAAATCAAATTTCATTGAACTATTCAGAATTGTATGATAATATATTTATATGCACATTTTTTTGACTAATTTGTGTGCATAATTTCAACAATATTTCATATTCGTGAAAAATGCGAACGGAAACGCACATTTTTAATAAAAGTATATGGAGGCAGATATGAGCGTACAATTATTGGATAAAACAAGAAAAATTAACAAACTGTTGCACAATAATAATTCAAGCAAAGTTGTGTTTACAGATATCTGTGAAGTTCTGACAGAGATTCTGGCATCGAATGTACTGGTAGTTAGTAAGAAAGGAAAGGTACTCGGTGTCAGCACATGTGAAGGAGTCCCGGAGATCCATGAACTTTTGCAGGACGAAGTGGGAGAACATATTGATCCGATGTTGAATGAACGTCTTCTCAGTATTCTTTCCACAAAAGAGAATGTTAATTTGCAGACACTTGGATTTACAGCTGATGTATCCCAGGGATATCAGGCGATCATTACTCCGATCAACATTGCAGGAGAGAGACTTGGAACTCTGTTTTTATACAGAAAAGAGTCCATGTACGAAATTGATGACATCATTTTGAGTGAGTACGGAACCACTGTCGTGGGACTTGAGATGCTCCGCTCTGTTAATGAAGAGAGTGCAGAAGAGACCAGAAAAGAACAGATCGTACAATCTGCGATCAGCACCCTTTCTTTCTCTGAGCTGGAAGCAATCATCCATATTTTTGATGAACTTAACGGAATGGAAGGGATTCTGGTGGCAAGCAAGATTGCAGACCGTGTGGGAATCACCCGTTCTGTAATTGTCAATGCACTCCGCAAATTTGAGAGTGCGGGTGTGATCGAATCCCGTTCATCCGGTATGAAAGGAACTTACATCAAGGTTGTGAATGATTACGTGTTCAAAGAACTGGATAAGATTAAAAAAGAAAAAATGAATTAAGGATAAAAGTAAAAGAGGGGTATCAGACAAATCTGATGCCCTTTTCTTTAACGGGGAATTATATTTGTAAAAAGGAGAGAAGAGAGCATGTATGATGGAGATAAAGCTGTACTTACGATGGTACAGTATCTGAAAGAAGATAAGGAAAAAGATGAGAATATTTATGAGGCAACAGTCATAGAATATCAGAAGGAGATGGAGCAGGTACATCTGATCCTGCGCTCAGGCAGTCTTTCTGATATTTCACTGGATGCAGTATATGAATGCCGGATCCGGACGATCACTTGTGAGACTGTGTGTACAGGGATGATAAAGGAGCGTTATGAGAACCGTGCAGGTATGATTCTGGTTCTGCAGGTGACGAATGGATTTTATGAAATAAATCTAAAGTAATTATAAAATTCAAAATCGAATGTTGACAAAAAAGAAAGAGAGTGCTATCTTATACCTAGAAAGTTTTTAGCACTCGATTTTGTTGAGTGCTAACAAGATAGAGTTAGGAGGAATTATAATGAAATTAGAACCATTAGCTGACAGAGTTGTATTAAAACAGTTAGTTGCAGAGGAGACTACCAAATCAGGAATCGTACTTCCTGGACAGTCAAAGGAAAAACCACAGCAGGCAGAAGTTGTTGCTGTAGGACCTGGCGGAGTTGTTGATGGAAAAGAAGTTACGATGAATGTTTCAGTAGGTGATAAAGTTATCTATTCCAAATATGCAGGTACAGAAGTAGAACTCGATGATGAAGAATACATCATTGTAAAACAGAATGATATTCTTGCAGTGATCAGATAATCCGGCAGGATATCATATACAGATAAAAATCAGATTTTCAGATCAGAACAGAATTTTATTTTTAAGAATCAGGAGTGATAGAAATGGCAAAGGAAATTAAATACGGAGCAGACGCAAGAAAGGCACTGGAAGCAGGTGTCAACAAACTTGCTGATACAGTAAGAGTAACAATCGGACCAAAAGGAAGAAACGTAGTCCTGGATAAATCATTCGGAGCACCGCTTATCACAAATGACGGTGTAACAATCGCAAAAGAAATCGAACTGGAAGATGCATTTGAAAATATGGGAGCACAGCTGATCCGTGAAGTTGCATCTAAGACCAACGATGTTGCAGGTGATGGTACAACAACAGCAACTGTTCTTGCACAGGCTATGGTACACGAAGGAATGAAGAACCTGGAAGCAGGTGCAAACCCGATCGTATTAAGAAAAGGTATGAAGAAAGCAACAGACTGTGCTGTAGAAGCTATCAAGAAGATGAGCAGCAAAGTTACAGGAAGAGAGCAGATCGCAAGAGTAGCAGCTATCTCAGCAAGTGATGACAGTGTTGGTGAGATGGTAGCAGAAGCTATGGACAAAGTTTCCAACGATGGCGTTATCACAATTGAAGAGTCAAAGACAATGAAGACAGAGCTTGACCTTGTAGAAGGTATGCAATTCGACCGTGGATATATTTCAGCATATATGTGCACTGATATGGAAAAGATGGAAGCAAATCTTGACGATCCATATATCCTGATCACAGACAAGAAGATTTCTAATATTCAGGAAATCCTTCCACTGCTGGAACAGATCGTACAGTCAGGAGCAAAACTTCTTATCGTAGCAGAAGATATCGAAGGAGAAGCTCTTACAACTCTGATCGTCAACAAACTGCGTGGAACATTCAATGTAGTTGCAGTAAAAGCACCTGGATATGGTGACAGAAGAAAAGCTATGCTGGAAGATATTGCAATCTTAACAGGCGGACAGGTAATCTCAGAAGAACTTGGTCTGGAACTGAAAGATACAACAATGGCACAGCTTGGACGTGCAAAATCTGTAAAAGTTCAGAAAGAGAATACAGTCATCGTTGATGGTATGGGCGATAAGGCTGCTCTGGAAGCCAGAATCGGACAGATTAAAGCTCAGATCGAAGAGACAACATCTGATTTTGATAAAGAAAAACTTCAGGAAAGACTTGCAAAACTCGCCGGCGGAGTTGCAGTTATCCGTGTAGGTGCTGCTACTGAGACAGAGATGAAAGAAGCAAAACTCCGTATGGAAGATGCTCTTAATGCAACAAGAGCAGCAGTAGAAGAAGGAATCATTGCAGGTGGTGGATCAGCATACATCCATGCATCAAAAGAAGTTGCCAAACTTGCAGAAACTCTGGAAGGTGATGAAAAGACAGGGGCAAAAGTAGTCCTCAAAGCTCTGGAAGCACCATTATTCCACATTTCAGCTAACGCAGGTCTTGAAGGCGCAGTTATCATCAACAAGGTAAGAGAAGCTGAACCGGGAAATGGCTTTGATGCTTACAATGAAGAATATGTAGATATGGTGAAAGCAGGTATCCTTGATCCTGCAAAAGTAACAAGAAGCGCACTGCAGAACGCTACAAGTGTTGCATCTACACTCCTTACAACAGAATCCGTTGTTGCTAACATCAAAGAAGATGCACCGGCTATGCCGGCGGGCGGAGCTCCGGGAATGGGCATGATGTAAGCTAAAAATATGATTTTTAGAAAACTCCTCAGAAGAGGAGTTTTCTTTTTATTATAAAAGTGTTACAATAGTTCTAATATATAAATTTGGAGGTTAGGATATGGGTGATTTTTACACAGAACAGCTGGTGAAGAGGCAGAAAGCATCTTCGACGACGCTGATCAAAGCAATACTTATCATACTTACTGTTCTGTCGGTCGTACTTATATTTATGATCCCATTCGGAATAATTGGTCCGGTGATCATGATCGCACTGGATGTTTTTTTGTTCCGGAGTATGGATGTTGAATATGAGTATTTATTTGTGAATGGGAGTCTTGATATTGATAAGATTATGGCAAAATCCCGTCGGAAAAATATGTTTTCCATGGAGATGACGGATCTTGAGATGCTGGCACCTTCCGGTTCGCCGGAACTCAGACCTTATCAAGGACTGAAAGGAACCGATTATAGTTCAGGTATGCCGGGGGCAGATACATATGAGCTGATCGTTGTAAATAACGGGGAAAAGAAAAAAATTATTTTTGAGCCAAATAAGACAGTTTGTGAAGGAATGAAGATGCTGGCACCAAGAAAAGTATTTTGTAAATAATTCCCGAAAGACGTGCAGAAAAGCTTGCAGGTTCCGGGGGACAATTGCATCCGGAAAGACGGTTACGTAGAATTATCAGTGATCTGTAGAAATGTGATTGTCACGGACGGACGAATGTACTCGATAAAGGACTTGACATAGCATAGATTTATGCGTTATCATAGCAGATAATCAAAATTACAGACGAGAGAGAAAGGAAGAAAAATCATGGGAAAGATTATTGGAGAAGGAATCACCTTCGATGATGTACTTCTGGTACCTTCTTATTCAGAAGTAATTCCAAATCAGGTTGATTTATCAACTTATCTTACAAAGGGCATTAAGCTTAACATACCGATGATGAGTGCGGGAATGGACACTGTTACCGAACATCGTATGGCGATCGCTATGGCACGCCAGGGAGGTATCGGTATTATTCACAAGAATATGTCGATTGAACAGCAGGCAGAAGAAGTAGACAAGGTTAAGCGTTCTGAGAATGGTGTCATTACAGATCCATTCTATCTGTCGCCGGAGCATACACTGGCAGATGCTAATGAACTGATGGCGAAGTTCCGTATTTCCGGAGTTCCGATCACAGAGGGAAGAAAGCTGGTAGGTATCATTACGAACCGTGACCTCAAGTTTGAAGAAGATTTCTCCAAGAAGATCAAAGAATCCATGACAAGCGAAGGTCTTGTAACAGCACAGGAAGGTATCACCCTGGAAGAAGCAAAGAAGATCCTCGCAAAAGCAAGAAAAGAAAAACTTCCAATCGTAGACAAAGATTTTAACTTAAAAGGTCTGATCACAATTAAAGATATTGAGAAACAGATCAAATACCCACTGTCAGCAAAAGACGCGCAGGGAAGACTTCTGTGTGGTGCAGCGATCGGTATTACAGCGAACTGTCTTGAAAGAGCAGAAGCTCTTGTAAAAGCAAAAGTTGATGTAGTAGTACTTGATTCGGCACACGGACATTCAGCAAATGTACTTCGTACCGTAAGAATGATCAAGGATGCATTCCCGGATCTTCAGGTGATCGCAGGTAACGTTGCAACAGGAGAAGCAACAAAAGCGCTGATCGATGCAGGTGTTGATGCAGTAAAGGTTGGTATCGGACCTGGATCCATCTGTACAACCCGTATCGTAGCCGGTATCGGTGTACCACAGATCACAGCTGTTATGGACTGCTACGAAGCAGCAAAAGAGTCGGGAATTCCGATTATTGCAGATGGTGGTATTAAGTACTCAGGTGATATGACAAAGGCGATCGCAGCCGGAGCCAACGTATGTATGATGGGAAGTATCTTCGCAGGATGCGATGAGAGCCCGGGAACATTCGAACTCTATCAGGGAAGAAAATACAAAGTATATCGTGGAATGGGATCTATCGCAGCAATGGAGAACGGAAGCAAAGACAGATACTTCCAGACAGATGCGAAGAAGCTTGTACCGGAAGGCGTAGAAGGACGAGTTGCCTATAAAGGATCTGTAGAAGATACTGTATTCCAGTTAATGGGCGGTCTCCGCTCCGGAATGGGTTATTGTGGAGCACCAGACATCGAAACTCTCAAGACAACAGGACGTTTCGTAAAAATTTCTTCCGCATCCCTCAAAGAAAGCCATCCACACGACATCCACATCACAAAAGAAGCACCAAACTACAGCGTAGATGAATAAGATGCAAAATTAATCAAGAGAGAAGAATCATTTCCGTAAGAGAGACGATTCTTCTCTCTTACATTATCCAACTATTTTCAAACTTCACCCAAACCTTCAACAGTCAACGGAATCCAGTGGCAATTGTTTTTTCAGAGGGGTACACGTCCCCTTCCGACTACCTTAATAAAAAAATAATAATTTTTTCAACAATTTCTCACCATTTTATGATAGTCTGGATATAGTTGGGATTCCAACAGAAAATTTGCAAAAAACACAAAAGATTGAGATGACGAAATGAACCGAAGAAAGAAGAAAAACACCAGAGCCAACCTGTACAGGGGGGGCGATGGAAAAAGCTATTATGAGGCGAATAAGAGGCGCAGAATGAGCCGTTATATAAAGGTGGGAAGTACGATCCTGATCACACTGCTTCTTGCACTTTCTATTATGAAGATCAGTGGAAGAGGAATCTTTGCACAGAGAGCATACAGTGAGCTTTCTGATGAAGTGATCAGTGCCCAAAAGCCGGATATTGATGTAGAACTGTTAACTGTGAATGAATATTCAAGACCGGGACTTTCAACCAATGAGATTACCGGAATAGTCATTCATTACACTGCCAATCCTGGTTCGACAGCGATGGAGAACAGAAACTATTTTGAGGGACTGAAGGACAGTCACATTACGCAGGCAAGCAGTAATTTTGTAGTAGGACTGGACGGGGAAATCGTACAGTGCGTACCAACCTGGGAGGTTGCTTATGCGTCCAATACACGGAATTTTGATACGGTGTCCATTGAGTGCTGTCATCCGGATGAGACCGGAAAGTTCAACGAGGCAACTTATAAGAGCATGGTACAACTTACAGCATGGCTGTGTGAAAAGTTTTCGCTGACAGAAGAAGATGTGATCCGACATTATGATATTACAGGGAAAATCTGTCCGAAATACTTTGTCGAAAATGAAGATGCCTGGAAGCAGTTTAAAAGTGATGTAAAAGCGGTCCTGGATAACGCAAAATAAAAAATATCTATTGATTCACTTCCAAAGTGTCTGCTATAATGTTTTAGTATAATGGGCAATTGAAGGCACCCGGAAAGCAGTAGAGTGAGAAACGAGGAATTGATAGATGAACGATTTGGAATTATACCGTGAAGAGCTTGCAAACTGTGATGCGAAGATCACAGAGGCATTAAAAGAAAGATATGCGATCATTGAAAAGATCATGGCATACAAAGAAGAGTATGGTATGCCGATCCTGCAGCCGGAACAGGAAGAAAAGCAGAAGAAGAGACTGATGTTCAGCCTTCACAATGATAAGCACAGAGACGAGATTTATGATGTATTTGAGCGTATCCAGCGCAACAGTAAGAAGATCCAGGCTAGAAAGCTTTTTGATTACAACATTGTCCTGATCGGGTTTATGGGAGCTGGAAAAAGTACGATCTCTGATTATCTTAGTACCATGTTTGCCATGGAAGTGGTTGAGATGGACCAGCTGATTGCAGAACGCGAAGGCATGAGTATTTCCGATATTTTTGAAACCTATGGGGAGGAATACTTCCGTAATATGGAAACCAATCTTCTGATCGAGATGCAGGAGAAGAAGAATGTGATCATTTCCTGTGGTGGTGGTGTGGCAATGCGTGAACGCAATGTCGCAGAGATGAAGAAAAATGGTCGTGTAGTACTTCTTACTGCACATCCACAGACCATTCTTGACCGTGTAAAAGACAGTGACGACAGACCGCTGCTTAATGGACACAAGAATGTAGAATATATCGAGCAGCTGATGGAAGCAAGAAGAGAAAAATACGAGGCGGCTGCAGATATCGTTGTAGATACAGATAACAAGACGGTTCTGCAGATCTGTGAAGATCTGATTCAGAAGCTTCTGGAAATGGATGAGAATCATGTTTAAGACCTTTTATCCGGACGAATATGTAGCGTCCACTTATGTACTGGATTTTGAAAAAATGTATCGGGAAGGCTGTCGTGGATTGGTATTTGACATTGACAATACGCTGGTTCCACATGGAGCACCGGCAGATGAGAGAGCAATCTGTCTTTTTGACAGGCTGCGCAGCATCGGGTTTGATACATGCCTGATTTCCAATAACCAGGAACCACGTATAAAGCCTTTTGCCGAAAAGGTGCAGAGTAAGTATGTGTTTAATGCGCATAAGCCTTCCACGAAGAATTATATAAAAGCCATGGAACTGATGCAAACGGACAGAGGAAACACTGTATTTATCGGAGATCAGCTTTTTACGGATGTGTGGGGAGCGAAGCGTACCGGGATGAAGAGTATTCTGGTGAAGCCAATCAATCCAAAAGAAGAGATCCAGATTGTGCTGAAAAGATATCTGGAGAAGATTGTATTACATTTCTATAAAAAAGAGAACGAAAAGAGAATGTCCTGCAAGTAGGCAGGGCATTTTTTGATAGGAAATTCTGAAGGAACTTCCTATCAAATAAAAGGCACTGCGTGCCGAAAATGTGCACTCGCACGAAGATGAAGAATGTCGCAAGCGACTGCGCTCGGCGCGAAAATGTGCCAAGGCACATTCTTTTTAGTAAAGTAAATAGAAATCCCCCGGTTCTCATAACGAGAACCAGGGGACATCAGGAGGGGATACTATATTTACAAAATCTTATAAGTAGTCATGTTTGGCAAGAACATTCAGGATGTTACGTCCTTCTTCTGTACCTTCGATGATACGGCGGGCACGTACACTGTCACCGATGTTCATGATTTCAACATCTTCATCTTCGAATTCTTTACGGACTGCATCGAGGATCGGAGCGTTTGCTCTCATACCAAGACATACAAATCCATAATCAAATAGCATTTCTTCTTCATTTCCTTCTGGTGTTTTAACAAGGAAGGAATCTGCTTTAACTTCAAGAAGAGCAGTATTCGGACACTGTTTTACACCATATTTATCCATCAGTGCAAAGGTTCCGACTTTGGATACCGGATCAATTCCGTTACCGATTACCGGCATCATTTCCACAATGCTTACATCAGCGCCACGTGGAGCAAAGAATTCTACTACGTCAAGACCTACGGCACCGCCACCGATAACAACGACTTTTTTACCTTTCAGATCTTCTGGATATTCCATAACATGGTTGATCATATTTGTAATAGAAGAAACTTTTCCGCCCTCTTTGTCAATATTCTCATGAAGACCCTTGATCGGTGGAAGGAGCGGATTAGAACCGGTAGCATTTACAATAATGTTCGGGTTCATGCTTCTGATCATTTCAATCGTAGCTTCCGTGTTCTTGAAGATGAACAGGTTTTTCAGCTTGCTTGCGCGATGGATCAGATAGTTCGGGAAGTCAGCAAGTCTCTTCTTATCCGGGATCTTGGAGATCAGGGCGGCAAGTCCGCCGAGTTCCGGTTTCTTCTCGATCAGGAAAGTAGTGCATCCAACCTCGGCAGCTGTACATGCAGCTTCCAGTCCGGCAGTACCACCACCGATCACAACAACGTTGCAAGGCTTGTTGATTTTCTGCTTTTTGTAATCTTCGCCGCCATTTACAGACGGGTTAACAGTACAACGGATCGGACGGTTGATTCCGATACGGTGTCCTGCACATCCGATGTTACAAGAAATACATTTACGGATATCACATTCATCACCGAATTCTACTTTATTTACCCATTCCGGATCAGCGATCAGTCCACGTCCCATACCGATCAGGTCAGCATCGCCTTTTGCAAGAATATCTTCAGCAACCTGTGGGTTACGGATGTTACCCATTGTCATACATGGTTTGCCGTAACGTTCTTTTACAGCTTTTGCCATATAAGAACGCCATCCATCCGGAAGGTAATTGGCATCAATCTGGTACTGGATGGATCCGTTCAGACCGGCAGATACGTCGAATACGTCAACTTCTTCCTGGAAGTACTGCAGGTAATCAAGACAGTCATCCAAAGTATTTCCGCCTTCCATAAATTCATCCGCACTGATACGAACAAAGATAGGGAAGAATGGTCCAACCTGTCTTCTAACTTCTTCAATAACAAGTTTTGCAAGTCTTGCACGGTTTTCTAAAGATCCGCCGAATTCGTCTGTTCTCTTATTTGTAAGAGGTGAAAGGAACTGGCTTATAAGGTAAGAATGTCCTGCGTGGATTTCTACAGCGTCAAACCCTGCGATCTGAGCACGTTTTGCGGCTTCACCGTATTTTTTAACAATATGCATGATTTCATCTTTTTCCAGTGGACGCGGGATTTCACCGCCTGCTTTTGAAGGAACATCAGAAGCAGAAACCGGCTGCATATTGATACGTGCTGACTGTGCAGAAGCACCGGCATGATTGATCTGGATTGCAATGCAGGATCCATGTTTGTGTACTGTTTCGCAAAGTTTGAAAAGTCTTGGAATGTAATTATCCTGATCGATACGAAGCTGTGTGGTTCCGTTAGATCCCTGTGGAGAATCAACGCTGGCGTTCTCTACGATGAGAAGTCCTGTGCCGCCTTTTGCACGCTGCTCGTAATAATTGATATGAAGAAAACTCATTTCACCATTCTGTTCACCGTAGTTGGTTCCCATTGGAGTCATGACGATACGGTTCTTGACCGTCATATGTTTGATGGTAAATGGCTCGAAAATGTGTTTGTATTTGCTTTTCATTAGAAATTCCTCCGTAAAAATGACTTAATAATCAAAATAAAATGATATGAGTGTCAAAAGTAAATTTTGCCACTCACTGATGTAATCGGATTGCTCCATTGCTATGCAATTCCTGCAATCCTCAAAAAATCTTAGTCACGCGAGGTTGTCTTATACCGGCTTGGGCGTACCGGTTTTTGTTAAATCCATTATAACTACAAAAAACTGAAAAATACAAATTGAAAATACATAGAAAAATAATAGAATATAACTATAGAAACATTGAAAAAGATAAAAATGAAATTATACCAGGAAGACGAGAAAAAGGAAAAAGATAGACAATTTAAACAAAACTATAGAATAATTAAATAATTTATGCTATGTTTAATATAAGAACAGGAAAGAGGGTGATGATTTTATGAATCTGAATCAGTTGCATTACTTTGTGACACTAGCACATATAGAACACTATACCAGAGCGGCGGAAATGCTGTCCATTACGCAGCCAAGTCTCAGCCATGCCATCAGTATGCTGGAGCAGGAGCTTGAGACAAACCTGTTTGAAAAAAGAGGGCGTAACGTTGTACTGACAAAGTACGGAAAAGTATTTCTGGAATATGTAGAAGAAGCTTTAAAGATTCTGGACAGTGGTGTAAAAAAGACAAGGGCGTTGACAAGTGACACCGGCGGGGTGATCGATCTCGCATATATTTTTACGCTTGGAAGTGTATTTGTTCCACAGCTTGTAGGCGGTTTTTTGAAGGAACACGAAGACTGGGATGTGAATTTCCGTTTTTCTGTCGGAAATACGACAGAGATTATACAGGGGTTGAAAGAGGAGAAGTATGACATCGCTTTCTGCTCGCGAAAAGAAAAAGAATCCGGGATTGATTTTGTACCGATCGCTAAGGAAAAATTGGTTGTTGTTGTTCCAAGAGACCATGAGCTTGCCGGAAGAGGATCTGTTGATCTGAAGGAAACACTTCTTTATCCCCAGGTATATTTCACCAAGAACAGCGGGCTCAGACCGGTGATCGACCAGTTGTTTGAACAGACCGGAGGGACGCCGAAGATAGCATATGAGATTCTGGAAGATGCATCGATGGCAGGTCTTGTGGCAGAAAATTTTGGAATTGCGGTAATGCCGGAGATTCCTATACTTAAAAATCTGAATGTAGATGTACTGGATATTGAGAATCCACCATATGAACGTTATATATATCTGGCGAAGCTGAAGGAAAAATATCTGGCGCCGGTTGTAAAAGAATTTATTGAATATGTAAAAGAAAGCAATGGGAAGGCACTTTAATAGGTCTTCCCATCTCTTTTGACAAACTGGATGAAACGTTTGACAGCGGGAATCTGGTATTTGTCGCGGATGTATCCCATATAAACGGTGTGGGTAAGGTCTGCATCGGCAAGCGGGAGTACGGTTACATTTGCCTGATCAACCGCATCGACCCTGGCAACAAGGGCGATTCCGAAATCTTCGGCAACCAGGGCAGCAATTGCGTTTTCATCCGGACACTCACAGATGATGTTTACCTTCAGCTTCTTTTCTTTATAGAAGTTACGGGTGAAGCCACCGAGTCCGGAATAGCGGTCATACCCGATCAGAGGATAGTCGGTAAGGTCACTGCAACAGACGGATTCTTTCTGGACAAGAGGATGTTCTTTTGGAGTAATTACAACCATATTCTGGTTCAGAATGGGTACAAAGGAAATATCCGGTTCATTCGCAACGAAAGAACCAAAGATCACATCGTGGCGGTCGGATTTGAGCCCCTGGATCATATCTGCAGTGTGCGTTTGGTTAAAATTGAAGGTTACATGCTTGTTACGGTCTATATCCAGGAAGGATCGCACTGTATGCGGAATATAGTAGTTTGCCAGCGGAAATACATAGGCGATATCAATATGTCCGCCGCTTCCGGCAAGCTGCTTCATCTTATGCTCGGCAATATGTACCTCCTCGAGGATCCGGTTGACATGTTCCAGGAAGGCGCGGCCGGATTTGGTGAGGACAACATTGCGTCCATGATGTTCAAAAAGCATCAGTCCAAGTTCTTCTTCCAGAAGCGACATGGACCGGCTGAGGCTTGGCTGGGAGATCTTAAGTAATTCTGCAGCCTGTCGGAAATGCTGCAGGGTTGCTACTTTTTGGAAATATTCAAGCTGATTTAGCGTCATGGTAAAAAATCCTTTCTATATTATATAAAATAATCATACCATAACTGATGCCAAAAAGCTATCAAAAACGCATATAAGATGTATTTGAACTATCAAATGATATCGTCTATAATTTAACTATCAAGAGGTTGTTTAAAAATTAACAAAAATTGGGCAAACGTTAAAAACATTCTCAAAGAACAAAGAAATAAATTTCGATGGAAGAAGAAAAGGAGAACAAATCATGGCAGAGAGAATTACAGGACACACAGAACTTATCGGACTTATGGCTTATCCAATCAGACATTCAAGCTCACCGGCAATGCATAATGAAGCATTTGCTTACCTTGGACTGGATTATGCTTACCTTGCATTTGAAGTTGACAACAGCACACTGGAAGATGCAGTAAAAGGACTTCGTGCTCTGAAAATGGTAGGATCTAACGTGTCTATGCCAAATAAAACAGTTGTTGGACAGTATCTGGACAAATTATCTCCGGCAGCAGAGCTTTGTGGAGCAGTTAACACAATCGTAAATGAAGATGGTGTTTTAACAGGACACATCACAGACGGCATCGGATTCATGCAGGCATTAAAAGATAACGATATCGATGTGATCGGAAAGAAGATGACAATCGCAGGCGCAGGCGGAGCTGCTACAGCAATTGAAATCCAGGCTGCACTTGACGGCGTAAAAGAAATCTCTATTTTCAATATTCATGATAAATTCTGGGCAAATGCTGAAGAAACAGTAAGAAAGATCAATGAAAAGACAAATTGCAAAGCTACTCTTTACGATCTGGATGACAAAGAAAAATTAAGAGAAGAAATGAACGATTCATACATCTTCGTAAACGGAACAGGTGTTGGTATGAAACCACTGGAAGGAATGTCAGTTGTACCGGATAAATCATTCTTCCGTCCGGAACTTATTGTTATTGATGTTCCTTACTCACCACTGGAAACAAAGATGCGTTCTATGGCAAAAGAAGTTGGATGTAAGACAATGAACGGTCTTGGAATGATGTTATTCCAGGGAGCAGCAGCATTCAAACTCTGGACAGGAAAAGAAATGCCGATCGAACACATGAAAGAAGTATTAAACATCAGATACGATGATTAATACCCGGCAGGCTTGTATTGAATTTAAGAAGAAATCGAAAAATTTGAAAAACAGGAATGTGAGGAAAAGAGATGAATAAGAAATACATACCCAGCGCCCTGATCCTTTATTTAAACTACTTTATCCATGGTGTCGGATGTTCCATCCTTGGACAGGCAGTCATCAAGGAAGCACTTGCTGCTTCCTGGGGCGTAGAAGTTATGGCAATCACTGCAATTTCAGCAGCACTCGGACTTGGACGTCTGATCGCGCTTCCGTTCGCCGGACCGCTTTCTGACAAACTCGGACGTCGTATTTCAACAGCGATCGGTAGTGGATCCTATGCAATCTACCTGATCGGACTTGCACTTGCATTTAATGCAGGAACAAATGGCGGATACCAGATCGCATATATCTGTGCAATCGTTGGTGGTATCGCAAACTCTTTCCTGGATACAGGAATTTACCCGGCTGTTTCAGAAATCATTTACAAAGCACCGGGCGTTGCAACTATGGGGATCAAATTCTTTATTTCTGTATCGCAGATGCTTTTACCGTTCGTACTTGGTGTAACTGTCGCTACAACAGCAACAGGAGCAACCTCTTACAACACACTGTTCTATGCATGTGGAATCGCTTATCTTGTACTTCTGGTACTGGTTATGATCTTCCCACTCCCGGATACAGATCAGAAAGCAGCGGGAAAGAAAGAAGGCCTGATCGACAGCTTAAAGCATACCCATTTCTCTGTAGAATCCATCGCAATGATCCTGATCGGATTCACATGTACAGGTACCTTCCAGTTATGGCTGAACTGTGCACAGAACTTTGCAAAAGAGAATGTTGGCTGGGCTGATCCGTCCATCATGCAGACATACTATTCAGCAGGAACAATGCTTGCACTCGTTGTAACTGCACTTTTAACAAGAAAGATCAAAGACGTAAGATTTATCCTGGGATACCCGGTAATCTGTCTTGTAACAATGATCACTGTTCTGGTTGGAAAGAGCCAGACACTTATGATTGCAGGTGCATTCCTGATCGGATGGGCAGGAGCAGGCGGACTTCTTCAGATCGCAACTTCTGTATGCAACATGCTTTTCCCGAAGATCAAAGGAACTGTAACAGCACTTGTTATGATCGCATCTTCCCTGTGTAACTACACCATCCTTACAGCAGCATCCAAAATGCAGCCGTCACAGGTTATGGTTATGAATATCGTTCTTACAGCAGTTGGAGTCCTTCTTGGATTATTTGTAAACTTACGTTATACTAAGATGGTAGAACAGGCTCAGGCTGACAACTAGAAAAAGGAGAAAACAGACATGAGTAAATATGTAGAAGTTCGTGGCGTTAAGATCGGTGAAGGAGTACCGAAAATCTGTGTACCGATCGTCGGAAAGACAAAAGAAGAAATTCTTGCAGCAGCAAGATCTTTTGAGGATGTTGCGCTTGATGTTGTAGAATGGCGTGTAGACTGGTTCGAAGGTGTATTTGACTTCGCACAGGTTGAAGATGTATTAAAAGACCTTCGTCCGGCACTTGGCGAAACTCCGATTCTTTTCACATTCCGTACTTCTAAAGAAGGCGGCGAAAAAGCAATCGAAGCTGACGCATATGCAGAGCTGAACAAGAAAGCAGCAGCAACAGGACTGGTTGACCTTGTGGATGTAGAAGCATTTACAGGGGACGAAGTTGTAAAAGATATCATCGAAGGCGCGCATGCACACGGCGTAAAAGTCGTTGCATCCAACCATGACTTCGATAAGACACCGGACAAAGACGATATCGTAGGACGCCTTGTGAAAATGCAGGAACTCGGCGCAGATATCCCGAAAATTGCAGTAATGCCACAGTGCAAAAAGGATGTACTTATACTTCTTGAAGCAACACGTGAAATGGCAGAAGAACATGCAGACCGTCCGATCATTACAATGTCTATGGCAGGTACCGGACTGATCAGTCGCCTGTGCGGTGAAGTATTCGGTTCAGCACTTACTTTCGGGGCAGTAGGAAAAGCTTCTGCACCTGGACAGATGAATGCATCAGATTTAAGAGAAATCCTGACTCTGATCGATAAGAGCATCTAGTGAAGAAACATCCGGAGAAGTCCTGTGGCGGATCCGTTATGTTTAACCTGAATGAAGAGTGAAAAAGGCAGGATAAAGACCCGCAGTCATACCGGGGATTCCGGTGGATTGCGGGCCTTTATCATATTCTGGTTTTGTTAAAAAACTAACCAATTTCTGAAAATGAAAAATTGTAGAAAATTTTGCTATTTAAAGAGATAAAAGCAAATAGAAAAAATAGACAAATTCTTCGGTAATTGATATCATTTTTGTATGATTATATGAAGGGAGGGCAAATGCGAATGAAGAAAACAGTAATCTGGCTGGATAACTATCTGGAAGAATTTATTATGGTGATAAGCCTGATTCTGATGACAGTGATCATGGGGATCCAGGTGTTTTCCAGATATGTACTCGGCTCAGCGCCGTCCTGGTCGGAGGAGATTACCCGTTACCTGTTTGTATGGTCGGGATTTTTGAGCGTCAGCTATTGCACAAAAAAATGTATTTCCATTAAGATCGAACAGTTTGTGTCAATTTTCCCACGAAGAGGGAAGGCACTTTTTAAATTGGTCAACCATACCTTTGAACTGATGGTATTTCTTTACCTGATACCGTTTGCGTTTAAGTATATGATGTCAGCAGTAGAGAGCGGACAGGTAAGTCCGGCGTGCCACATCCCGATGTATTATGTGCAGGCAGCACCGCTTGTAAGTTTTATCCTGGTAGCGATCCGTATTATCCAGCGGTGGTTTGCAGAATTAAAAGTAGTAAGAGAAAAAGATGAGAAAGGAGAAAAAGCATGCCGGCAGCAGTAGTATTTATCTTATTTGTAATCTGTCTGATCATTGCCATTCCGGTATCGATCGCGCTTACGATCGCATCGGTCCTTCCGGGTGCTTTTGATCCATCCTTCACAGCCAGCGGACAGTTTGTGATCCGTTCCATGCTGGGAGGGATTGACAGCTTTCCACTCCTTGCGGTTCCGATGTTCGTACTTTCCGGAATCATCATGGCAAGAGGAGGCATTTCTAAAAAATTATTTGATGTATTTTCCTATTTCCTTGGAAATCTGACAGCGGGTCTGCCGTGCGCGGTCATTGTAACCTGTCTGTTTTATGGTGCAATCTCAGGCTCCGGACCGGCGACGGTTGCAGCAGTCGGAAGTATGACGATCCCGATTCTGATCGAGCTTGGATACGATAAGGATTTTTCCGCGGCGATCGTAGCCGTGGCAGGTGGTCTTGGAGTTATTATTCCACCAAGTATTCCGTTTATCATGTTCGGAAGTGCTTCCGGTGAATCAGTAAGTGACCTGTTTATCGCAGGGATCATTCCGGGACTTCTGATCGGCGGACTTCTGATGGTCTATGCAGTTTATTACTGTAAAAAGAATGGAGAGGACAAAGAAAAGATCCAGAAAGTAGTCGGAGAACTTCATGAGAAAGGACTCCTGAAGGTTTTAAAAGAAAGCTTCTGGGCACTTTTGAGTCCGGTTATCATTCTGGGATGCATCTATTCCGGAATCGCATCGCCGACAGAAGCGGCAGTCATTTCAGTGTTTTACGCACTGATCGTCAGCCTGTTTATTTATAAGACGATGACGTTTAAAGATATCTGGCCGGCACTGGTGGAAGGCGTGCGCACCTATGCACCGATCATGTTTATCCTTGCAGCATCGATTGCATTTTCAAGAGTTCTGACTCTGATGCAGATCCCACAGATGGTAAGCACCTGGATCCTGACGCACTTTACCAATAAGATCGTCCTGCTTCTGGTGATCAATGTATTCCTTCTGATCGTGGGAATGGTCATGGATACCACACCGGCAATCCTGATCCTGACACCGATCCTTCTGCCGATCGTAACAGCAGTCGGCATGAATCCGATCCACTTTGGAATCATGATGGTTGTCAACCTTGCAATCGGATTTGTAACACCGCCGATCGGAGTCAATCTGTTTGTGGCAAGCTCGCTTACAGATATCCCGATCATGCGGATTTCCAAACATGCGATGCCAATGATCGGCTACTTCCTTGTTGCGCTTTTGTTAATTACATTTATCCCGGCGATCAGCCTGGCACTGATATAGGAGGTAGCAGCATGAAGAAAGCAGTAAGAATGGCGGTAGCGGCAGGAATGTGTGCGGCACTTGCACTCAGTGCGGGGTGTCAGAAAAAGACGGTTGCGGATGATGAAGTACAGCGATATGCATGGCCGCTTGCAACGGCAAGTCCGGAGGATACCGTAACACAGATCTATGCAGAAAAATTTGTGGAAGAAGTAGAAGAATTAAGTGATGGCAAGATGAAGATCCAGGTCTATCCGAACGGTACGATCGGAGGGGACAGGGAGCTTCTAGAGAGCTGTAAGGATGGGGATATTCCGTTTGTGATCCAGAATACCGCACCGCAGGTAACTTTCATGCCGGACCTTGCGGTGTTTGATATTCCGTGCCGATTCAGTACGATTGATGAAGTACGTGAAAAGGTAGATAATCCGGAGTTCTATGGGCTTCTGGAGGATGTCTATGAGAATGGCGGGTACAAGCTCCTTGGCTATGCAGACCAGGGCTTCCGTGTCATGTCAACGAACAAAAAGGTCGAATCATTGGCTGATTTTAAAGGACAGAAGATCCGTACCATGGAGAATTCCTACCATATGGATTTCTGGAAAAAACTGAAAGCATCTCCGACACCGATGAGTTTCAGTGAGGTGTATATCGGACTGCAGCAGGGAACCATTGATGCCCAGGAGAATCCATACGAGGTTATCGTATCCAACAAGCTTTATGAACAGCAGGATTATGTTGTGGAAACCAATCACCTGCCGCATCTGATCTCTCTGATCGTCAGTGATGAATTTTTTCAGGATCTGCCGGAAGATAAGCAGGCAATCCTTGTAGAAGCTGCTGAGATCGCCAAAGAAGAGGCTCGCCAGGCATCGGATGACCGGATTGCAGACAAGATCAAAGTAATTGAGGACAGTGGAACACAGATTGTTACACTTAGTGATGAACTGAGAGCGGAAATCCGTGAGGTAGTGCAGCCGGTTTACGATGAAATCGAGAAAAATGTGGATAAAAAACTCTATAATGCCTATATGAAATAGCAAAAAAATACGGAAAATCAGGGAAATCTGTAATTGATTGAAATTTTTTGTTGAAAAATAGAGTTTTTTATTATAGAATTATAAGTAATGTATATAAAAAGTAAAAGGAATGCCCCAGGGCATATATAAGGAGGATATTACAATGATTTCAGCAGGCGATTTTAGAAATGGTCTTACAGTACTGATCGAAGGTAACATTTATCAGATTCTGGAATTCCAGCATGTAAAACCGGGAAAGGGAGCAGCTTTCGTTAGAACAAAACTTAAAAACATCATCAGTGGTGGTGTAGTAGAAAAGACTTTCCGTCCGACAGAGAAATTCGATACCGCTCATATCGACAGAAAAGATATGCAGTATCTGTATTCTGATGGTGAACTCTATCACTTCATGGATGTTGAGACATTCGACCAGATCGCAGTTGATGGAGATACAGTAGGAGATTCCCTCAAGTTTGTAAAAGAGAACGAGATGGTTAAAGTATGTTCACATGAAGGTAACGTATTCTCAGTAGAGCCGCCGATCAGTGTGGAACTTGAAGTTACAGAGACAGAGCCGGGAGTAAAAGGTGATACAGCTACAGGTGCTACCAAACCGGCTATCGTTGAGACCGGAGCAAGTGTTCTTGTACCGCTTTTCGTTAACCAGGGTGACAAGATCAAAATTGATACCCGTACAGGAGAGTACAGCTCAAGAGCATAATCCTTTCGTCATAATTCACAAAATTAAGACAGAGATAAAAGCCGAAAGCAGAGGCAAGTCCTCATGCTTTCGGCTTTTTTGCATGTCAATGCCATTTTGGAGGGGAAAAGAATGTTCTTGTAATCTGAAAAAAGGGCAGATATAATTGGCAGTACACACCTGCTTGAATGCAGGTGATATTCAAATTATAAGCTGCCTTAAGATGGCAGAAAAGGTTCTTTGCGGCGCATGGCTTTTGGGAAGGAGAACGGATGAATTATACAGAATTTATGAATGCTATGTTATGCGAGATCAGAGGACAGGTAGATGCGCAGGTGAGGACGGAGCTGTACACCGTGACGAAGAATAATGGAACCAGAAGAACAGGGATTCTTTTTAAGCAGGAGGACAGCAACCTTGCACCGACGATCTATCTGGAGGAATTTTACCAGAAGTACCTGAAGGGGCAGCAGGTACCGGATCTGGCAGATTCCATTTGCAGTATTTATCAGGAGATTCGGGTGAAGAAGACCTGTGATTGTCAGAATCTGTTTGATTTTAATCATGTAAAAGAGCATATCGTGTACAAACTGATCCGGCGGGATGCTAACGAAGAACTGTTAAAGCAGATTCCTTATGAGCCGTTCCTGGATCTGGCAGTGGTCTATTATATCCAGATAGACAACACACGCTTTGGCTCGGCGGCGATCCAGATCCGCAACGAGCATCTACGCTACTGGCGTGTAGAAAAGGAAGAGATCCGCCGTCTTGCCGAGAAGAATACACCGCGGATCTATCCGGTGCAGATCCGGCAGATTGTGCGCTTTATGTATGTGGCGACGAACGAGCAGTGCAGTCTGGGGGCAGCAGTGATGCGGTATCCGGATTTCCGGGAAAAGGTCAGGGGGATGATCAGAGGGGATTTCTATATCCTGCCAAGCAGTATCCATGAAGTGATACTGGTGCCGAAAAGCTTTGGACTGGAGCCGGAGCGGATGCAGGAGATGGTAAAAGAGATCAATCAGACCGGAGTGGCACCGGAGGAAGTACTTTCGGATTCCGTGTATTACTTTGATGGGGAGGAGATTCGGATCGTGGCGAAGTAGGGATAGATTATAAACGTGTATAGAGTAGGGAAAATTGACAGGGAAATATACCATTGTATAGCAGAGGATATAGTAACAGATGAAGTTATTATAACTGTTGTGCAGATTATGCATATTCGGGAAAGACATCCCAATGATTATGAACTTTTTTCTACATACTTTGACGAGATAATACGGGATCCGGATTATATAATTGAAGCGAAGAAACCCAATACAGCGTTGATACTAAAAGAAATTAAGGACGTTAAAGAAGTATTTAAAATGGTTTTACGTTTGATTACATCAAAGGATAATCTGGACTACAAAAATTCAATTATCACATTTATGAAAATAGATGATAAGGAATGGAACAGGCTGCTGCGCAACAAGAAAATTCTTTACAAAAGAGAATAATATTGATATACTGAATGTAGAGAAAAATTCATTCATATGATTATCTAAGGTGGAAGATTTCGTGCGATCCACACGCCGATGGTATAGACAGGGGAAACCTGAGAGATGCAGGAGAAGCGCACGCCTGCTGGATAATCATTTGAAGAAGACTTAAAGAGGTGTCGCAGGTTTGCGGCACCTTTTTGTGTATACGATGAGCCAAGTGCAGATTTGTGCTTGCACAAGAATCTGTATTTTGCGAATGTACATCACCTGGCTGTTAAGCGAGATGGTGTACAAAGTATACGAATCAAGTAGGAGTCAGCTTACGTAATCATACAATAGAAATAAAGAAAGGAATTCCGAGCATGAACACAGAAATTTTAGTAATTGAAGATGACGACCTGGTAAGACAGGGAATCGTAGACATCCTGGAACTAAAGGGATGGAATGCGGTTGCAGCGAAGTCTTGTAGCGAAGCACTCGTAAGGATTCGAGGAGAAGAATATATGCTGTATGTACTGGATATGAAGCTGCCAGACGGGAACGGAATCATGCTCTGCAGGGAGATCCGCAGATATACAGACAATCCCATTCTTTTCTTATCAGCCTATGACAGTGAAGAATTTATCGTAGAAGGATTTGAAGCGGGAGCAAATGACTATGTGATCAAGCCTTTCCGCACATTTGAATTTATTGCGAGAATCAAGGCTTTGCTGCGACGTACCGGTATGCAAAACGGCAAGAAAGTGAAAAAAGGAATCAAAAGCGGAGAATATGAACTGGATTTGCAGAAGCAGATTTTGCAGAAGGATGGTGTCCGAATCGATCTTACAAGGACCGAATATCAGATTCTGTGCAGCCTTCTTGCAAACGCACCGAATCTTGTTGCGAGGGAGTTCCTGTTGGACACGATCTGGGATTTCAATGAAAATTATATCGATGACAATACCTTGTCTGTACATATGAACAGGCTGAGAAAGAAGCTGACTGCAGAAAATGAGCAGGATCCGATTGAGACAAAGCGTGGAGTTGGTTATGCATGGACGCTGAAAGCTGAGGATGTGTATGATGAGATCTGAGAGAAAGACGGAGAAATGGAGAATACCGGGAAAATGGACTCTGATTTTTCTTTTGATATTGCTGGCTTTTTATGGATACCAGAATATTCTTGCAGAAAATTATGAAAGACAGGTTGTTTCCTGGATCGGACAGACAGAAAAAGACAGAACGGTTTCTGCCTTTACAGAACCGGATGAAGAAGCATATCAGAAGGGCTGCGAGGCATTGAAAGAGGCAGGGTATGAAGAGACAGGAAAAATCTGGCTGGAAAAGAGAATCCGAAGTTACGGAATAGGTGTGTTTGTGGCTGCGATCGGCATCATCTGCATTGTTGGTTTGCTGACAGAACTGCACATGGAGAAAAGACGGAAAAAAGCACTGGATAATCAATTGGCAGAAAAAGACAGGGAACTGGAAGCAAAGCTGGCGGAAGAAAAAGAATTTCTGCATCGTGACCGGCAGAAAATGGGAACTTACATGGAAAATATTTCCCATCAGCTAAAAACACCGATCGCGGGAACACTTCTGAATCTGGAGGTGCTTCTTGTGACAGAAGAGGATGAAAAACGGTATCAGAAGCTGGAAGACTGTGTGAAAAAGGTGCAATGGATGTCCGATATGACGATCGTGCTTCTTAGGCTTGCGCAGATTGATTCCGGGAAAATCTGGATGAAGCGGAAAAAAGAAAATCTGACCGGACTGATCGAAGAATGTATAGACAGAACACAGCCTTTAGCGGAAGAAAAAGGAGTTGGATTTGAAATGGATGTTCCAAAAGAATGCCTGCTTTCCTGCGACGGATTCTGGCTGAAAGAGGCAATGGAAAATGTACTGAAAAATGCCGTAGAATATGCAGATACAGGAAGCCTGATTCAGATTCTGCTGAAAGAAGATACGGACTATTATAAGCTGTATATCACCAATCGGGGAAAACGGATTAAAGAAGAGAAAAGAGAGCTGATTTTTGACCGTTTCTACCAGATGGAACAGGGAAGTGGAATCGGAATTGGTCTGCATTTGGCAAGGGAAATTGTCACGCTCCATCAGGGAACACTGAAGGTTGTGGATCGAAGCGGCTTGGAGGAGGCGACAACCTTCCAGTTTATACTGCCGAAGATGATCGCAAAAGATCATGCACAGGAAGAAATAAATCTTACGATTTCGTAAGATTGGGGTAAGTGAATCGAAAGACTGATCTGATATAGTAAGACTAACAAATGAAGGAGGTGGCAGAAGATGAAAACCGTAATCAGACTGGACAAGGTAAGCAAAAGCTATACCCTTGGTGAAAAGAAAATCACAGCATTAAAGGAGTTTTCTTTTGAAGTGAAAAGCGGTGAATTTGTGGCAGTGATGGGACGAAGCGGATCCGGGAAATCTACTTTTCTTAAGATTGCAGGAACACTGGAAAAGCCAGATACCGGAGCAGTCTTCTTGAATGGAATACAGATTAACGGGCTTTCCCAAAAGAAGATCTGCAAGATCCGGCAGAAGAAAATCGGGTTTATTTTCCAACAGTATCAGTTACTGCCGGAGTATACGATCTGGGATAATGTATGCATGCCGCTTTATATCGCGCATACGGTACCGGATAAAGCTTATATCCGACAGCTTCTTGAAAAGGTCGGATTATGGGACAGGAACGGAGATTATCCGGATCAGTTATCTGGTGGAGAGCAGCAGAGAGTGGCAATTGCCCGTGCAATGGCAGCAAAGCCGGGAGTGATCCTTGCGGATGAACCGACCGGGAATCTGGACTATCAGACCGGACAGGAGATCATGAAACTGATCTGCGCATCCAGAGAGCTTTACCGTCAGACAATTGTCATGGTGACACATGATATGGACAGTGCCAATTATGCGGACAGGATTGTGTATATGGAAGATGGTGCATTGCGATGAAAAGAGAGAAAAGACATGGAATTGAACGGGAACTCAGTATAAAAAGAATCCGCAGCCAGAAGAAATACAGCATCCTGATTGTCTCCGTCCTGCTTCTTACCTGCACACTGGCCCAGATTGGCTTCCAGATGTCGGAAGGACTGAAAGCGGCATATATCGAGAATCGTAAAGCGGTATATGGGGAATGGGAACAGGTATTTGTGGATATGGATGAAAGCTCGGTGAAAGTAGCAGAAGAGAATCCATTTCTTGCACAGAGCGGGAAAATAAGTATCTATGGGGCGATTGCCGGAGATTATCTGGAAAACCGTCAGATGAATATCGGGACGATGGACGAGACGGCGTGGAAGCTTGGCAGACTGGAAATGAAAGAAGGACGCCTGCCGGAAAATGAGCATGAGATCGCAATGGAATACAGTACACTTCGCTCACTTGGATATGAGGAGATGCTTGGAAAAGAGATTACACTGGATATTACACCGGCGCTTTCCATTCTGGAGCAGGGGGAATCAAAAAGCTATTCGTATACTTTATGCGGGATCCTAAAAGATTATCAGATAAACTGGGAAATCTGCAACCGGCATCGGTTTCCAACTGGAATTGTGACACAGGAAGGCGGGAACAGGATCGGCTCTGTTCAGGATATGCATATGCTTGTAAAAGCGAAAGAAGGCAGTGAAAGTGTTTATAAAGATCTGAAAGACAGCGAAGAATTTACCTGCGGCATGGATGACAATGTGGAACAGGACAAACTTTCTGATGTAAGTCTTCCGTATATGGATTTTCTGGAAAATATCCGTTTGCTGGTTGGTGGTGCGTCGATCTGTATCCTGTTTCTTACGGTATCGCGTTCGATTATCTCAAGAGAACAGTTCTGGAGGTTCCTGGATGCACTTGGGATGAGAAGAGGGCAGATGTACCAGATTATTTTCTGGGAAGCAGTTCTGTTTGGTGCAGGAGCTGTTATTGTTGGAAATCTTGCAGGGATTGGGATTTACCAGCTGGTTATCCCTGCTTTTGAAAAGATAACCGAGCAGACATTACCACAGGCGATTGCATGGGAAGGAGTCCTTTTTGGAACTGGCTTCAGTATCTTATGTATTGCTGCAAGTTATGGACTCAGTGCAGTACAGCTTCGCATACTTCTGAAAGAAAAAAAGAAGAAAGTTCAGAAAAGAAGGGGAAAGTACAGGAAGATCGTCCGGTTCACGCCGGGAAGAGTTTTACTTCATAAATGGCAGATGCATCGTGTGCGTAAGAGTGTAGAAATTGTTCTTCTGGCAAGTGCTTTGCTGATCGTGGGATTTGGAAAGATGGAAATATCAACCAGACAGGAAGAACTGAAAGTATATCAAAGGCTGACAGGAAATGGATACTATTTGAGTACAATGGAGATTACGAATTCTCCGGGAATTTCCAGGCAGACAGTTGATAAACTGGAACAGGTTGCCGGAGTAACTTCTGTAGAACAATATCATAACAATGAAAAAGAGGAGTTCTGGATTGATCTGTCAGAATATGCTGAAAGCGAGTATTTTCAGAAAGTAGTCGAAACATTGGTGGCATATCTGAATGAGACATCAATAAAGGAAAAGATATCTATTGAGAAAGTAAGATTGTCTTTGCTTACAATAGACAGATGGCAGGATATACAGCGTTTTCTGAGAAATCTGGATGAAGGCAGCCTGACAAAAGAAGAATTTGAACAGGGAGATTTTTGCATTCTGGATCTTACAGAGTTGCAGGAATATGACGGAAAATATCTGAGTGCATTCAGCCCGGACGGACAAGGAATATCAGAAGATACGGTACAGGTTGGTGATGAACTTCCGGTTTATACATTGAATGAGAATGGAAGTAGAAACGAAAATCCGATTCCAGTAACAGCGATTTTACGTGGCATGAAGGAAGAAGATGTGCGGAATCCACAGATAGGTGGATCTGGTATATCGATGATTGTTGGAAAGAATTTTTGGAAGAAATTTGGGAAAAGCAGAATTATGGAATATGATCAGATCGTAAAAATTCTGGTATCGGATGATGCGGATGCGTATGATACGGAAGGGCATATTCTAAGTATTTTAAAACAGGGAACAGCTGTAAATGTGCAGAATAACCATGAAGAGTATAAGAAAATACGTCAGGAATTATATTCCTTTATAGGAATGTACAGCATTTTTGCAGTGTTTTACATGATTCTGATTTCCATAGTTTTGTATCAGATGTTTCTTGCGGAGAAGCAGGAAGAAAAAAGAGAAGGGGAAATCTTACAGTCACTTGGAATGGAAGAAAAGTTCCTGAAGAAAATGCATCGGATAGAAGTTCTTTGGATGACGGGATGCGCAGGAGTGATTGGAGTTCTTACGTTATGGGGTGCTTGCCGACTGATATAGAGGAGGCTTCAAGATGAAGAAAACCTATATCCTATATTGCTGCATAATCAGCGTTATTCTAATGCCGTTCAAATGGTTTGCACCGGAGAACATGACGGATTCAGGTGGGAATTGGATTAGTGGCAATAAAAAAGACTGTCAAGCCATAAAAGCTTCACAGTCTTTTCACGTCCCTGATCAGAATCGAACTGACGCACCCGCCTCCGGAGGGCGGTGCTCTATCCACTGAGCTACAAGGACATTTACTAATATAGCACTTGCCCAGAAAAAAATCAAGAAGAAATTTCGAACAGGACAAGTAAAACGGGATGAACAGAATAGCAGCCGAAATACCATTTGAAAGTGATTTGATACACAGAGTGGGCATCAGCATAAAGCAATTTTAATGCAGAAAAAGAATAGATAATCGCTTCGACAAAACCAGTCAAAACAAGTCTTCCTTCGCTATTGACGTAAAAGCGGGCATTGCGTATGATAGGTGGCAAAGGAGGAAATGCCATGTCGGAAGAAAAAAGGATGCCCGTCCTTACAGGTCAAAAGAAACAGATTTTCTACACTGGTCTTGTGTATCTGCTGGTCTGCTTTATGACGGCGGGAGTTACCGTTTTTCTTACGAAAGAGAAAAAAGATGAGGTAAAAGAAGTAAGTGCAGTTGTTACAGAAGAGCCAAAAGTAAATACCGGATACGCAGCGATGGAAACCAATCCACTTCTGGAGAACCGGGACGAAGAGCTTGCGGATGCAGTAGAAGCATACTATCAGGAACTTTCCGGAAAAGAAGCCTATGCCGAAGCATACGATGGGATTGCGATTTACACGAAAGACGGCAAAGCAAAAGGCAGCAGGATCCTGTATGTACGGTACAATATGAAGATCCGTGGAATTTACACTGAAGTACCGGGACTTGAAACCTTATATGCGGTCAAGGACAAAGATGGAAAATTCGATATTCAGGCAGAGATCTCTGACGAGCAGATTCAGACGATAATTGAAGAAGTTTCCGCACAGACAGATGTGCAGGAGCTGTTTGCACAGGTAGAAGCGGATTATGAACAGGCACTTGGTTCAGATGCAATGCTCGCACAGGCGGTGGAAGATCTGAAAAATGCAGTGGATCAGTAACACTGTAAATACAGCGAGCCAGTAACGTCTGAAAAAAGCGGTAAAGTCTATGAAAAAATGTTGTGCGTCAGCAGAAGTGGATGCTGTCTTTCCAAAAATTTATAAAGAATGCAGAATTTCAGGCAACATCCAGTCTCCGGATTACGATTTTCTATTGCGCTTACATAAGGATTCAGATATAATAAATAAAGCGGCGCAGGCAAAGAGTCTGCGCTAACGTTTATGATGAAAAAGAGAGGAACGATCGATACTATGAAGAAGATCCTGGATCTGATTACAGAAGAAATGGAACAGGCATTTGCAGATGCCGGATACGAGAAAGAACTGGCGCGTGTTACACTTTCTAACCGCCCGGATTTATGTGAATATCAGTGCAATGGCGCAATGGCAGGTGCAAAGAAATACCACAAAGCACCGATCATGATCGCAGAAGAAGTTGTGGCAAAGATTCCGGAGAACGGATATATCAGCGGAGCAGAAGCAGTTAAGCCAGGTTTCATCAACCTGAAGACCAACCCGGCAGCAGTCGCAGATTATCTGAACCAGATGGAAGCAGACGAAAAGCTCGGCGCGGAAGAAGTAGAGAATCCAAAGACAATCGTTATTGATTACGGCGGACCGAACGTGGCAAAACCGCTTCACGTCGGACATCTCCGCTCCGCGATCATCGGAGAAAGCGTAAAGAGAATCACCCGTTTTATGGGCAATAAAGTGGTTGGTGATATCCACCTTGGAGACTGGGGATATCAGATGGGACTGATTATCACAGAACTGAAGAAACGCCAGCCGGATCTTCCGTATTTTGATGATAATTTCACCGGAGAATATCCAAAAGAAGCACCATTTACCATCAGTGACCTGGAGGAAATCTATCCGGCAGCGTCCGCTTATGCAAAAGAGCATGATGATTACAGAGAAGAAGCACTGGATGCGACCTTCCAGCTGCAGAGCGGAAAGCGCGGTTACCGTGCAATCTGGGATCACATTATGAATGTGTCTGTGACAGACTTGAAGAAAAACTATGCGAACCTGAATGTTGAATTTGACCTCTGGAAAGGGGAATCTGACGCACAGAAATACATCCCGGATATGGTGGAAAGACTGAAGAAGGAAGGTTATGCGCATATTGATAACGGAGCACTCGTGGTAGATGTCAAAGAAGAGACCGATACCAAAGAGATTCCACCGTGTATGATCCTGAAGTCCGACGGTGCAGCACTTTATGATACCACAGACCTTGCAACACTGGTAGAGCGTGAAGAACTGTTCCAGCCGAACGAAGTCATCTATGTAGTTGACAAACGTCAGGAACTGCATTTTGTACAGGTATTCCGCTGTGCGAAGAAGACCGGCATTGTAAAAGAGGATACAAAACTTACTTTCCTTGGATTTGGTACGATGAACGGAAAAGACGGAAAACCGTTCAAGACCAGAGAAGGCGGCGTTATGCGTCTTGAGAACCTGATCCGCGAGATCACAGAAAAGATGTATGAAAAGATCACAGAGAACCGTACAGTATCGGAAGAAGAGGCAAAGGCAACAGCGAAGATGGTCGGAATGGCTGCGATCAAATACGGAGACCTCTCCAACCAGGCAGCAAAAGACTATGTATTCGATGTAGACAGATTCACTTCTTTTGAAGGAAATACAGGTCCGTACATCCTGTACACCATCGTTCGTATCAAATCAATCCTGAACAAGTACAAAGAATCAGGAAAGAGTATGGACGATATCAAGATCCTTCCGGCTACAAGTGAGAGCGAAAAGGCTCTGATGCTGGAAGCTGCGAAGTTTGGCAGTGTGATGGAGAATGTATACGAAGAACTTGCACCACACAAGATTTGCGCATATATTTATGATCTTGCAAATGCATTTAACCGTTTCTACCATGAGACAAAGATCCTGGCAGAAGAGGATGAACAGAAGCAGAAGAGCTACATTGCCCTTCTCACGCTTACAAGAGACATTCTGACAACCTGCATCGATCTGCTTGGATTTGAAGCACCGGAGAGAATGTAAAAAAGCAGAAGCATCAGAAGTAATGACAATACGATAAAGAGGCGAGGACATATGACAGAGAAATTGTTTTACACAGACAGTCACCAGCAGGAATTTACTGCGGAGGTTGTGTCCTGCCGCCCGTGTGATAACGGATATGAGGCAGTTCTTTCAAGAACTGCCTTTTTTCCAGAAGGCGGCGGTCAGGCAGCAGATACCGGAGTGATTGACGGGATCAGAGTATATGATGTACAGGAAAAAGGAGAACAGATCTTTCACTATCTGGAAGGAGAACTGGAAGAAGGAAAGACCGTGACCGGTCAGATCGACTGGGATAAACGTTTTTCACGGATGCAGCAGCACAGCGGAGAACATATCGTATCGGGAATCGTCCATGCACGTTTTGGATATGATAATGTGGGATTCCATTTGAATGATGAGCTCTGCACTCTGGATTTAAGCGGTCCGCTCACAAAAGAAGAGCTCCGCGAGGTAGAGGATGCGGCAAATGAAGCGGTATTTGCAAATGTGCCGGTTCAGGTAAGCTATCCGTCCAAAGAAGAACTGAAGACGCTGGATTACCGCAGTAAGATTGAGATTGACGGTCAGGTGCGTATCGTGACGATTTCGGGATACGATGTGTGTGCCTGCTGTGCGCCGCACGTGAATTTTACCGGAGAGATCGGTCTTATCAAACTGGTGCAGAGTCAGAATTATAAAGGCGGTATCCGGATTACTATGCTGTGCGGAAGAAGGGCACTGAAGGATTATCAGCAGAAAGAAGAAAGCGTGAAGGCGATCATGGGAAGCCTTTCAGCGAAGGAAGAATTGATTGCTGAAGCAGTTGAACGCGTAAAAGAGGAATGTACACAGCTGAAGAGTGAACTTGCAGAGTCAAGATATCAGATTCTTGAAGCACAGGCAGAAAAAATTCCGGATGGACAGAAAAAGGTCTGTATTTTTGATAGCAAATTAAGTGGGAATGAACCACGTGAGCTTATGAACCTTGTACTGAAAAAAGGAGTAGAAGTGTGTGCGGTATTTGCGGGAAACGAAGAGAGTGGATACCGTTATGTGATCGGCAGTGAGACAGAGGATGTGCGCCCGTACAGCAAGGTCCTCAAAGAGCAGTTTGATGGAAGAGGCGGTGGAAAACCGGTCATGGTACAAGGCTCTGTAAATGGCAGTGAAGAGGCAATCCGAAAAGTTTTTGAGTAAGAGAAGGCGGAGATGAAGAATGCGAGACAGGAAAACAGGGAGAATTATCTGGTATTTGTTCAGTGCGGTTCTGGTCAAATGGGGCGTTGAGATTGCAGTCGCTACATTTGCCCTTTCCTGTGGTCTGCACAGCAACATGGGAATCGGGGCGATATCTTCGATCATTACGATTCCGATGATTGGGTGGATCTACAGGAAGGATCAGGGACGTTACGAAAAAGAGCAGGAATCCTGGTGGAAATATAAAGCCGCTTCCGGATACGGAATGTGGTTTGTCATGCTTCTTGGCGCAGTGACTGCATGTGTGGCAATGAATGATATTGTCATGTTGATGAATATGCAGAAGATCAGCAGAGTTTACCAGAGCATGGAGCAGACCATCTACAGTGCGCCACGCTGGCTTCAGATGGTGGGAGCCGGAATGCTGGCTCCGATTGCGGAAGAACTTGTTTATCGGGGCATGATCTATCGGCGGATGAGAGAGAGCCTCACAGCCATGCAGGCAGGTGTGTTTGTGTCAATCCTGTTTGGAGTGGGGCATGGTAATCTGCCACAGGGACTTTACGCGATGGTACTTGGATTTCTGCTTGCCGGTATTTATGAGAAATTCCGGAATATTGCAGCTCCGGTCCTGTTCCATATTGTTGTGAATATTACGTCATTATTGCTTTCGTGGTATGGAGGCTTTGAATGGATCCTGGGAACAGAGGGAAAAGCAGTTGGAATTACTGTACTGGCTACGTTGATTACTGTTATAATTTATGTAAAAATAAAAAATATAAGACAGGAAATACGATAATTAACTGAAAAATACTGGAAAAGTTCGCGAAATAAATAATATCTGACAATTTCTGTATAATTAGGGGTTTACTTTTGCAGACAAATGCTGTATAGTGTTAAATCATAAAAGCAACAACAAAACCGTTTTACAGAAAGGGCAGGTTATATGAGCGTAATACAACAAAATACAGAACAAGGCTTATACAGCCCTGATTTTGAGCATGACAACTGCGGTATCGGAGCTGTTGTGAACATCAAAGGGCAAAAGAGTCATGATACAGTCGCAAATGCGCTGAAAATCGTAGAAAATCTTGAACATAGAGCTGGCAAGGATGCCGAAGGGAAGACAGGAGACGGTGTAGGAATACTGTTACAGATTTCGCACAAGTTCTTTACAAATGTCTGTCGTCCCCTCGGCATCTTTTTGGGTTCTGAGAGAGATTACGGTGTGGGAATGTTTTTCTTCCCACAGGACGAACTGAAAAGGAATCAGGCAAAAAATATTTTCGAAGTTATTGTCGAAAAAGAAGGACTGAAATTCCTTGGATGGAGGGAAGTGCCGATCCGTAAAGAGATACTTGGAAAGAAAGCACTCGAATGCATGCCGTGCATTATGCAGGGATTTATCGAACGACCGAAAAAAGTAAAACAAGGACTGGATTTTGACCGCAGACTTTATGTGGTAAGAAGAGTCTTTGAACAGAGCAGTGATGATACCTATGTAGCATCCCTGTCAAGTAGAACCATTGTTTACAAAGGAATGTTCCTTGTAAAACAGCTCCGGATGTTCTTTGAAGATTTGCAGAACCCGGATTATGAATCTGCAATTGCAGTTGTACATTCCAGATTCAGTACAAACACTAATCCAAGCTGGGAAAGAGCACATCCGAACCGTTTCATCGTACATAACGGAGAGATCAATACCATTCGTGGCAATGCAGATAAGATGCGGGCCAGAGAGGAAAACATGGAATCTGAGCATCTGGAAGGAGAACTTTATAAAGTCCTTCCGGCAATCAATACCGCAGGTTCCGATTCTGCCATGCTGGATAACACGCTGGAATTCATGGTGATGAGTGGCATGCCGCTTCCGTTGGCAGTTATGATCACCATTCCGGAGCCATGGACACAGAATGCAACGATGTCACAGAAAATCAAGGATTTCTATCAGTATTACGCAACGATGATGGAGCCATGGGACGGACCGGCATCCATCCTGTTCTCAGATGGAGATATTTTAGGAGCCGTACTTGACCGAAATGGACTCAGACCTTCCAGATATTACATCACAGATGATGACACACTGATCCTTTCTTCTGAGGTTGGTGTTCTGGATATCCCGCCGGAGAAGATCGTAGTCAAAGAAAGAATCCATCCAGGTAAGATGCTTCTTGTTGATACCGTTCAGGGGCGTGTCATCGACGACCAGGAACTGAAAGAAGAATATGCGGCAAGACAGCCTTATGGCGAATGGTTGAACAGTCAGTTGGTCAATTTAAGCGATTTAAAGATCCCGAATCAAAAAGTACCGCAGTATTCTAGAGAAGAATGCCAGAGACTGCAGAAAGCATTTGGATATTCTTACGAAGAAGTGAAGACTTCTATTTTAAATATGGCAATGAATGGAAGCGAAGGAATCGGAGCCATGGGTATCGATGCACCACTTGCCGTTCTTTCTGAGCAACATCAGTCTCTGTTTGGATATTTTAAACAGTTATTTGCACAGGTAACGAACCCGCCGATCGACGCGATCCGTGAAAAAATCGTGACTTCGACAACGGTATATGTCGGAGAAGAAGGAAACCTTTTGGAACAGAAAGAGGAAAATTGTCATGTACTGAAGATCAATGACCCGATCCTGACAGATACCGATCTCCTGAAGATCCGTAACATGAAAGTCGACGGTTTCCGTGTGGCAGAAATTTCTACTACTTATTATAAAAACTCCAGCCTGGAAAAAGCGATCGATTATCTGTTTATTCAGGTAGACCGTGCAATCCGTGAAGGCATGAATATCTTGATCTTAAGTGACAGAGGTGTGGATGAATATCATATTGCGATCCCGTCCCTGCTTGCAACCTCAGCGGTTCATCAGCATCTGGTAAGAACTAAGAGAAGAACAGAGGTTGCCATGATCCTTGAGACCGGAGAACCAAGAGAAGTACATCATTTCGCAACGCTTTTGGGATATGGTGCATCTGCGATCAACCCGTATCTTGCACATGAATCGATCAAACAGCTGATCGATACAGATATGCTTCAGAAAGATTATTATGCAGCAGTCAATGACTATAATGAAGCTGTTATAAGCGGAATTGTCAAGATTGCATCGAAGATGGGAATTTCCACGATCCAGTCTTATCAGGGATCCATGATCTTTGAAGCGATTGGATTAAAACCGGAATTCATTGAAAAATATTTCACCGGAACTGTCAGCCGTGTCGGTGGTATCGGACTGGAAGAAATTGCAAAAGATTATATGGCAAGGCATTCCGAAGCCTTTGATCCGCTGGGACTTTCCGTAGATCTGACGTTGAACAGTGTGGGACAGCATAAGTCGAAGAGCGGTGGTGAAAAGCATCTGTACAACCCGAGAACGATCCATATGCTTCAGCAGTCCACAAGGCGCGGGGATTATGAAATGTTCAAGCAGTACACGCAGATGGTTGATGAAGAATCCAAAGGAATCACACTCCGTGGACAGATGGACTTCAATTATCCAAAGAAAGGAGTTCCGCTTTCGGAAGTAGAGAGTGTGGATTCGATCGTGACCAGATTCAAGACCGGTGCAATGTCTTACGGATCAATTTCAAAGGAAGCACACGAAACCCTTGCCCTTGCAATGAATGCACTGCACGGTAAGTCAAACTCCGGTGAAGGCGGAGAGGATATCGAGCGCCTTGGAACCGACAGAGGTTCTGCGATCAAACAGGTTGCCAGTGGACGTTTTGGTGTTACAAGCAGATATCTTGTCAGTGCAAAAGAGATCCAGATCAAGATGGCGCAGGGAGCAAAACCTGGAGAAGGTGGACATCTGCCGGGGGGAAAGGTTTACCCTTGGGTAGCAAAAACCAGACATTCTACGCCGGGTGTGGGACTGATCTCACCGCCGCCGCATCACGATATTTACTCAATCGAAGATCTGGCACAGCTGATCTATGACTGCAAAAATGCAAACAAGGATGCAAGAATTTCTGTGAAACTGGTATCTGAAGCCGGTGTCGGAACGGTTGCAGCGGGTGTTGCAAAAGCAGGAGCCGGACTGGTTCTGATCTCCGGTTATGACGGAGGTACAGGAGCAGCACCGAGAAGTTCTATCCATAATACCGGACTTCCGTGGGAGCTTGGACTTTCTGAAACACATCAGACACTGATCCAGAACGGACTGAGAGAAAGAGTCCGTATCGAGACAGACGGTAAGCTGATGAGTGGCCGTGATGTGGCGATCGCAGCACTTCTCGGTGCAGAGGAATTTGGATTTGCGACGGCACCGCTTGTAACCATGGGGTGCGTAATGATGCGTGTATGTAACCTGGATACCTGCCCGGTCGGAATTGCAACCCAGAATCCGGAACTGAGAAAGAGATTTGCCGGAAAACCAGAATATGTCATCAATTTCATGCGTTTTATCGCGGAAGAATTAAGAGAATATATGGCAAAACTTGGCATTCGTACCGTGGATGAACTGGTGGGAAGGACAGACCTTCTGAAAGTGAGAGATGTGCCGACATCCAAACGTGCCGCAACACTGGATCTTTCCAGAATCCTCAATAATCCGTATGCAAAAGAGAAGAAAGGCATGATCTTCAATCCGAAGAAAGTCTTTGATTTTGAACTAAATAAAACACTGGATGAAAGAGTTCTGGTAAAGGAACTTCTTCCGTCACTGGAAAAGAAACAGAAGAGAATCCTGGAGCTGGATGTAAAAAATACAGACCGTACATTCGGCACAATCTTCGGTTCTGAGATTACAAGACGTTATCCGGACGGACTGGAAGAAGACAGCTATGTGCTGAAATGTAAGGGCGCAGGCGGACAGTCATTCGGAGCATTTATACCAAAAGGTCTGACGCTGGAACTGACCGGTGACAGCAATGATTATTTTGGAAAAGGACTTTCCGGTGGTAAACTGATCGTTTATCCGCCGACTGGTGTGAAATTTAAAGCTGATGAAAATATTATTATTGGTAACGTAGCGCTTTATGGTGCAACAAGCGGAAAAGCCTATATCAATGGTGTGGCAGGCGAACGTTTCTGTGTCCGTAACTCCGGAGCAACAGCAGTTGTAGAAGGGGTCGGTGATCATGGATGCGAATATATGACTGGTGGACGGGTTGCAATTCTTGGTAAGACCGGAAAGAACTTTGCAGCAGGTATGAGTGGCGGTGTTGCTTACGTTCTGGATATGGACAGTGATCTTTATACAAAAGTCAACAAACAGATGGTTAATATCGAAAAAGTAACATCTAAGTTCGATGTATCTGAATTGAAAGGTATGATCGAAGAACATGTAGCAGCAACCAATTCCGAGACGGGAAAAGAAATCCTGGATCATTTCAAAGAATACCTGCCGAAGTTTAAGAAGATCATTCCGCGTGATTACGAGAGAATGCTGACCCGCATCCTTCAGCTGGAAGAAAAAGGTCTCAGCAGCGAACAGGCAAAAACCGAAGCATTTTATGCGATCAAAGAAGGAAGATAGGAGGCCAAAAACGTGGGAAAAGCAACAGGATTTATGGATTATGACAGACGCGATGCAGAATGCGAATCTCCAAAAGAGAGAATTAAGCATTTCCGGGAATTCCACACGCCTCTGTCAAAAGAAGAGCAGGAAATACAGGGCGCCAGATGTATGGCATGCGGCGTCCCGTTCTGCCAGGCGGGACAGATGATCGCAGGGATGGCAAGCGGCTGTCCTCTGCATAATCTGGTGCCGGAGTGGAATGACCTGATTTATCACGGCAACTGGGAAGAGGCATATTACCGGCTGAAAAAGACAAACAATTTTCCGGAATTTACTTCCAGGGTATGCCCGGGACTTTGTGAGGCGGCATGTACCTGCAACCTGCACGGAAGCCCTGTGACGACTAAAGCAAATGAATATGGGATTATTGAAAATGCTTACGAAAAGGGATATGCAAAAGCATGTCCGCCGAAAGCGCGTACCGGCAAAAAGATAGCGATAATCGGTTCCGGACCTTCCGGTCTCGCAGTCGCAGATCAGTTAAATAAACGAGGACATCTGGTAACAGTATTTGAGCGGGAAGATAAGCCGGGTGGACTTCTCCGCTATGGAATCCCGAATATGAAGCTGGAAAAACAGTTCATCGACCGGAAACTTGCAGTAATGGAAGAAGAAGGCATCCGTTTTGAAACTGGCTGCAATATTGGAAAAGATAAGAAATCTGCAGAACTTCTGAAAGCGTTTGACCGGGTGGTGCTTTGTTGCGGTGCATCCCATCCGCGTGATATAAAAGTACCCGGAAGAGATGCAAAAGGAATCTACTTTGCAGTAGATTTTCTGAAATCAACTACGAAATGTCTCTGGAAAAATGAGATGCAGCTGAAAGAAGGCGAATATATTTCTGCAAAGGGCAAAAATGTAATTGTCATCGGTGGTGGCGATACGGGAAATGACTGTGTTGGAACGTCGATCCGTCATGGTGCAAAATCCGTTCTTCAGCTGGAAATGATGCCGAAACTTCCGGATGAGAGAAGCGCTATGAATCCATGGCCGGAGTGGCCGAGAGTCTGCAAGACAGACTATGGTCAGCAGGAAGCAATTGCTCTCTGGGGACATGATCCGAGGGTTTATCAGACAACGGTAAAGGAATTTGTCAAAGATAAGAATGGAAATCTTTGCAAGGTGGTTCTTGTGAAACTGGAAAGCAAGAAGGATGAAAAGACCGGACGTATGATGATGGAAGAGGTCTCAGGAAGTGAGTACACGGTAAATGCAGAACTGGTGCTGATCGCAGCGGGGTTCCTCGGAAGTGAGGATTATGTGACAAAGGCATTCGGTGTGGAAGTCAATGAGCGCACGAATGTTAAAACAGCTCCGGGTGAGTATAAAACGAATGTGCCGAATATATTTACAGCAGGAGATATGCACAGAGGACAGTCGCTGGTTGTGTGGGCAATCCGGGAAGGAAGAGAAGCGGCACAGCAGATAGATCTGGATCTGATGGGGTATACGAATCTGTCAGTACAGTAATTAGTGGCGTTTGATTTTATGAAGGCGTAGCCCGCCGCAAGGTGTAGGAAGTGGTTCCTGCACCTTGCGGCGGGCTACGCCTTTAATGAAAATGTGCAATAGATTTATTTTTCAGGTACGATTTCTAACCAGTAGCCGTCTGGGTCTTCGATGAAGTAGATGCCCATGGACTCATTTTCGAAACAGACGCAGTTCATTTCTTTATGGTGTGCGAGGGCGGCATCCATGTCGTCTACGGTGAAGGCGAGGTGGATTTCGTTGTCGCCGAGGTCGTATGGGCGGTCCATGTCGCGAAGCCAGGTGAGCTCGAGCTGATGAACGGAGCTTCCATCACCGAGATAGACGAGCTTAAAACTTCCGTCAGCAGCATCTTTTTCGCGGACTACGGTGAGTCCGAGTGCATCTTTGTAGAATTGAATTGATTTTTCAAGGTCACGTACATTTAAGTTGTTATGGTTGAATTTGAAATTCATAGTGGAATCCTTCTTTCTTATTTAGTATTCTAGATTTATTGATTATGAAGTCAGTTTAGCATAAATAATAAGGATTACGCAAGGAATGGTTATTAGGAGTGATAACGAAAATATCAGTATATTATGATACCCTAGTAGAATATTACAAAAATGTTAAATTGTATTGCAAAAAATAGAAAAATGGTATATAATCGACCACAGGGTTAGGAAAATAATTAGTAAAAAATATAGGATGGGTGATTATGAGAAAATTTAAACAAGTATTTTTGGCATCTGTTCTTGCAAGTTCAATGGTAGTTACGCCAGTATTTGCAGATGATGTCAGCAATCTGCAGAATAGTAAAAATGCAGCACAGAGCGAAGTGAATTCTCTTCAGTCAGAATTGCAGACACTAATTGAAAAAATGAGTAAGCTGGAAGATGATCTGGTGTCAACAGGTCAGCAGATCACACAGGCACAGGATGATCTTACTGTTGCTGAAGAAAAAGAACATCAGCAGTACGAAGATATGAAGAAGCGTATCAAGTATATGTATGAAGAAGGCAACTCGACTGCGATTGAGACTCTGGTCAGTGCTGAGAATTTCTCAGACTTGCTTAACAAAGCAGAGTATGTTCAGAACGTACATAGTTATGACAGAAAGCAGCTTCAGGAATATATTGATACCAAGCAGCAGATTGCAGATCTGAAAGCACAGCTTGAAGAAGATCAGGCGAATCTGGAGTCTATGCAGTCTGATTATGAAGCAGAGCAGACGACGCTGAGTAATACGCTGGAATCTAAGAAAGAAGAAGTCGCAGATCTGGATGAACAGCTTCAGGCAGCTGTAGCAGCAGCTGAAGCAAAGAGGCAGGCAGAAGAAGCTGCAAAGGCAGCAAAAGCAGCTGAGTCAACAAAGTCACATTCGACCGTTGCATCGACAAGCAACAGTGGTTCACAGACTGTAGGTAATACAACAAATAACAATGGTAATAACAACACAACCGTTACACCGAGTGCACCGAGTACGCCAAGTACACCAAGTACCCCGACAGTGACTCCGGATACAAGTAATAATAACAGCAGTAGTAATAACGGTGGAAGTACATATGGTAACGGAAGCGCTATTTTAAGTGCAGCAGCAGCATACCTTGGAGTTCCTTATGTATGGGGCGGTACTTCGGGAAGTGGCGTTGATTGTTCAGGTCTTGTATACCTGGCACATCAAGCATGTGGTATTCCAATTACACGTAACTCATACAGTCAGGGAAGTGGCGGACAGGCAGTGTCAGACCCACAGCCGGGTGATGTTGTATGTTACGGAGGACATGTGGGAATCTACGCAGGAGGCGGACAGATGATTCATGCACCGCAGCCGGGTGAGGTCGTATGTTATACAAGTGTTAATTATGCATACCACTGGTATAGAAGATACTGGTAAGAATTCGTGTAAGTAAAAAAATTTTTTTCGCGGAAATCGGCAAAAACGTACATTATTCCGATAAAAGTTAAATTGAGAAAATTTAAGAAATCATCAAAAACGTACATAATTCCGTGAGAAGTTAAATACTGATTTTTACCAAAAACTTGAAAAACGTACAAAAAAAAGAGATTTTCATTTGGCAAAAGCCATTTGAAAATCTCTTTTTTTGAAACTATTTTATTAACCTAAAAAAACTTCTTTTTTCTGCGACGTCCTTTGCAATAAGGGCAGGATTCTCGGTGTCTCTTCTGATAGAAAACTTTATCAGCTGGACTCAATGGATATTTATGTTCAGAGCTTCTTTTACAGTTCCACCAAACCTTTTGTGAATATGTATCTAATATTTCATCGGGATTTACGAGGCAATAGTTTGCAATAAAATCCCAATCTTCCATTAAATCAGAATGAAGCGCGGCAAAGGATGTTTTTCCAGGAAGTGCTTTACGACCAGAACAATAAGGACAATCGGTAACTCCATTTATAACATCAATGATTCGAGCAGGATAATTACCGTGACAAGTAGGGCAACAATTTATTGGCATCACTAGAGCTGAAAGATAAGGTGAATTGGGACTATTTTATTTTGTTGGTTGCAAAAACAGGAATGAGATTTTCTGAACTAATTAAGCATTTGCCAGAGGATAAGCCAATTTTTGTTGATGGGGCAGTATACAATTCAACAGTAAACAATATACTTGCAAGACACTGTAAAGAATGCAATATACCAGTAATATCAATTCATGGATTGCGGCATACGCATGCGTCTTTGCTGCTGTTTGCAGGCGTATCTATTGCTAGTGTAGCAAGAAGATTGGGACATTCGAGTATGACAACAACACAGAAAACATATTTACATATTATTCAGGAATTGGAAAATAAAGATATTGATTTAGTTATGCGTTCATTATCAAGTTTAAGTTAACGAATTACACGGCTTGCGTTGATTAAGAGTGATAAGAAAATGACCTGGTTTATTTATACAAAAATCGGTATAAATAAGTTGGGTCATTTATTGTGCAGTATATTTGATTATGGTAATATAAAGATATGAATTTTCCAAAAGAAAAGAGAATGAAAATGAATTTAACAAGTACAAGTAAATTTGTAAGTTTAATCCTGCGCCATAAACCAGAAACAATCGGAATCCAGTTGGATGAACATGGCTGGGCAAATGTAGACGAGCTGATTGCCGGAATTTCGAAAACACGTGAATTTAATAGAGAAATGCTGGAAGAAATTGATATTCATTTTTCTTATCAAAAAATGGAGTATGGTTAACAAAAGAAGTTCCCGTAAAATATTTAATCAAAGAGGAGCAGTAAGGATGATTTATATAACCGGTGACTGTCACGCTGATTTTACCAGGTTCAATACTAAAATTTTCCCGGAACAATATGAAATGACAAAAGATGATTATGTCATTATCTGCGGTGATTTTGGCGGAGTATGGAATCGCTTTGAAGAAAATAAACATGAGAAGCATTGGATGGACTGGCTGGAAGATCGTCCTTTTACAACTCTTTTTTGTGAGGGGAACCATGAGAATTTTGACAGGCTTTACAGCTATCCTGTAGAAAAATGGAATGGTGGAAATGTACACAAAATTAGACCTTCGGTGATACATCTGATGCGTGGACAAATTTTTCAACTCTGTGATCGGAAATTTTTTGTATTTGGCGGAGCAAAAAGTCATGATACAGAAGGTGGAATACTTGATCCAGAAGCCCCGGATTTTAAGAAGAAAAAGAAAGAACTGGATAAGGAATGGCTGCCTTATCGTGTGAATCATATTTCGTGGTGGAAGGAAGAAATGGCTTCAAAAGAGGAAATGGAAGAAGGATTAAGAAATTTATCTCAGTATAACAATGAGGTAGATTTTATTATCAGTCATTGTTGTGCTACAAGTACCCAGAAACAATTTGTAGATAAGACTTTTTCAGCAGATTCCATGACGGATTATCTAGAGTTAGTGAAGCAGCGGGTAAATTTTAAGAAGTGGTTCTTTGGTCATTATCATGATAATAAGAATATTGGACCGAAAGAAATACTGATATATGAGCAGGTTATTCGGATACTGTGAGAAATTATAATTTGTGTATGACGAAAGGAGATTTTCGGTTTATGTGTAAATTGATGGAAGAATATGAGAAACGTACACTGAACCGGTTCATGAAAAAACTTACTGTTCCGGGCGAAAAATGTAATCTGAAGATGCGGATGAATCTGCGCTATGCATGTTTCAAATTTCTAAGTATGTAAAAAGAATCACTTATCAGAAAAATAAAAACAACAGGAGGAACCTAAAAATGGAAGTAATACGCGCAAAAAGTGCCGGATTCTGCTTTGGTGTAAAACGCGCTGTCGATACAGTATATGAGCAGGTTGAAAAACAGATGGGAAAACAGATCTATACTTATGGTCCGATCATCCATAATGAAGAGGTTGTAAAGGACATGGAAGCACATGGTGTAAAAGTCCTGCGCGGTGAGGAAGAACTGAAAGGTCTGGAAGAAGGACTGGTGATTATCCGCTCTCATGGTGTTCCAAAGAGAATCTGTGACCTAATGGATGAAAAAGGCATCGAATATGTAGATGCAACCTGTCCGTTTGTGAAAAGAATCCATAAGATTGTTGCCGAAGAAAGTAAAAAAGGCAGCCGGATCATTATCATTGGTAATCCGGATCACCCTGAGGTTGAAGGAATCCGGGGCTGGGCAGGAGAAAATGTAACCGTTATAAAAAATGCAGAAGAAGCAGAAAAATTTGAAAATACTACATCCGGAAGAATTTGTATTGTGTCGCAGACGACATTTAATTACAATAAATTCAAAGATTTAGTTGAAATTATTTCAGAAAAGGGTTATGATATAAGTGTTTTAAATACGATTTGTAATGCAACCAGAGAGCGTCAGACAGAAGCAAGGAGCATTGCAAAAGAGGTGGATGCTATGATTGTAATCGGAGACAAACATAGTTCCAATACCCAGAAACTGTATGAAATATGCAGCAGGGAATGTCACAATACGTACTATATACAGACACTTGACGATTTTGATATGAATCAATTAAGGTCCGTGGAAACAGTAGGTATTACAGCAGGGGCATCCACGCCCAACAATATAATTGAGGAGGTTCAAAATAATGTCAGAATTAACTTTTGAACAAATGTTAGACGAGTCATTTAAAACAATTCATAATGGAGAGGTCGTAGATGGTACTGTAATTGATGTTAAGCCAGATGAAATCATCTTAAATATAGGATACAAAGCAGACGGTATCATCACCAGAAGTGAATATACCAATGATAACAGTGTAGATCTTACAACTGTTGTTTCTGTTGGTGATCCGATGACTGTTAAAGTACTGAAAGTCAATGATGGAGAAGGACAGGTTCTTCTTACATACAAGAGACTTGTTGCAGAAAAAGGTAACGAAAGATTAAAAGAAGCATTCGAGAACAAAGAAGTCCTGAAAGCACCGGTTACTCAGATTCTTGGCGGTGGATTAAGTGTTGTTGTAGATGAAGCAAGAGTATTCATCCCGGCAAGTCTTGTATCAGATACTTACGAAAAAGACCTTTCTAAGTACAAAGATCAGGAAATCGAATTTGTTATCAGCGAATTCAATCCAAGAAGAAACCGTATCATCGGTGACAGAAGACAGCTTCTTGTTGCTGAAAGAGCAGAAAAGCAGAAAGAACTCTTCGCTAAACTTAAAGTCGGTGATGTGATCGAAGGAACAGTTAAGAACGTAACAGATTTCGGTGCATTTATCGATCTCGGCGGAGTAGACGGACTTCTTCATATCTCTGAGATGTCATGGGGAAGAGTTGACAATCCGAAGAAAGTATTCACAGTTGGTGAAACTCTTAAAGTTCTTGTTAAAGATATCCATGATACAAAAGTTGCACTCAGCTTAAAATTCCCGGAGACAAATCCATGGGCTAACGCAGCTGAGAAGTACGCTGTAGGTACAGTTGTAACAGGAAAAGTTGCAAGAATGACAGACTTTGGTGCATTCGTAGAACTTGCTCCTGGAGTAGATGCACTCCTTCATGTATCACAGATCTCAAGAGCACATGTTGAGAAACCTTCAGACGTACTTTCTGTAGGTCAGGAGATTACAGCTAAGATCGTAGATCTTAACGAAGCTGACAAGAAGATCAGCCTTAGCATGAAAGCACTTGAAAATGCAGAAGCTCAGGAAGAAACTGAAGAATAATTAAATAAGATATACAAGGATAGAGACTGATTGAAGTCTCTATCTTTTGTTTGAAAAAACTGGTAGACATAACTAACTACAGCTGAAAAAAGTTTTCGGATCCATAAGTGATTTCGATAAAAAGATAAAATATTTCATCGAATAGTCAGAAAATTAACAAAGAGAGGTTGCAGTGGCCTCTCTTTTTTGTGCAAGAAAACTATTTTGTTAAAAAAACAACGAGATGTACTGGAAAATATACAATAAAATGACGAAAGTTACTGGAACTGTAGGATTTATTTTAGTATATTTATAAGAGAGAAAACAGGAAGGAAGGATATGAAAATGGGACTTTTGACATTTAAAGGCGGAGTTCATCCAAATGACGGAAAAAGTCTTGCAAAAGACAAGGCAATCGTAGAGCTTCTGCCACAGGGTGATCTTGTATACCCGTTATCCCAGCATATCGGAGCACCGGCTAAGCCAGTAGTGGCAAAAGGTGACCATGTGCTTAAAGGGCAGAAAATTGCCGAAGCAGGGGGCTTCGTGTCTGCACCGATCTATGCATCCGTATCAGGTACTGTAAAAGCGATTGAACCACGTGTGAATCCGACAGGCTCTAAAGTGAACAGTATTATCATTGCAAATGACGGTCAGTATGAAGAAGTAGAATATCCACAGCCAAAACCTCTTTCTGAACTGACAAAAGAAGAGATTCTGAATATCATTGGAGAGGCTGGCGTAGTAGGTATGGGTGGAGCAGGTTTCCCTACCAGAGTGAAGCTTTCACCAAAAGAGCCAGACAAGATTGATTATATCATTGCAAACTGTGCGGAATGTGAGCCGTATATTACTGCCGATTACAGAAGAATGCTGGAGAATCCGGAACTTCTGGTAGAAGGTATGCGTGTGATCCTGAAGCTTTTTGACAATGCGAAAGGTTTATTTGCAATCGAAGATAACAAACCGGACTGTATCGCAAAATTAAAAGAGCTGACCAAGGACGAGCCTCGTATGGAAGTCAGAGAGATGATGACCAAGTACCCACAGGGCGCAGAACGTCAGCTGATTTTTGCAAATACAGGACGTGCGATCAATTCTACCATGCTTCCGGCAGATGCTGGATGTGTAGTAGACAACGTGGAGACCATCATCAGCATTTACAATGCAGTAGTAAAAGGCATTCCTTCTATGGAACGTGTCGTTACTGTAACAGGGGATGGAGTTGTAAATCCTGGTAACTACAAAGTACTTTTCGGAACCAACCAGAACGAACTGATCGAAGCCGCCGGCGGACTCAAAGAAGGCTGTGAAAAAGTTATTTCAGGTGGACCGATGATGGGATTTGCGATGTATACGACAGATACACCGATCACCAAGACATCTTCATCTATTCTTTGCATGTCAAAAGATGAAGTATCAGCCTGTGAACCGACAGCATGTATCAACTGCGGACGGTGCGTTGACGCCTGTCCAAGCCGCATTATTCCGTCAAGACTGGCTGATTTTGCAGAACGCCATGACGAAGAAGCGTTCCTCAAATTCAATGGTCTTGAATGTGTAGAATGTGGATCCTGCAGTTATGTATGTCCGGCTAAGAGACAACTGAAGCAGGCAATCGGATCGATGAGAAAAACCGCACTTGCCAACAAAAAGAAAAAATAGAATAGAGAGGAAGAGGTGAACAAAAGTGAGTGAACAGTTAAAAGTATCATCTTCACCACATATCCGTTCTAAAGAGACAACCGGCAATATCATGCTGTGGGTTATCATCGCTCTGTTACCGGCAACTTTCTTTGGAATTTACAACTTCCGTGACACACATGCATGGCTGCTTGTTATTGTGACAACAGCAGCAGCAGTTCTTACGGAGTACATTTACGAAAAACTGATGCATAAAAAGATTACGATCAAGGATTTCAGTGCCGCAGTTACAGGACTTCTGCTTGCACTCAACCTTCCGCCGACAGCCCCAATCTGGATGGGAATCATCGGAAGTGTATTCGCGATCCTGGTTGTAAAGCAGCTCTTTGGCGGATTGGGACAGAACTTCATGAACCCTGCACTTGGAGCAAGATGTTTCCTTCTTATTTCCTTCACAGGAAGAATGACAAGCTTCGTATATGACGGCGTATCTGGTGCAACACCACTGGCAACGATCCGTGCTAATATCGAAGCAGGAAATGCAGCACTTGACGGTGTGAACAGCATGGATATGCTGATCGGAAATATTGCCGGAACCATCGGTGAGACATCCGTTATCGCAATCGTGATCGGAGCGATCATCCTGATCCTCAAAGGAATTATTGATCTTCGTATCCCGGGTACATATATTGTGACATTTGCACTTTTCATCGGAATCTTCGGTGGATTTGTAGATGGAATTGGATTCTTCAACGTTCAGTACATGACAGCAGAACTCTGCGGTGGTGGTCTGATGCTTGGAGCATGGTTTATGGCAACCGATTATGTAACTTCCCCGATCACTAAAAAAGGGCAGATCGTATATGGTATCCTTCTTGGATGTCTGACTGGTCTGTTCCGTCTGTTCGGTGGTTCAGCAGAAGGTGTATCTTATGCAATCATCTTCAGTAACCTTCTTGTACCGCTGATCGAGAGAGTTACTCTTCCAAAGCCTTTCGGTAAAGGAGGAGAAAAATAATGAATAAGATTATCAAAAATACACTGATCCTTGCAGCAATCACCGTTGTATCCGGTCTGGTACTTGGAGCTGCTTACGAAGTGACAAAAGGTCCAATCGCACAGACACAGGCAAAGCAGAAACAGGAAGCCTGTCAGGCCGTTTATCCGGAAGCAGATTCCTTTGAGGCAATGGACGTAGATCAGAAAGCTGCAAAAGAAGCAATCAAAATGATGGGAACCAATGCAACAGTTGATGAAGTTTATTCTGCAACTATGGATGGCAGTGAAGCAGGATATGTGATCACTGTAACAGACAAAGACGGTTACGGCGGAGATATCCAGATCACGGTTGGTATTATGGCTGACGGTACGGTTAATGGTATTTCATTTCTTTCCATCAGCGAAACAGCAGGTCTCGGTATGCGTGCAAAAGAACCGAGCTTTTACAATCAGTTTGCCGGACAGCAAGCTGAAAAATTCTATGTATCCAAAGATGGCGGAGACGGACAGCCGATCGATGCTTTAAGTGGTGCAACCATCACTTCCCGTGCAGTCACAGGAGCTGTCAACACAGCACTTGGATATTACCAGACAGCGTTAGGAGGTAGTGGAAATGAATAAATGTACAGAAAGATTGTATAACGGTCTTGTAAAAGAAAACCCAACCTTTGTTATGATGCTTGGTATGTGTCCGACACTGGCGGTTACAACATCCGCAATCAACGGTATTGGTATGGGACTTTCTACCACAGTGGTACTGATCTTCTCCAACCTTTTGATTTCCCTGTTGCGTAAGATCATTCCGGATTCCGTTCGTATGCCGGCATTCATCGTAGTCGTAGCAACACTTGTTACTGTGGTACAGTTCCTTCTGGAAGGTTTTGTACCTAGTCTTTATGCATCACTTGGTGTATATATTCCTCTGATCGTAGTTAACTGTATCATCCTTGGACGTGCAGAAGCATATGCATCAAAGAACCCGGTCCTTCCATCTGTATTTGATGGTATTGGTATGGGACTTGGATTCACACTTGGTCTTACCTGCATCGGTATCGTCAGAGAGCTGATTGGTTCCGGAAAATTATTCGGATTTCAGGTTATGCCTGATATCTACGAACCTGTTACTATTTTCATCCTTGCTCCTGGTGCATTCCTTGTTCTTGCATTCCTTGTTGCGGCACGTAACAAGATCATGAAGAAACTGGAAGCAAAAGGAAAGAAAGTTGTCAAAGCGCAGGGATGCTGTGAAGGCGGATGTGCTTCATGCGGCGGATGCGACGGACACGTGTTCCCGACAGGTCAGGAAAAGGAATAGGAGGGAGATAAGAGATGAAAGAATTACTTATTATAGCAGTTGGTTCGGCGCTTGTTAACAACGTCGTACTCAGCCAGTTCCTCGGTATCTGTCCTTTCCTTGGTGTTTCTAAGAAAATTGAGACAGCAGCCGGCATGGGCGGCGCAGTTGTTTTCGTTATTACAATCGCATCTTTCATTACCGGTGCGATCTACCAGTTCATCTTACATCCGACAGGATTTGAGTATCTGCAGACCATCGTATTTATCCTGGTTATCGCAGCACTCGTTCAGTTTGTAGAAATGTTCCTCAAGAAGGTTATGCCTCCGCTTTATAATGCACTTGGTGTATATCTCCCGTTGATCACAACAAACTGTGCAGTACTTGGTGTATCACTGAACTGTGTGACAAAAGGATATAACATTCTTGAAGGTGTTGTATACGGATTCTCCACAGCAGTCGGATTCACGATCGCGATCGTGATCATGGCTGGTATCCGTGAGAAGATCGAATACAACGATATCAGTGAGTCTTTCCAGGGAACTCCGATCGTACTGCTTACAGCAGCACTGATGTCCATCGCGTTCTTTGGATTCTCAGGAATCATTTAACAGAAGGAGGACCGTGTTATGAGTATAACAGGAGTATTGATTGCTGCACTTATCGTAGGCGGTACCGGCGTATTCATCGGTGTCTTCCTTGGAATTGCAGGCAAGAAATTTGCAGTTGAAGTAGATGAAAAAGAAGAAGCGATTCTCGCAGAACTTCCGGGTAACAACTGTGGTGGATGTGGATATGCCGGATGTTCCGGTCTTGCAGCAGCTATCGCAAAAGGAGAAGCTCCGGTAGGACAGTGCCCGGTCGGCGGTGCTCCGGTAGCAGCAAAGATCGCAGCGATCATGGGCGAAGAAGCCGGTGAAAGCGTACACGAAGTTGCATTTGTAAAATGTGCAGGAACCTGCGAAAAAGCAAAACAGGCATATGATTATACAGGAATTACAGACTGCCAGATGGCAGCCATGATGCAGAATGGAGGACCAAAAGGATGTTCTTTCGGATGTCTTGGTTTCGGAAGCTGCGTAAAGGCATGTCCGTTCGATGCGATCCATATTGTAGACGGAATTGCAGTAGTTGACAAAGAAGCATGTAAAGCCTGTGGTAAATGTATCGCCACCTGTCCAAAACATCTGATCGAGCTTGCACCTTATGAACAGAAGCATCTTGTACAGTGCAGCTCAAAAGATAAAGGAAAAGACGTTATGAGCGTATGTTCCGTAGGATGTATCGGATGTAAGATGTGTGAAAAAGTATGTGAATCTGATGCAGTACATGTGGTAGATAACATCGCACACATTGATCCGGAAAAATGTACAAACTGTGGAAAATGTGCGGAGAAATGTCCGAAGAAAATCATTAAGTAAATAAATAATGAAAAAAGGATCCGGATGCTGTTTCGGAGGCTAAGAACAAGTTTTTCTTAGGCTTCTGCAAATGCATCCGGATCCTTTTTTATTGAGTTCATTCGACTGCGGAAGGATGAAAGGATGGAAAGAGAAAGTTAGGAAAATTTAATTTTTAGAATATCGTGGGGTATGTTATAATAGAAAAAATGGAGAAGAAAAAAATTTATTGGTTGACGGTTAGGTGGAAAATCATCCAAAATAGAAATGAAAATAGAGACAAAATACGACATTGCATCATCTGTAAATATTGGCGCAGAGTATGACAAGGGCGTGAAGAAACTCTTTAAGAGCAACGAGATCATTGTGCCGATTATGGAGATGGTGATTCCGGAATTTGAAGGGTGTTCGCAGGAAGAGATCCTGAATTGTCTGGACCTTGCATCGATTACATCGGATGAGGTTGTCAGTGACGCACCGGTTTCGGAGACGGATGAATATCGGATACGGGGCGAAGATGCAGGGATATTTGATTATCTTAATCAGATATTTGTGGGAAATATAGAAGAAATAGAGACATATTCACATATTGAATGGGAAGAGGAATTTAAGGAGGATGTGGCTATGATGATGACGGGATTTAGTGATATATTAGTTAGAAGAGGGAGAGAAGAAGGGAGAGAAGAAGGGCGAGAGGAGACAACTGTTAAATTTATCTGGAGTTTACATGAAATGAAATGCACAGATGAAATGATTTCGGAAGCAGTAAAAAGACCGATTGATTATGTGCAGGATATTTTGAAAAAAGATGCACCTCAATAAGAAAGTTGGGAACACTTTTGTGAAAAATAGATTAATAGCAGGAATAAAGATGCTTTTACAGGACTTATGGAATATCCGCATTGCGATTCTTGTATTTGCAATTTATTTTGTTATAGGAAGAAAGTTTTTATACAGTCTGTGTCCAATGGTGATCATGACGGGATTTCCTTGTCCGGGATGCGGGCTTACAAGAGCGATGTTTATGGTGCTGCGAGGGGACTTTGCCGGGGCATGGAAAATGCATCCGTTTATTTATGGTGTGATTATTCTGGTGGGATGGTTTGGCGTGCGGAGATACATACAGAGAAAAGAAACGAAGAGTCTTGGGAAATGGGTGATTCTTCTGTGCGTAGGACTGATTCTATATTATGTGTACCGAATGGTAAGGTATTTTCCGGGAGATGCTCCGATGAGTTATTACTATGGAAGCGTGGGATACCGGGTGTGGGAGATAATTAGAAGTGGAAGAAATTATTTATAGTAGAGTATATAAAAGTGCCGCGAAGGCATCAAAACGATGGAGCGGCACTTTTTTAGATTAATCATAAAAACAAATGTCGCTTATCTTCCACTTAAGCGACATCTTTTTTACCCAGTATTTTTCTACAACATAAATAATGTTATCATTTTTAACATATTTCGTCAAGTTAGGCATAACGGATTTAGGTGCTTTAACTGTAAAACTTTATCAAAATATCGCAACTTTTTTTACTATTTTGACACCCTAATCATATACGGAATGTTCTACCGGTTCGGTCTGATCGATGTACCGGACGAGGTTAAGGAGAATATGAGGAAAAATGATCGAAGCAATAAAAAACAGAAGAAGCATCAGAAAATATAAGAACAAAGCTGTGGACAAGGATGAGGCATTCATTCCGAGACGAAGAGGTGGAATTTAGAAATTTATTTTAGGATATAATTATTACTAAAAGATAATATTGAAAACAATCTTGGATAAGTGGTAAAATCGTTTGGAGGCACAAAATGAAAAAGTATGCGATACCATTGTTGTAATTGAAGTGAGCCTGTTGAAGGAAGAAAGAATAAAAATATCTGAAATAATTGATTTGATATGATACTAAAAAGGAAGGTGATTAAAAATCAAGTTGTACAAAAAAATAATAATTCAAGATTTTAATCAACCAGTAATGTGGCTGATTCCGGCAATCATTTTTAGTGCTTGTCTTGTACTTTTTATTAGTTGGGTGTATAAGAAAGGTTCTCAAAAGCAGGAAAAGGATAATGGAATTAATAAAAAATATAGAATTGCTTGGATATTATTTATTGCCTATATTATTGTTACCTTTCAGACTGTCTTTTTTTCAAGAGAAGCGGGGAGCAGGAAAGAAATTAGTTTAGTGTTATTTGAAACATGGGGACATTCTTTCCATATGCATGCTATGTTTATTGAGAATATTATTATGTTTATTCCTTTTGGTGTATTGTTACCAATAGTTTTTAAACAAGTCAGAAGCGGTTGGAAATGTGTGCTGATTGGTTTTTTATGTTCCTGTGGTATAGAGATCACACAGCATATTACGCAGAGAGGATATTTACAATTGGATGATGTGGTAACAAATACAGTTGGGATGTTTATCGGATGGGCGATATGGAAGATCGTATGCAAGTGCCTCAGAACATCTCTGAGTGAAAAGTGCTGATATTATCCAGAAATAATTTCCTGGAATTTCAATATTCGATTTGCGGGGAGTACAGAGCATCCTGGATAATTGCGGCAGATATATCGAATATAAAAATGCTGATGAACTGGTTTTTATAACAAATTCAAGTGCACTTCTAGTCAGATATCTGAGTGCGGGTTGCAAGAGACTCTGGACATGCTATTCAGAGTATTTCATAGTGAGCGAGGAAGAAGGCTTGCAAAGAAAATAGTAGATTTTTTGTTGGAAGATGAAGGATGTGCAGAATGCTTTCCGTGCAATTTAATCGAAGAGTTTAAATGATAAAAACAGCAAAGAACATCAGTGTCTGTTTGAGAAGGGAAGTTCTTGATGTTATATCTGCTGGGAAGCTCTTCCCGCGCTAATCCTAGCGCAGGAAGCCTCTCAGCATTTTTTCTTTCCAGAACCGGTACTTCTGATACCGTATCGGCAGATCCATCCAGGTTTTCTTATCGACCATGCTTCTCTGATGTGTGAAGCATTCAAATCCTTCTTTTCCATGATAGCATCCCATGCCGCTTTCTCCGACACCGCCGAACGGCATCTGGCTGGTGGCGAGGTGGATGATGGTATCGTTGATGCAGCCGCCGCCAAAATGGCATCTGGCAAGGACTTTCTTTTTGGCAGCAGGATCTTCGGTGAAAAGATAGAGTGCAAGCGGGTGGGGATGGGATTCGACCTGCCGGATTGCATCATTTAGGTCAGAATAGGTAAGTACCAGAAGAATCGGTCCGAAAATTTCTTCGCCCATGACCGGATCGTCCCAGGTGACATCTTTTAGGATGGTCGGGGCGATGCGCAGGGCAGACGGATCGGACTGGTCTCCGCAGACCAGCTTATCAGTGGCAATCAGATTCTGCAGCCGGTGAAAATGTTTTTCGTTGATGATTTTCCCATAATCCGGATTTTGCAGAGGCTGTTTGCCAAACTGACGGTGGATTTCTTTTTCCAGTGCCTGAAGGAGTTGGTCGCGAATGGAAGCATCACAGAGGATATAATCCGGGGCAACGCAGGTCTGTCCGCAGTTGAGATATTTTCCGAATACAATCCGTCTTGCGGCGAGAGGAATTTTCGCTGTGGAATCTACAATACACGGACTTTTTCCGCCAAGTTCCAGAGTGACAGGAGTCAAATATTCGGCAGCGTGACGAAGGACTTCTTTACCGACCGTTTTTCCTCCGGTGAAGAAGATTTTATCAAACTGCTGGTTTAAGAGTGCCTGATTTTCCTCCCGGCCTCCGGTAATCATCGTTACATATTCCGGCGGATAACATTCCTTGAGAAGCTGATTCAGGATCTGACTGGTGTGTGGAGCGTAAGCGCTTGGCTTCAGAATGACGGTATTTCCGGCGGCGAGCGCATCGATCAGCGGTTCTAAAGTGAGGAGTACCGGGTAATTCCAGGGACTCATGATCAGTACGGTTCCGTATGGAGATGGCGTCCGGAAACTTTTGGCTGCAAACTGTGCCAGCGGAGTAGGGACGGTTTTACAGCGCACCAGCTTTGGTAAATGCTTTTGCATCCAGGTGAGCTCGGAAAGCGTCAGACCGATTTCACACATATAGCTTTCCATCCGGCTTTTTCCAAGATCCGCTTTTAGTGCTGTGTACAGATCTTGTTCATGGTGTTTGAGTGCAAGTTTTAGCTGTTCTAATTGTTTTAATCGAAAAGAAAGCGGAAGTGTTGCGCCGGTTGCAAAAAAATCACGCTGCGTGGAAATCCGCTGTCTGATTGTCTGTTCATCCATGTGTTTTAACCTCCCAGGTATCTGGATATTTAAGTTTCGATTCCTGTTTTCCGAATTGTGTTTGGTGTTAGAATATTTTTGAAGAGTCTTTTATACTGAAAATAACGTATGTTTCTTTTATGATAACGAAAATAAGGGAATTCTTCAATGGTGTGAGTGGCGAAAATGGAAAGAATGTGATAAAATATTTTTGTTTGCAGCAGCAGACTCGCATAATTTTATCAAGACAGGAGTTTTAATATATATGGGATACGAGCGTTTGGAAAAGAGTTTAATCGATCTGGTAAAGGAAGAGCAGGCAAAGCTCGGATATCGGAAAGAGATGATCCGGCTTTATTATCCGCTCAGTTCACTGAATCATTTTATGGAGGCGAATGCAGATGCGGAAGAGATGCAGGAGCTCCTTGCAGATTTTCCGAAAGCAGCAGAAGATATTTTCGGGGAAGTCGGGATTACACATGTAAAGGACCGTTTTTGCTTTGCTTTATCGGAAAAAGCATCGGAATATGTGCATGAAAATATGAAACCGAATGAATTTATCAAAGAGCTGGTGGAGCTTGTCGCAAAGCATGGCTGCACGATGGAAGATATCGAAGCATTGTTCTGTTCACATTCGGACAAGATCGTGGCAGAATCTATGGACAATGGAGAATTTGACCGGATGATCCGGTTTGAAGAGGGAGAAGACAAGTATTATTATTGCTTTAAAGATGAAGGATGCCATATTATTTATCATCGTTTCCTGCCGGAAGATTATGCAGATTTTGATTTTTAAATCGAACATTGCGGGAATTGCATAGCAATGGAGCAATCCGGTTACATCAGTGAGTGGCAAAATTTACTTTTGACACTCACATCATTAAATTGAATAAAAATAGATACAGATTTTGGCTTTAAACCAGATAAGAAAATAAGAAATCGAGGTAACACCAATGAAAATCGGAATATATGATTCAGGGATCGGCGGACTTTCTGTGCTTCACCGCGCACTGAAAAAGATGCCGGAAGCAGAATTTATATATTATGCGGATACAAAGCATGTTCCATACGGAGAAAAGACGAGGGAACAGATCAAAGGATATGTAGAAGAGGTTCTGAATTTCCTGATCGCGAAGGAGGTTGATGCAATCGTAATCGCCTGTAATACGGCAACCAGCGTGGCAACGAAAGAATTCAGAGGCGAATTTGCCGTACCGATCGTCGGTATGGAACCGGCAGTCAAGCGCGCGCTCAAGCTCTATCAGGATATGCAGAAACGGATTCTGGTAACAGCAACACCGGTTACGATAGCCGGAGAAAAATTACACAGCCTTCTGGAAAAAGTAGATACCGAACACGAAGTAGACCTTGCGCCACTTCCAAAACTGGTCCGCTTTGCCGAAGCCGGAAGATTCCAGGACCCGGAAGTAGATGAATATCTGAAAAACAGCCTTCAGAGCTATACACTCAACCAGTATGCTGCAGTCGTACTTGGCTGTACTCACTTCAACTACTTCAAACAATCCTTCCGCAAAATCTTCCCGGGAGAAATCCATTTCGTAGACGGCAACGAAGGCACCCTTCGCCAGCTAAAACGAGTTCTCCCCGAACAAACCACCCCAGGAGAACCCAGCAAAGTCACCTACTACTTCTCCGGAAAACCTGCTGATGATGAGGGGATGAAGAAAATCCAGGCATGTATGACGCAGTTAGATAAAGTATATGAGATCAAGTAAATACTGATATCGAATAAAATCCACCCCATTCCTATCTTGTGCAATGGAGATGAGACTCAAGAATCGTGGAAGCCTTTGCTGAACACGATTCTCGCACTAAGAGGCTCATCGGAATGCTTTACACAACTTGGAATGGGGTGGATTTAATTCTTCTCTGGTGGTGTCACAACCTATCTTATTGTACTTCCTGAATCCCGGAAATATCACTATCTATCATCATCGAATAATTGGTATAATACACGACAAACCCAGGCTTGCTTCCATTTGGTTTTTTAACCTGCTTTTTCTCTACATAGTCAACCTCCACCTTTTCAGCCCCGGAATTCTTCGAGTAATGCGCAGCAAGTCTGGCTGCCTCTTCAAAGGTCCGGTCCGGAAGTTCTTCCCCGTTCGTCTTCACGATGACATGGGAACCTGGTGCTTTTTTCGCATGGAACCACCAGTCCCCGCCATTTGCAAAATGGAAGGTGAGTTCTTCGTTCTGAAGATTATTTTTTCCAACATACATATGGAAACCGTCTGAAGAAATATAGTGGAACGGTTTGCTTGTGATCTTCACCTTTTTGGCAGACTGCTTTCTGCGGATAAATCCACTTTCGATCAGTTCTTCCTTGATCTGGATCAGGTCATCCTCGCTTCGTGCAATATCCAGGGATTTGCTGACGGACTCCAGATAATCAATCTCATCTTTCGTTTCTTTGATCAGTTCTGAAAGAGCCTCGAAAGTACGTTTTTGTTTATTATATCGGTCAAAATATTTCTTTGCATTTTCCTGTGGTGTTTTCTGCGGATCCAGCGGAATTTTGATCATTTCGTTAGTATAATAATTGAGTGCTTCCAGTTCTTTTGCACCTTCTTCCAGATTGTAACCGTAGGTGTGGATCAGTTCCCCGTATACCTTGTATTTATCGCGGTTTTCCGTATCGCGAAGCTGCTTTAACTGCAGGTCGTATTTCTTGCGGTTACGTTCCAGTGCTGTCTGAACCACACGGCGCAGATCCGAAGATTTCTGGCGGATCCGGGTGATCAGATCACGGGAAGAATAATAAGTCCGGATCACTTCGGAAATCGAATCATAAGATTTTACCTGATAGTTGGAAAAGTGGGTGAGCAGAAGAGATGAGAACTCTTTCGGCTCATTTCCATCGTAATAAATAGCAGGAGAGAATTTGCTTTCTGTCACCTGCTCCATAAAATAGGTAAACTGCCGGTACAGATGCGCCAGCAGATCACCGGACATCTCCGATGCCGGAACAGAAGAGTCGATTCCTGCCAGATAGCAAATCTCTTCGGCGACAACCGGACTGATTCCGGTAAAACTGTTGTAGATCGCTTTTCCGACCGGCATTGGTTTGGATAGAAGTTCCTGTGTGAAATTTTCCTCCGGTATGCCAAGTGGATTCTCTTTTTTCATAGTATCCGGGATAAAATATTCTCTTCCCGGAAGAACCTCACGCACAGAACTCATCTGCGCGGAAACATGCTTGATACTGTCGATGATCATTCCTTTTTCATTACAGAAAATAATATTGCTGTGCTTGCCCATGATCTCAACGATCAGGGATTTGCGGCACAGATCTCCAAGTTCATCCAGGTGCTCGATCTCGAAGCGGATGATCCGTTCCAGGGAAGGCTGAGAAATGCCTACGATGCGGCCATTTGCAATATGTTTTCTCAGAAGCATACAGAAATTCGGTGCAGTCATCGGACTTGGTTTGTTGTCTCTGGACAGATAGATCAGCGGCAGGGATGCACTTGCGGAGATGACCAGCCTTACCTGTCCTTTTGCAGGTTTGATCGTGAGAAGCAGTTCATCATTTTCCGGCTGTGCGATCTTGGCGATCCGTCCGTTCAAGATGGTATCATTTAATTCTTTTACGATATTTGCGATTGTAATTCCATCAAAAGCCATTTTAAAAATTCACCTCATATTTATCCGGGAATATGCCAGGGCACATTCTTTTTTCAATGGGCTCATTATAGCATAGAGAGGCATGCATAGACAAGTGAAAATGCCCTGTCACCCGGTTGACGAGTAAGTGTAAATGAACTATAATAATCGATAGTAAAACGGCCCTTAAAAGGTCAGTAAGAAGAGGGAAAATCAAATGATAAAAAGTATGACAGGCTTTGGACGGTGTGAGATCGCCGAAGCAGACCGCAAATTTACCGTAGAGATGAAGGGGGTTAATCACCGTTACCTGGATGTGAATATCCGCATGCCAAAAAAGCTTAACTTCTTTGAGTCCGCGATCCGCAACTTGCTCAAGCAGTATGTGCAGAGAGGAAAGATTGATATTTTCATCGGATATGAAGATATGACAGAAAGCCAGATGACTTTGAAATATAACCAGAAGCTGGCAGAAGAATATATGGCAAGCTTTAAGCAGATGGAAGAACAGTTTGGGCTTGACAATGATGTGCGGGTATCCACACTTGCACGCTGCCCGGAAGTCCTTACGATGGAAGAACAGTCTGTGGATGAGGAAGAACTGTGGAGTGGTCTTGAAAAAGCAATGAAAGGCGCATGCGAACAGTTTGTACAGACCAAGACTACAGAAGGTGAGAACCTGAAAAAGGATATCATTGGCAAACTGGATGGAATGCTGGAAGTTGTTGCCAGGGTTGAAGAGCGATCTCCGCAGATCGTTGCTGAATACCGGGAGAAGCTGGAAACGAAAGTGAAGGAGCTTCTTGGGGACACCCAGATTGACGAAGGACGGATTGCGGCTGAGGTTGTGATCTTCTCTGACAAGATCTGTACAGATGAAGAAGTGGTAAGGCTGAAAAGCCATATCAAGCATATGAAGGAAACTCTGGAACAGACAGAGGGAATCGGACGCAAGCTTGATTTTATTGCGCAGGAGATGAACCGTGAGGCGAACACGATCTTATCCAAGGCAAATGATCTGGAAGTATCCAATTATGCGATCGATCTGAAGACTGAGATTGAAAAAGTCCGTGAGCAGATTCAAAATATTGAATAAAGCTTTGAAAAATGTAAAAAGATGTGTTAAAATGACATTTCAATGTCTGAGTATGCAGGAGAACTGATTATGAGAGAAAAAAAAGGAATCCTTATTGTAGTATCCGGATTTTCCGGAGCCGGTAAGGGAACACTGATGAAAAAGCTGATGCAGGACTATGATAATTATGCATTATCGATCTCTGCAACCACGCGGCAGCCTCGTGTCGGGGAAGAAGATGGAAGAGAGTATTTTTTCAAAACCAAAGATGAATTTGAAAAAATGATTGCGCGTGATGAGCTTATAGAGTATGCTAGATATGTAGAAAACTACTATGGAACTCCGAAGCAGTATGTTATGGAGCAGTTAGAGGCAGGCAAGGATGTGATCCTTGAGATTGAGATCCAGGGTGCGCTGAAAGTGAAAGAGAAGTATCCGGATACCTTGCTGATGTTCGTGACTCCGCCGAGTGCGCAGGTACTGAAAGACAGACTGGTAGGACGGGGAACCGAGACCGCAGAAGTGATCGATTCGAGAATGAAGCGGGCCGTAGAAGAATCACAGGGCGTAGAGAAGTACGATTATCTTGTGATCAATGATGACCTGGAGCGCTGCGCAAAAGAGATGCACAGCATTATTCAGGGTGAGCATGACCGGGTAAGCCGGAATGCTGACTTTATAGATGATATCAGAAAAGAACTGAAGGAACTGTAGGAAAGGAGCAGAATTTATGTTACATCCATCATATACCGATTTGATGAAAGTAGTCAATCAGGACGTGGAAGAAGGCGCAACTAAGATTGTCAACAGTCGTTATTCTATCGTTCTTGCAACAGCAAAGAGAGCGAGAGAGATCATTGACGGCGAGATGCCGCTTGTTCCTGTTAAGGACGGCGAAAAACCGCTTTCTATTGCAATTGATGAGCTGAACAGTGGAAAGATCAAAATTATTGCAGAAGACGCAGATAAATAAAAGAAGTTCGATACCCTGCAGCTGTCTGCGGGGTATTCTTATGATAGGGGATTTTATTTTCCGGTGAAGATGATTTCCCCTGCCGCCCAGAAATTATGCTTGAGGAGAAATTTATTTTATGAATATATTATTCATTTCATTAGGCTGTGACAAGAACCTTGTGGATTCGGAGGTCATGCTTGGGATTCTTGCAAAGGACGGTCATCAGATGGTGGACGATGAGACAATGGCAGATGTCATTATCATTAACACCTGCTGCTTTATCCATGACGCAAAGGAAGAGAGTATCCAGAATATTCTTGAGATGGCAGAACTGAAGAAGACCGGCAGATTAAAAGCCCTGATCGTAACAGGCTGTCTTGCACAGAGATACAAAGAAGAGATCATTCAGGAAATCCCGGAGGTTGATGCGGTTCTCGGAACGACTTCTTATGAAGAGATCGCACACGTGATCGATGGAATTTTAAGCGACAGTCCGATGGAGCGCGGAGATGTGCGCCTGATCATGAAGGACGTGGATTATCTCCCGGTAACAGACACACACCGTATGGTGACGACCGGTGGACATTTCGCTTATCTGAAGATCGCAGAAGGCTGTGACAAGCACTGTACTTACTGTATTATTCCAAAGGTACGTGGAGATTTCCGGAGTGTACCGATGGAGCATCTGCTGGAGGAAGCGCAGAATCTGGCAGACGGAGGGGTGAAGGAACTGATCCTGGTAGCGCAGGAGACCACCATGTACGGAACCGATCTGTACGGAGAGAAAAGGCTTCCACAGCTTTTGAGAGCGCTCTGCAAGATCAGTGGACTTCGCTGGATCCGTATTTTATACTGCTATCCGGAGGAGATCACGGATGAGCTGATTCAGGTAATCAAGGAGGAACCAAAGATCTGCCATTATCTGGATCTCCCGATCCAGCATGCAAGCGACGGTATCCTGAAGAGAATGGGAAGACGGACTTCCAGAGCGCAGCTCATCGAGACCATTGAGAAGCTTCGCCGTGAGATTCCGGATATCGCACTTCGCACGACTTTGATCACCGGATTCCCGGGAGAGACACAGGAACAGCATGAAGAGCTGATGGATTTTGTGGATCAGATGGAATTCGACAGACTTGGCGTATTTACCTACTCACCGGAAGAGGATACTCCGGCAGCATCTATGCCGGATCAGATTCCGGAAGAAGTCAAAGAGGAACGTCAGGCGGAGCTCATGGAACTTCAGCAGGATATCGTATTCGACCAGGCAGAAGACCGGATCGGGGAAGAGCTGCTTGTGATGATCGAGGGCAAGGTAGCAGATGAGAATGCCTATGTGGGAAGAACCTACCGGGATGCGCCGAATGTAGACGGACTTATTTTTGTGAACACATCGGAAGAGCTGATGTCGGGAGATTTTGCAAGGGTAAAAGTGACCGGATCGGCAGATTATGATTTGATAGGAGAGTTATTATGAATTTACCAAATAAGTTAACGATTTTACGAGTGATTTTAATTCCGTTTTTTGTAGTGTTTATGTTATTTGATATTACCGGAGCAGCAGACAAATGGATCGCACTTGTGATTTTCTGTGTTGCCAGCCTGACGGATATGCTGGATGGAAAAATTGCAAGAAAATACAACCTGGTAACGAACTTCGGTAAATTTATGGATCCGCTTGCAGACAAGCTGCTGGTATGTACCGCGCTGATCTGTCTGACATCTATGAACCGACTGAATGTCATTGTTGTTCTGGTGATCATTGCCAGAGAATTTATCATCAGCGGATTCCGTCTGGTTGCTTCTGACAATGGAATCGTCATTGCGGCAAGCTACTGGGGCAAATTCAAAACCGTATCACAGATGGCACTGATCATTGTGCTGATCATGGATCTGGGCGGTGTGTGGAATGTTGTAGGTACAGTCCTTACATGGGTAGCACTGCTCCTGACCGTCGTTTCACTGATCGATTATATTGCAAAGAACAAACAGGTATTAACACAGGGAGGCATGTAAAATGGTTGTAGAGCTGATTTCTGTCGGCACTGAAATTTTACTTGGCAACATTGTGAATACAAACGCAGCATACCTAGCAGAGAAATGTGCTCTGCTAGGTTGTTCTTTATATCACCAGACTGTTGTCGGTGACAATGAAGAGCGTATGGAAGAAGCAATCCGCCAGGCAATAGAGCGCGCTGATATCGTAATTCTGACAGGGGGACTTGGCCCTACCAAGGATGATCTGACAAAAGAAGTAACCGCAAAGGTATTTGGCAGAAAACTTTATATGGATGAACATTCCAGAACTCGAATCCGGGACTATTTTGAGAAGATTAAGAGTAAAAAGGTGACAGAGAATAACTGGAAGCAGGCATTGGTTCCGGAAGGCGCGATCGTGATCGACAATCTGAACGGAACGGCACCTGGACTGATCCTGGAGGATAAAGAGCGCGGCAAAGCAGCGATCCTGATCCCTGGGCCTCCGAATGAGATGAAGCCGATGTTTGAACATGACATTGCACCGTACCTCAATAAAAAGCAGCCGGAGGGAATCTATTCCCAGATGGTAAAAGTGTGCGGGATCGGGGAAAGCAGGGCAGAGACCATGGTTGCGGATCTGATGGATGCACAGACCAATCCGACGCTTGCGCCTTATGCAAAGACAGGAGAGGTACATTTTCGTGTGACTGCAAGAGCATGCTCTGAAGAAGCGGCAGAAAAACTGATGGAGCCGATGATCGAAGAGATGAAGAAGCGTTTTGGTGATGCTGTTTATACGACCGAAGAGAATGTGACACTGGAAGAGTCGGTGATCCGTATTCTGGAAGAGAAGAAGATGACTGTGACAACGGCAGAATCCTGTACAGGAGGAAAGCTTTCCGGCAGACTTCTGAATGTGGCAGGAGCTTCCGGCGTGTATAATGAAGGATATATTACTTATGCGAATGCATCGAAGGAAAAGATCCTTGGTGTGAAGCATGAGACACTGGAAACCTACGGGGCAGTCAGTGAACAGACAGCAGCGGAGATGGCACTTGGCGCAGCAAAGGCGGCAGGTGCGGATGCGGCACTTAGTGTAACCGGAATCGCAGGACCTGGCGGCGGCACAGCGGAAAAACCGGTCGGACTTGTGTATATCGGATGTGCGGTAAATGGAGAGGTAACGGTAAGAGAGTACCGTTTTACCGGCAATCGTGAGAAGAACCGGGACTATGCGGTTGCACGTGCGATCACGCTCTTGCGGGAAGAACTTTTAAAGAGGGCGTAAGAGAGAAAACCAGTTCATTCTGGAAAAGATGAGGTACAGAAAAATGATCATAAAAAGACTATATAGCAGTCAGGAGGTTGTGGAAGGTCTGCATCTGGTATGGGATGTATTTATCAGAGAAAACGCCAATTCCTGTACACAGCAGGGAATCGAGGAATTTTCCCGTTTTATCAAGATGGAGAATTTTATGCCTCTTGTCGAAAGCGGAGAGATGATCGTCTTTGGCGCGGTAGAAGGACGGGATCTTGGCGGCGTCGGAGCCGTGCGGAGAGATGGACATATTTCCCTTCTGTTTGTCCGCTCGGATTTGCGGAGAAAAGGGATTGCGAAGGCTCTTGTTGGTGAAATGTGCAGATACTGTGCGATGCAGTTTGCTCTGATGCGTATGACGGTCAATGCATCGGTTGTGAGTACGGAAGCTTATCACCATATGGGATTCCGGGATCTGGCACCGGTTCAGGAAAAGAACGGGATCCGTTTTGCTCCGATGGATTTGATGATATCACCGGCAAATGTAAGATCTTCTTATAATGGAAAGAAACATACGGGACTTTTTATCGGGATCGCAGTTACCGTACTTATTTTTCTGATATTCCTGGGATTGCTCTTCGGAAAAATCATCAGCAATTTTGCGAGTGGTGAAGGAAAACAGGAGGATTCGTCACAGATTTTTGAATATAACCCGGATGAGGACGGAGAAATTGACGATATCTTTGGCAGTAATGGAAATGAAGAGGATAATAAGGACAGCAGTTCTGAAGAAGCACAGGGAATCGAGGCAATTGAAGGCTACGAGGCAGAAAATCTGCCGTATACGATCACGGAGGAAAATTACACTTATTTTTCCAATGGAAATAAAGGCGAATATCCGATGCAGTTTGATGTCAAATATCCGCAGATCACAGGTGTGGAAGGTGAAAATATTGACAAGATCAATGAAATGCTGAAGGACTGTGCGATGAGTACGGTCAATACCTTATATCTGGCTCCGAGTGATTCTATGAAAGAGAAAATGTTGGAGGAAGCGAACCCGTTTTTAGGAAGTCTTGTAACGTACAAGGTTTCTTATGCAGGAGAAGATTTTATCAGCGTAGCATTCAATGATATTTATTATGCAGGAAATACTTCTGCACAGTATTGTGACCTCCGTACCCGCAACATCCGTATTTCTGACGCAAAGCAGTTTGAAGTGGCAGATATCGTGGATCTAAGCGATGCATTTATGCACGATTGGATGAAAAAGATGAAGGGTGAAGCACCATCGGCAGAGGTGTTAAGCAGTGTGAAATTAAATGATTTCCGACAGATTTTAAATGGGGAAATCCTGGAGAACCGGTACTTTGATGCATTCTTTGTAGATAAGGATGGAATTGAGATCGGAATTACTTACCATTACCCGGGAGATGGAAAAAAATCTTCTTCGGAGAGTGGATGGATCACAGCGCCGTTTACTATGAAAGAAATAATTGAATATAAAACAGACAGTGAGTTCTGGAATCTTGTACAAAGTAACAATTGACGAATGTCGAAAATTGTGCGAAAATAAATACATATGGTGTTAAAACAATCACAAACGCCTTATAAAAGAAAAACAGATGTATTTGAAAGGAGTTTTAACATGATTTATTCACATGAAGTAGAAATGATGTGTCCGGTAGCTCAGGGTGCAAACCACGGACCAGCTCCAATTCCGGAAGAAGCAAAATGGGTAAAGGCTAAAGAAATCAAAGATATTTCCGGTCTTACACATGGTGTCGGCTGGTGTGCTCCACAGCAGGGTGCATGTAAGCTCACTTTGAATGTTAAAGATGGTATTATTCAGGAAGCACTTGTGGAGACTATCGGATGTTCAGGAATGACTCATTCCGCAGCTATGGCTTCAGAAATTCTTCCAGGAAAGACTATTTTGGAAGCACTTAACACAGACCTTGTCTGTGATGCAATTAATACAGCAATGAGAGAACTTTTCTTACAGATCGTATACGGAAGAACTCAGAGTGCATTCTCAGAAGAAGGACTTCCGATCGGTGCAGGACTTGAAGACCTTGGTAAAGGACTTCGTTCACAGGTTGGTACAATGTACGGAACTCTCGCAAAAGGACCACGTTACCTGGAAATGGCAGAAGGTTATGTAACAGGAATCGCTCTTGATGACCATGATGAAATCATCGGATACCAGTTCGTAAGTCTTGGAAAATTCACAGACTTTGTCAAAGCAGGCGATACTCCGAACGAAGCTTGGGAAAAAGCTAAAGGACAGTACGGACGTGTAGCTGATGCCGTTAAGATCATTGATCCGCGTAAAAACTAATTACATACATAAGTAATTAACGGGTTATATAGGCAACAATATTTTCAGGAGGACAATTAAATGGCTTTATTTGAATCATATGAGAGAAGAATTGATAAAATCAATGAAGTTTTAAACAGCTATGGCATTGCTTCACTCGAAGAAGCTGAAAAGATCACAAAGGATGCCGGACTGGATGTATACAACCAGATCAAAGGTATTCAGCCAATCTGTTTTGAAAACGCATGCTGGGCTTACATCACAGGTGCAGCAATCGCAATCAAAAAAGGATGTACAAGAGCAGCAGACGCTGCAGCAGCAATCGGAGAAGGACTTCAGGCTTTCTGTATTCCGGGATCTGTAGCAGATCAGAGAAAAGTAGGTCTGGGACATGGTAACCTTGGAAAGATGCTTCTTGAAGAAACAACAGACTGTTTCTGCTTCCTTGCAGGACATGAATCATTCGCAGCTGCTGAAGGTGCAATCGGTATCGCTGAAAAAGCAAACAAAGTTCGTCAGAAACCTCTTCGTGTTATCCTGAACGGTCTTGGAAAAGATGCTGCAAAGATCATTTCAAGAATTAACGGATTCACATATGTTCAGACAGACTATGACTATTATACAGGAGAACTGAAAGAAGTTCAGAGAATCGCTTACTCTGACGGACTCCGTTCTAAAGTAAACTGCTACGGTGCAAATGATGTACGTGAAGGTGTGGCTATCATGTGGAAAGAAGGCGTTGACGTTTCTATCACAGGTAACTCTACAAACCCGACACGTTTCCAGCATCCGGTTGCAGGTACATACAAGAAAGAATGCGTAGAAGCAGGAAAGAAATACTTCTCAGTTGCTTCAGGTGGTGGTACAGGACGTACACTTCACCCGGACAACATGGCAGCAGGACCGGCTTCTTACGGTATGACAGATACACTCGGACGTATGCACTCTGATGCACAGTTCGCAGGATCTTCATCTGTACCGGCTCACGTAGAAATGATGGGTCTTATCGGTGCAGGTAACAACCCGATGGTCGGAATGACAGTCGCTGTTGCTGTAAGTATCGAGGAAGCTCACAAAGCTGGTAAATTCTAAGAAATTTATTTACAGGGAGAGGCGTAGCGCCTCTCCCTTTGCATATACAAATCAAAGAAGAACCTGCCGGTCCGATTATTTTATATCAAATCTTTCTTTTGACACCCAATCCTATTTCTCACATATACTAATATCACATCTGATTGAATCGTTTATATATAAAATCTTCCTTAAAGTTCTAAAAAAGAAAGGCAGGCTATCCAGATAATGGAGCAACTTATGGATTATGTAAAACCGGAACTGCTTATTGTGACCGCAGTTCTATACTTTTTCGGAATTGCACTTAAACAAGCAGAATTTATCAAAGATAAATATATTCCGATCACGCTTGGGGCGACAGGCATTATCATCTGCGGAATCTGGGTGACATCTACCGCACATTTCGCAGGAGCACAGGATGTGTTGACCGCAGTTTTCGCATCCGTAACGCAGGGTATTGTTGTTGCAGGACTGAGTACCTACATCCATCAGATCATCAAGCAGGCAGGAAAAGAAGAGTAGGAGTAGAAGTGGTATGGCATTAAATGGAATTGACATCAGCAACTGGCAAAGTGGGATCAATCTTGCGGTTGTCCCGTGTGATTTTGTGGTAATTAAGGCGACAGAAGGAACCGGTTATGTAAATCCGGATTACGAAAGAGCCTACCGTCAGGCGAAAACAGCAGGGAAATGCCTGGGCATTTATCACTATGCGTCTGGTGGAAATATACAGGCGGAGGCAGAATATTTTCTGAAGAATGCAGGGAGCCGTGTGGGGGAGGCAATGCTTGTGCTGGACTGGGAAGGGCGGTCCAATCCGGTATTTGGTGTGAATGACCGGGAATGGGTGAAAGCCTGGTGTAATTATATTTCAACAAAGACCAGCGTCAATCCTGTGGTTTATGTGCAGCAAAGTATGATGAGCCGGTTGCAGAATATCGGAAACTATGGACTGTGGGTAGCGCAGTACGCGAGTATGGAGCCAATCGGGTACCAGGAAAATCCATGGAATGAGGGCGCATATGCCTGTGTGATGCGGCAGTACAGTTCTTCGGGAAGATTAAGCGGATGGAATGGCAATCTGGATTTGAATAAATTCTACGGAGACCGGCAGGCGTGGAGCCGGTATGCTGGAAAAGGAAACCAGACAACTCCAGAGAAACCTTCTGAAGAGGAAGAAAACCAGGAAGGAACTACGCTGGATCTGGTTTTTCGGACGATGCGTGGAGAATTTGGAAATGGGGAAGAACGGAAAAGCCGGCTTGGAACCAGATATGGAGAAGTGCAGGGGATGATCGACTATATTTCCGGTGCCAGTACAGAGACACTGGCAAAGGAAGTGCGTGCCGGGAAATATGGCAACGGGAAAGTGCGGAAAACGGTTCTGGGGAAACGGTATGAAGAAGTACAAAGCAGAGTCAATGCCGAAGAAAACAAGTATCATATCGTCAAATCCGGGGATACGCTTTCGAAAATTGCAGCGATATACGGAACATCTTATCAGGAAATCGCAAGGTTGAACAAACTACAAAATCCGAATCTGATTTATGTCGGTCAGAGGCTGCGAATCAAATAGCCGGCTAATAGAAATAGATTTGATATTCAGAATCTGGTCTTTGAATTCAGTAATTTGGCAAAAAGAGCTATTGTTTTCAGCTTTTTGGTGTGCTATGATGAAAAAAATGAATACACAGGAGGTTTTGGGATATGGATAATAACTTAAATGACCAGACAACTGAGAATAGTGAAGGGGAGGAAAAGAGTACATCTTCTTACACCGATCCCAATGCAGGATATACAGAAGCAGAGCCGCAGGCAAAGAATGACAATAGCGTGCCAAAAGAGGCAGCGGACGATAATTTAAAGCAGGAAGAAAAAAGTCATCCGGCATATACTTACGGTGAAATGCCAAAGTCAGAAAACGGAAGCGGCTACGGACAGTCAGCACCGGGCGGAAGCGCTTGCCATTCCGGAACTTCGGATGGAACTTATGAAAATAATACTTACAACGGAAATTCGTATTATAACGGAACCGATCAGAGCGGAGCTTATACCAATGGGTACTCTGACAACCAGTATCAGAATGGTGGTTATAATACCGGTTTTAATGCCAATGGCTACAATAACAATTACAATAGCCAGAGCAATTATCAGATGCCGCCAAAGCAGATGGATCTATCGCCACTTTCTACCGGAGAATGGCTTTTGACGCTGATTGTCGGAATTATTCCATGTGCGGGACTGATTCTGTATATTATCTGGGCGTTTGGTAATAGTGGCAATCTGAACCGGCGTAACTACTGCAGAGCGTCCCTGATTTTTCAGGTTATTTCGTATGTACTTGTGATCTTCTTTGTTTTGATTGTAGTAGTTGGTGGTATTAGCTATTATGGTTATTAAATAAGTATCTGATGGGCTTTTTGGCAAGGCAGCAGTGCTTTGCTGAAAAGCTTTTTCGTTTTTTTAGAAATTCTTTAGAAATCTATTCCGGTTCTCTTTAGCTTTAAGAGATAGACTATAGTCAAGGATGAGAAAAAGAGGAGAAAAGCAGTTATGGAAATGAATCATGTACTGGTCGTTGAAGACGACAAGGAAATCAGAGAAGGTGTGGAAATTTACCTGAAAAGTCAGGGATACGAAGTATTTCAGGCGGCAGATGGAATTGAAGGTCTGGAAGTGATCGAGAAAGAAGAAATCCATCTTGCAATCGTGGATATTATGATGCCGCGTATGGATGGAATCCGTATGACGATGAAGCTTCGGGAAAAATATGATTTTCCGGTGATCATGCTGTCAGCAAAATCAGAGGAAGTGGATAAGATCATGGGACTGAATATCGGGGCAGATGATTATGTGACGAAGCCATTTACACCGATGGAGCTTCTTGCGAGGGTGAATTCACAGCTCAGAAGATACCGGATGTTTGCAGAGAAGCTAAGAGACCGTGAAGAAAATCAGAATATCCATGTGATAGGCGGTCTGGAGCTGAATGAAGAAACGGTGGAGGTATCGGTTGACGGAGAGCCGGTGCGCCTGACACCGATTGAGTACAAAATCCTGCTTCTCCTTATGAAGAGTCCTGGAAGAGTTTTTTCGGCAGAGGAAATTTACGAGCGTGTATGGAATGAAAAAGCGATCAATACCGATACGATCATGGTCCATATCCGGAATATCCGTGAAAAAATTGAGAGCTGCCCGAAAGAACCAAAATATTTAAAGGTGGTGTGGGGCGTTGGATACAAAATCGAAAAACAGGCATAAATTTGGGATTGTCCTGATTTTAGGCGTAATCTTACTTGCGACGGTGATCGTGTTAGGAAACTATAATACTTTTTATAAGAATGCAAAAAAGGAGCAGGACAGTCTGACGCAGAACTACCGGACGAGTGAGTCCTTTATGAAGACATTTATCCGGGACTGCTATGTATTGTATTCCAAAGAATCCGGAAACGAATATAACGTAAAGTTTCTGGATGATTATTATCCGGAATTTGATGAGAAATTTAACCGGCAGATTGCATATATGAATTACCAGGTGCAGGATGCAAACGGAGAGGTAATCGATGGATACCGGTCGAATAGAGATTCCTGGGAAAAAGTGAAAGATACCGAGCTTGCAGATTATGCTCTTGGGATTAAGATCTCGTTTGACAAAAACGGTGAAATCAAGATTGATCAGGTGATGGGAACGGAAGTAACCAAGCAGGAAGCTGTTCTGAAGATTCTGACCTCAAATTTGCTGGAAAAAATATTTGAATATGAAGATGAAAGTGAGATTGAAAATATTTCACCAAAAGACAGGACCTATTATTTCATGATGACGGAAGCAAAGCTGAATGCTTATGTTATGCGGGTATATCCGATTACTTCAATGGTGGGAAACGCGGCGGTTTATACAATCTTGACCCTTATATTGTTGGTCGCACTTCTGGCATGGCTGATTCCGATGAAGAAAGATCTGCATACAGGAGATGAAAAAATTTTCCATGTACCATTTGAAATTGCGATAGCAACTGGTATTACTGGAATTAGCCTGATTTTCAGCTATCTTGGAGAACTGATTACGCACGCGAAAGGAAATGTGTGGCCAATCGATTTTCTGGTCTGGTTTGTTTTCTTTGCAGTCATGTACTGGGTATCCGGCTGTGTACGCCAGATCCGGCTTCTTGGAGTAAAGGAATATGTGAAAAAAAGAGTTCTGCTGATCTGGATCTGGAGAAGATTCGGAAACGGAATCCGAGGCGGTATCCACTGGTGCAAGGATAAGATCGAAGCATTTTATCATTCTCTGGATCAGTTCAATTTCAAGGAAAAGAACAATAAGATTATTTTGAAAATCGTGCTGTTCAATTTCGCAATACTGCTGGTGATCTGTTCATTCTGGTATTACGGAATTGCAGGACTGATCGTATATTCTGTAATCCTGTTCCTGATCCTGCAAAAATATTTTAATGATCTCCGGAAAAAATATGCATTGCTTTTGGAGGCAACTAATAAAATTGCAGACGGAAATCTGGATGTAGAGATTGAAGGTGATCTTGGTGTGTTCAGTCCGTTCCGTAATGAAATCCAGAAGATCCAGACCGGATTTAAGAAAGCGGTAAAGGAAGAAGTAAAAAGCCAGCGTATGAAAACAGAACTGATCACAAACGTATCACATGATCTGAAAACACCGCTGACTGCGATCATAACCTATGTGAATCTGTTGAAAGACGAGAAAGATGAGGAAAAGCGAAAGGATTATATTGATATTCTGGAACGCAAATCTATGCGTCTGAAAGTCCTGATCGAAGACCTCTTTGAGATCAGCAAAGCAAGCAGCCAGAATGTAAAGCTGAATTTGATGAACGTGGATATCGTCAATCTGTTTAAACAGGTAAAATTTGAGCTGGAAGATAAGTTCGAAGAAAAAGGTCTGGAGTTCAGGATCACTTTCCCGGAGGAAAAGGTGATTCTTCGACTGGACAGTCAGAAGACCTACCGGATCTTTGAGAATCTTCTGAATAACATTGTAAAATATGCACTTCCGGGAACAAGAGTTTATGTGGAAATCGAAAAGACGGAGAAAGATGTATTTATCCGCCTGAAAAATATTTCCGCAACCGAGCTCACCTTCAATCCGGAAGAAATTACAGAACGCTTCGTCCGCGGAGATGAGTCCCGCAATACCGAAGGCTCCGGTCTTGGTCTTGCAATCGTAAAAAGCTTCGTAGGTCTCCAGGGTGGAAGCTTCCACATCGAAACCGAGGCAGACCTCTTCAAAGCCGAAATCCGCTGGGCTTTGCCGGGAGAAGAGACAATGAAGCAGGAAGCATAAGAAAAATAAATGGTACCGGATTCAAATTTTTTTTACAACTGAATCTGGTACCATTTATTTTTCTGATTTGTCTCACAACCTACATCATTCAACTTTTTTACTTTGGAAATCCGCTGGAGTAATGAATCTCATAATCATCCGTGATAAAGAGTGCCTCTGCCCCCTTGATTCCTTCGATATATTTCAATCCATCATCTAACCCCATCGCAAAGCAGGTTGTACTAAGTGCGTCCGCTTCCGTAGAAGAGTCACAGACAATACTCACCCCAAGCAGATTATTTTTATAAGGATACCCAGTTTTCGGATCTAAGATATGGTGATAAATCTTGTCGCCTACCTTAAAATACCGCTCATAAATCCCGGAAGAAACTACAGATTGATCCTTGATCTTTACACTGGTGATCGCTTCTCCATTCTGTGCAAACGGCTTTTGAATCCCGATATTATAATCCGAGCCATCCGGTTTGCCGCCAAGAGCCAGCACATTTCCGCCCAGATTGATCAGCGCATGGGATACATTCTGCTCTTTCAGATATGCTTTCAGCTGATCCGCAATATATCCCTTTGCAATTCCGCCAAGATCAATAGCCGCCTCCGGATCCAGAAGCTGAACCGTATTTCCATCAACCCTCACATTCTCATATCCGATATGACTTTTCGCTTCCTGAATCGCCGCATCATCAGGAACGGTCCCCGTATTATTCTTAAAATCCCACAAGTCACTAAGTGGAGCGATCGTAATATCAAACTTTCCATCTGCCAGACGGCTGTATTCCACGCCTTTCTGAATCAAATCCACCGTATCACCCGAAAGTGTTACAGGCTCCCCGTTTGCATGGTTCAGCTCATAAATCTCGCTTCCTTCCGAAGTCCGGCTAAACCGCGCATTATAATCCTCACATTTCGCCACACAAGCATCCAGAACATCCTCTGAATCCTTATCATAAACTGTAATCGTCACCACCGTATCAAACACGGTAACCGTCCGCGATACCGGCTGCGGCGAACTCCCAGAACATCCCCCCAGACAAAAAGTCCCAAACAAACTCAAACAAATACCAATTCCCCAATTCCTTATTTTCATCGCAGAACCTCCTACCATTAAAACACTAATTACATAAAATTTTCCCAATACAGTAAAATTTATCAAAACATAATCCACAGCATTATTTTTTTCATAAACCTTCAACAAACAACATAATGAAAATTTACGAATCCCAGGTCTGTGCAAAAAGTCAATAACCAGCCGAGGGAGGAAATGGAAGTGTGCAGCTCTCTATTTTGTGCAATGGAGATGAAACTCAAAAATCGTGGAAGCCATTGCTGAACACGATTTTCGCCCTAAGAGGTTCATCGGAATGGTATGCACAACTTGAGAGCTGCACACTTCCATTTCCTCCCTCGGCGTCTCTATTCCATTTTTTCCACAGACCGTCCATTTCGCCAATTACCCCATTATACGTTCCCCCATGAAAAAAATCAATCGAACACTTGATTGCATTAGATAAAATGATGTGTTAGAATAAACAAAGAAAAAGGAGAACCCTATGAGCCATAAAGAAAATAAGAGCCATGAGGAGAAAGCATCCGGTTTCAAAAAGAATGATCTGATTCTTGTCCTCCTTGTATTTGCTGCGGCAGGCATTTTTTTTGCAGGACATCTATTCACGAGCCAGAAAAGCGCAGGCGTTGTAGAAATACAGATTGACGGGAAAGTGGTAGAGACACTGGATCTGCAGAAAGAGCGTGCATTTAAGATCAACGGAGGAACGAACACCGTGCAGATCGAGAACGGAAAAGTGAAAATGGCAGCGGCCAACTGTCCGGATCAGATCTGTGTACACCAGAAAGCAATTTCAAGGAACGGAGAGAGTATTATCTGCCTTCCGAATAAGATTGTTCTGAAAATTGTCGATGGAGAAGAAGCCGAACTGGATGCGGTGACGAATTAAGATATGAAGAAAAATACAGTCAGAATAGCGTGGTTTGGTGTATTTACTGCCCTTGCGCTGATATTTAGTTATGTAGAGACTCTGATCCCGTTTCAGATCGGGATTCCGGGGGTTAAGCTTGGACTGGCGAATCTGATCGTTGTGGTGGCACTGTACAAGATGGGTGGAAAGGATGCCCTGTTGCTTTCGGTGACGCGTATCGTGCTGTCCGGATTTATTTTTGCCAGTCTGTTTAGTATTTTATACAGTCTGGCAGGCGGACTTTTAAGCCTTGCAGTGATGGTGATTTTGAAAAAGCGGGGATCATTCAGTGTTTTTGGAGTCAGCATGGCAGGTGGTGTCTTTCATAATGTCGGTCAGCTGATCGTAGCGATGCTGGTCGTGGAGACATTCAGCGTCGCCTATTATGTGCCGGTGCTTCTGATCGCAGGAGTGATCACCGGATTTATTATCGGAGTTGTGGCAAATGAAATGCTCAAAAGACTTGGCAGCATCGTATTGTCATAGCGTGGGAGGAAGAGATGATTTCATATATAAGAGGGGAGCTTGTAGCTCTCGAAGAAGATAAAGCGATTGTAGATGTAGGCGGCGTGGGCTACGGGATTTTTATGTCCGGACAGGCGATGGGACAGCTTCCGCCGGTTGGGAGTAAAGTGAAGATCCACACCTATCTGAATGTCAAAGAAGATGCTATACAGCTGTATGGATTTTTAAACCGTGATGCGCTTTCTGTGTTCAAGCTTCTGATCGGTGTCAGTGGGATCGGACCGAAAGGAGGTCTTGGGATTCTGGCACAGCTTACACCAGACGAACTTCGATTTGCCGTGATGTCGAAGGACATCAAGGCAATTTCAGCAGCACCGGGAATTGGCAAGAAGACGGCGGAGAAGCTGATCGTGGAACTGAAGGATAAGCTGAAGATTGAGGACGTACTGGATCACCAGGTGGAAGCGGCAAATGGAGCCGCTGAAGATACGGTAAATGCACAAGGACTTCAGGCAGATGCGGTACAGGCACTTACGGCGCTTGGCTATGGAAGTACTGAGGCACTGCAGGCAGTACGAAAAGTGGAAATGGATGAGAGCACGACGGTGGAAGATCTGCTGAAGGGTGCACTCAAATATTTGATATAAGAGGATTAGGATGGGAAGAAGAATTATTACCACAGAGAATCTGGAAGAGGATGTAAAAATTGAGAGCCATTTAAGACCTCAGCTTCTGGAAGATTATATTGGACAGGCGAAGGCAAAAGAGACTCTTAAGATTTATATAGAAGCGGCAAAAAGCAGGGGAGAGGCACTGGATCATGTGCTGTTTTACGGTCCGCCGGGACTTGGAAAGACAACCCTCGCCGGGATCATTGCGAATGAAATGGGCGTAAATATCAAGATCACGTCAGGCCCTGCGATCGAGAAACCTGGGGAAATGGCGGCAATCCTTAATAATCTCCAGGAAGGAGATGTGCTATTTGTAGATGAGATCCACCGACTGAACCGGCAGGTGGAGGAAGTACTTTATCCGGCGATGGAAGATTTTGCAATCGATATTATGATCGGAAAAGGGGCTTCGGCAAGGTCGATCCGTCTGGATCTGCCGCATTTTACACTGGTAGGGGCAACCACCCGTGCCGGAATGCTGACAGCTCCGCTCCGGGATCGTTTCGGAGTTGTGAACCGTCTGGAATTTTATACGGAAAAAGAACTGCAGACCATCATCATCCGTTCAGCAGGCGTGCTGGATGTGGAGATCGATGAAAAGGGAGCCCTTGAGATGGCAAGACGTTCCAGAGGAACGCCAAGGCTTGCCAACCGGCTTTTGAAAAGAGTCCGGGATTTTGCCCAGGTCAAATACGAGGGGGTGATCACCGAAGAGGTGGCAAGGCAGGCACTGGATCTTCTGGATGTGGACCGGCTTGGACTTGATCATGTAGACCGTAATCTTTTGACGACCATGATTGAAAAATTTCAGGGAGGTCCGGTAGGACTGGATACCCTTGCGGCAGCGATCGGGGAAGATGCCGGAACCGTAGAAGATGTCTATGAGCCATATCTTCTGAAGAATGGCTTTTTACAGAGAACACCAAGAGGAAGGGTGGTCACAGATCTTGCGTATACCCATCTTGGATTTGACAAGAACGAAGAATAGAAAGGAAAGAGACGATGCTGAAGATAAAACAATATGTGAAAGCAGAGAGTCTGGAGCAGGCGTATGAACTGAACCAGAAAAAGACGAACCGGATCGTCGGTGGAATGCTTTGGCTGAAAATGAGTACTGCGCAGATCCAGACTGCGATCGATCTGTCCGGACTCGGACTGGATCAGATTGAAGAGACGGAGGATGCATGGAAGATTGGATGTATGGTATCCCTTCGTGATCTGGAGTTACACGAAGGATTAAATGAATTGAGCTGCAACATGATCAGAGAAAGTGTGAGAAGTATTGTCGGTGTACAGTTCCGGAATCTTGCGACGATCGGCGGAAGTATTTTCGGACGGTTTGGATTTTCGGATGTACTGACCTGTTTCCTTGCACTGGATACAGAAGTAGAACTTTATAAAGGTGGGATCATTTCTCTGGAAGAGTTTGCAAAGATGGAGAGAGATAATGATATCCTTGTCCGTGTGATCGTAAAGAAAACACCAGGAAAGGGAAGCTATCAGTCACACCGTAATACCAAGACGGATTTTCCGGTACTGGCGGTTGCTGCTGACCGTTATGGAGATGAACTGAAGGTGGCAGTTGGGGCAAGACCGATGAAAGCAGTCTGTATTCACGTTCCGGCAGAACAGCTGGATGCGTACACAGATCTGAAAAAATTTGCAAAAGAGCTTGCAGCCCAGGTGCCGATGGGAAGCAATATGCGTGGAAGTGCAGCGTATCGTACCCATCTTGCAGAGGTTCTGATCCGCAGAGCATTAGAGAGAATTACAAACGGAGGTGAAAAGAATGCAGATTAGTCTGACACTGAATGGAAAAAAGATTACAGAAGAGATCGCAGCTGATCTGCTTCTGATCGATTTCGTGAGAAATCATGGATGTTACAGCGTAAAGCGCGGCTGTGAGACTTCCAACTGTGGACTTTGTACCGTATTTTTAGATGAGAAGCCGGTACTTTCCTGTTCCGTGCTTGCTGCAAGAGCAGACGGGCACAAGGTAGATACGCTGGAAGGACTGCAGGAGGAAGCAGAAGAATTTGGCTCTTTTATCGCAGGACAGGGGGCGGAGCAGTGCGGATTCTGTAATCCGGGTATGATCATGAATGCAATCGCACTTTTCCGCGAGAATCCGGATCCAAGTGATGACGAGATCCGGGAATACCTTGCGGGGAATCTCTGCCGCTGTTCAGGCTACGAGGGACAGCTCAGAGGAATCCATGATTTTCTGGACTACAAAAGAAAAGGAGGAGCCAGATGAAAGCAGTAGGAGTACCATTTGTAAAAAAAGATGCGAAAGCACTGGTGACTGGAAAGCCGGTATATACAAATGATCTGGCACCAAAGGATTGTCTGATCGTTAAGCTTCTAAGAAGTCCGCATGCCAATGCGATGATCCAGGAGATCAAGACAGATGTGGCAATGCGTGTGCCGGGAATCGAAGCAATCTATACCTGGAAGGATGTACCGCAGCAGCGTTTTACAATTGCAGGACAGACCTGGCCGGAGCCTAGTCCGTATGACCGGTTGATCCTGGACCAGCATGTTCGCTTTGTAGGAGATCCGGTAGCGATCATTGCCGGAGAAAATGAAGCCTGCGTAGAACGTGCAATAAAGATGATCAAGGTCAAATACGAGGTCCTTCCGGCAGTATTAGATCCTGAGGAAGCGCTGGATGGTCCAATTCTGGTGCATCCGGAGGACAGCTGGAAGGCATTGTGCCCGGTAGGAGCAGATAACAAGCGGAATCTTTGTGCACAGGCAGAAGATGGACATGGGGATGTAGAGAAAGTTCTTGCAGAATGCGATGTTGTTGTAGAACATACATATCATGTCAAAGCGGCACAGCAGGCAATGATGGAACCATTTCAGACGGTCTGCTTTATGGATATGTATGGAAGACTGAATGTGATGAGTTCTACGCAGATCGTTTACCATGTGCGCCGTATTGTTTCCAATGCACTTGGCATACCAAAATCCAAGATCCGTGCGTTTAAACCGAGGATCGGTGGTGGATTTGGGGCAAAACAGACGGCGGTAAGTGAGGTTTATCCGGCGTTTGTAACCTGGAAAACCGGAAAGCCATCGAAAATTGTATTTACAAGAGAGGAATCCCAGATTGCATCCTCACCGCGTCATGATATGGCGGTGACGGTTCGCATGGGAGCAGATAAAGAGGGAAATATCCGGGCAATTGATCTGTATACACTTTCTAACACAGGAGCATACGGGGAACATGGACCGACAACGGTCGGACTTTCCGGACATAAGGCGATTCCGCTTTATGGTTCATTAGATGCATACCGGTTCCGTTACGATGTGGTCTATACCAACCGGATGGCAGCAGGAGCTTATCGTGGATATGGAGCGACGCAGGGAATCTTTGCGGTTGAGACATCTGTTAACGAACTGGCAGAAAAACTTGGCATGGATCCGATGGAGATCCGTATGAAAAATATGGTCAAAGAAGGACAGTTCATGCCGGCATATTATGGGGAGACAGCGAATAGCTGTGCACTTGATAAATGCCTTGCGAGAGTAAAAGAAATGTCCGGATGGGATGAAAAGTATCCAAGAAAAGTTATGCCGGATGGCAAAATCCGCAGCGTCGGAGTAGCACTTGCCATGCAGGGATCCTGCATTTCCAATGTAGATGTCGGATCTGCAACGATCAAACTGGGCGAGGATGGTGTCTACAATATGTCAATCGCGGCAGCGGACATGGGAACCGGGTGTGATACGATTCTTGCACAGATGGCAGCAGAATGTCTGGACTGTGATCTGGATGATATTGCAGTATCCGGAGCAGATACCGATACTTCGCCGTATGATTCAGGCTCTTATGCATCAAGTACGACTTATGTGACCGGTATGGCGGTGACAAGAGCCGGTGAGGAACTGAAAAAGCGGATCGTCAGACAGGCAGCGAAGATGCTGAAATGTGAAGTGGATGAGGTTGATTTCGATGGACACATTGCAAGAAGCGATAAGACCGGAGAAGAGGTGACACTTGCGGAAATCGGAGCAGGGGCAATGTGCGGAAGTGATATTGCGCTTCAGGTAACAGAAAGCCACAGTTCGCCGGTATCTCCGCCGCCTTATATGGCAGGCACTGTTGAAATCGAATTGGATCCGGAGACAGGGCATGTCGAGATTCTGGATTACTATGCAGTGGTTGACTGCGGAACTGTTATTAACCCGAATCTTGCGAGGGTACAGGCGGAAGGCGGAATCGTGCAAGGAATCGGCATGACTCTTTATGAGAATATTCAGTACACGGAAAAAGGACAGCTTCTGAACAATTCATTTATGCAGTACAAGATTCCGACCCGAATGGATATGGGAAATCTGCATGTGGAATTTGAGAGCAGCTATGAGCCGACTGGACCGTTTGGCGCAAAATCGATTGGCGAAATCGTCATCAATACACCGGCTCCGGCATTGACGCATGCAATCGCAAATGCAACAGGTTTGTGGTTCCGTGAACTTCCGATTACAAGTGAACAGATTGCAATGGGAATTATGGAAAATGAAAATTAAACTGATTTATCTGGCGGCTGGAAACAGCCGCCGTTTTAACAGCCAAAGGATGCAAAATACAGAACCGCCACAATCAGAAGCAGAGAACAAACTGCTTTATCTGTTGGATGAAAAGCCGATGTTCCGCTATTTATTCGACCGTCTGTTAAAAGTCTGTCAAAGGCATCCGGAATGGGAAATGATTGTGGTAACACAGTATCCGGAGATTGAGCATCAGGTAAAAGCACTTCAGGAAAACGAGCAGCAAGGTGAACGTTTCCCGGTAAAAACAGTGATTTCAAAAGACAGCTATAAAGGAGCAGCCTATTCGGTAAAAGCAGGAATCCGTGCGGCAGGAGATGCTGATGCCTATGCATTTTTTGTGGCGGATCAGCCTTATTTTACAGAAGAAAGCGTGGAAGGATTCCTGGAAAAGATGGAGCGGGAGGCAAAAGTCGTACCGGGATGTGTGACCTGGAATGGACAGGAAGGCAATCCGGTCTGGTTTCCGGCAAAGTACGGGAAAGAGCTTCTGGAACTGGAAGGAGATGCCGGAGGAAGAAAGGTGTTCCGCAGATACCGGGAAAAAGCAATATTTTACGAGGTGAGCCTGGAAAAAGAGTTGGAAGATATTGATTATATGCCGGAAATAGAAAAAATGCGGATAACAGAAGGAGGCACAAAGAAAACTTTCCATGTATATGTTATCGAAAATGGAAAGCTTCAAAGGAAAGAGTCTCTGCTTATGGCACTTGGACTTACGGAGCAGATGGTACCGAGAATTGCTGCCGTGGGTGCGGGAGGTAAGACTTCTCTTTTGAAACAGCTGCTTGCTGAATACCAAGAGAAGGGTGCCCTCCCGGTTCTGGTGACTACAACCCATATGAAAAAAGAGACTGCCCCTTATTTTGTAATGGAGGATTCTATCGGAAAGATTCTGAAAGTGTGTAAAAGAGAAGGCGTGGTGATCGCCGGTCTGGATGCAGGAAGAGGCAGGATCAAAAGCCTTTCTGTACCGGTAATGGAAAAGATCTGGGAGCTTCCTGCGCCGGTTCTTGTAGAAGCGGATGGTGCACGGATGTTTCCGGCGAAAGTGCCGGGGGAGAAAGAACCGGTTATTCCAAAGCAGATCCAGATAGTCCTTTCTGTATATGGACTCGATGCCATCGGACAAAGGATAAAAGACTGCTGTTTCCGACCTGAGCTTGTGGCACAGGTACTTGGAAAAGCAGTGGAAGAGGTTCTGACGGAGGAGGATCTGGCAGGGTTGGCTGTTTCGGCAAAAGGCGGGAAAAAGAATGTCCTGCCGGAAAAGGATTTCTATATTGTGCTAAACAAAGCAGATGACGAAAAACGTCTGAAAATGGCAGAGAGAATCGCCTTAAGAGTAGAACGGGATTCTGGTGAAAAAGTACGGATTACATCGTTTCGTTAATATTTTGGAAAAATAAAGCAATTGTGTGTTGAAAAATGGAACATTGCCGAATTGTCATTGAAAACTATTCGTGCTATCATAGATACGATAGCTTTGACAACGAAAGTTGTAAGTGGGTAGAGAAGGAGGCAAAAAAGTGAGTACGAAGAATAGTAATACTTCACAGGAACTATTTAACCTTAACGGAAAACCATCCTTTGGTCAGGCACTTCCGCTGGCATTCCAGCATGTAGTGGCGATGATCATTGGCTGTGTTGCACCGGCGATCATTCTTGCCGGTGTGTCCGGACTTTCAGAATCAGACACGGTTGTCCTGATTCAGGCATCTCTTGCAATGTCAGCGATTTCGACATTCATCCAGCTTTTTCCGTTTATCAAATTTAAGTCTTATCAGATAGGAGCCGGGCTTCCGGTTATTATGGGAATCAGCTTTGCGTATGTGCCGATCATGCAGTCAATTGCACAGGATGCAGATGTTGGAACAATACTTGGTGCACAGATCGTGGGCGGTATTGTTGCGATTATTGTAGGAATATTTATCAAGCAGATCCGTCATCTTTTCCCGCCGCTGGTTACGGGAACGGTTGTATTTGCAATCGGACTTTCGCTGTATCCGACCGCAGTCAATTATATGGCAGGTGGAGCAGGAAGTGCGGATTATGGTTCATGGCAGAACTGGCTTGTTGCGATCATCACACTGGCAGTCGTAACAGGACTGAATCATTTTGGAAAGGGCTTTTTAAAGCTTTCTTCCGTTTTGATCGGAATCATAGTTGGATATGTAGTTGCGCTTGGCTTTGGAATGGTGGATTTTTCTTCCGTATTAACGGCAAAATGGGTACAGTTCCCACAGCCGATGCATTTCGGAATTAAATTCGAGCCATCCTCATGTGTTGCGATTGCGGTATTGTTTGCAATCAGCTCTATTCAGGCAATCGGAGACTTTTCAGCAACGACGACCGGAGGAATGGACCGTATGCCGACGGATGAGGAATTAAGCGGTGGTATCATTGGTTATGGAGTCAGCAATATTGTCTGCGCATTTTTCAGCGGACTCCCGACAGCAACCTACAGTCAGAATGTCGGAATCGTAAGTTCTACGAAAGTAGTAGCAAAGAGAGTATTTGGAATTGCAGCGATGATCATGCTGGTTGCAGGAATCATGCCAAAGATCGCATACATTCTTCTGACTATTCCGTCATGTGTGCTTGGAGGCGCAACAATCTCTGTATTTGCAATGATTTCTATGACGGGTATCAAACTGATCAATAATTCAAAGATGAATTATAGAAATACATCCATCGTAGGACTTGCTATTGCACTTGGAATGGGTGTGACACAGGCAAATGCAGCACTTGCGCAGCTCCCTGCATGGGTAACAACCATTTTCGGTAAATCACCGGTTGCACTGTCTACTCTGGTTGCAGTGTTCCTGAATCTGGTTTTACCAAAGGAGAAAGAAGAGTAAATGAAGATCCTGATAAGAGGAGCCGGGGATCTTGCCACAGGAATTGCGGCAGAGCTGTGGGAAAGAGGACATCAGATCCTGATGACGGATGTTGCCATCCCACTCACCGTCAGACGTGAGGTGGCATTTTCAAGAGCGGTGTACGAAGAACATGCAGTGGTAGAAGGAATAGAAGCAGTTCTTGCCGAAAATTTTGAAGAAGCAGAAACAATTATGGCAACGCGGAAAATTGCTGTCATGGTGGATGAAAAAGCAGAAGTGCGGAAAGAATATCTGCCGGATGTACTGGTTGACGGGATCATGGCAAAAAAGAATCTTGGGACCCGGATCAGTGACGCTCCTCTTGTTATCGGTATCGGACCGGGCTTTACGGCAGCCGGAGACTGCCATTTTGTGATTGAAACGCAAAGAGGTGAGCATCTGGGCGAGGTGATCCGCGAGGGAAGTGCAATCCCCAACACCGGAATTCCGGGAAATATTGGCGGCTATACGGTGGAACGCCTTTTAAAGGCATCCGCAGACGGAATCATGCATCCGGTCGCGAGAATTGGTGATGTGGTGAAAAAAGGGCAGATTGTTGCAAGGTGCGGAGATGAACCTGTCTATGCGAGGCTCCACGGGATTGTCCGTGGGATGCTCCAGGAAGGTGTACCGGTCAAAAAAGGATTGAAGATCGGAGATGTGGATGCAAGGATAGAGGAAAAACTTTGTTATACGATTTCGGATAAAGCACGAAAGATCGGAAACGGAGTTGCGGAAGCAATCGATTTTGTCTATAAAACAAAATAAAAAAGTTGTCCGGACAACTTATTTATCCATCCTTTTTATGGTAAAATATAAAAAGGTTTGGGCAGAATACCTGCCGCAGTGACGGCAGGTATTTTTATGCCATAATCCATATAAAGTGAGGAACAAAAAATGAAACTGGTAAGAACAGAAGATGCAGTGGGGCAGGTGCTGTGCCATGACATTACACAGATCATTCCGGGAGTTGTAAAGGATGCTGTTTTCCGGAAGGGACATATTGTTACCGAAGAAGACATTCCGGTACTTTTATCTGTGGGAAAAGAGAATCTTTATATCTGGGAAAAACAGGAAGGTATGCTTCATGAAAATGAGGCAGCTGAGATCTTGCGTCAGATCTGTCAGGGTGAGCATATGCATCCTTCCGGGGTGAAGGAAGGAAAGATCGAACTGATCGCCGACTGTGAAGGGGTATTGAAGATCAATACCGAAAAGCTGAATGCGGTGAACAGTCTTGGTGAGATGATGATCGCATCCAGACATGGAAATTTTCCGGTGAAAACCGGAGATAAGATTGCAGGAACAAGGATCATTCCGCTTGTGATCGAAGAAGAAAAGATGCAGAAGGCCTGTGAAGTGGCAGGAAAAGAACCGATTTTCCGGATTCTTCCGTACCAGAAGAAAAAAGCGGGAATCATAACGACGGGAAGCGAAGTGTATTATCACCGGATCGAGGATAAATTTACTCCGGTTGTGATCGACAAACTGAAAGAATGTGGCGTTACAGAGGTGAAGCAGATCCAGTGCAACGACGATCATGAGATGATCACAGAAGCAATCCAGACTCTGATCGAGGATGGTTCTGACCTGATCGTCTGTACCGGTGGAATGAGTGTGGATCCGGATGACAGGACTCCGCTTGCGATCAAAAATGCCTGTACGGAAGTGGTGACTTATGGGGCACCGGTTCTTCCGGGAGCCATGTTTATGCTTGCTTATTGTGAAAAAGAAGGCAGACAGATTCCGGTCATGGGTCTTCCGGGATGCGTGATGTATGCAAAACGGACGATTTTTGATCTGGTTCTTCCGAGGATTATGTGTGATGAAAAGCTGCATGAAAAAGATTTCCGGCTTCTTGGACAGGGAGGACTTTGTCTGTCCTGTCCGGTGTGTACTTTTCCAAACTGTGGATTTGGAAAAGGAGGATATTAAAATCATGAGAAAGAATAACTTATTTAAGAAAACAGTGGCAGCAGGTCTGGTTCTGCTGATGACAGCATCACTTGCTGCATGTGACGGTAAAAAGACCGACACAAAAACAGAAGACAAAAAGACAGAAACAAAGGCTGACAAAGAAGAGGATGTAGAGCTTCAGGTATTTATCGCAGCCAGCCTGAATACGGCAATGACAGATATTGCAGAGCGTTATGAAAAAGAGCATCCGAATGTGAAGATCGTCTACAATGCAGACAGCTCAGGAACTCTGCTGACACAGATCGAAGAAGGATATGAGTGTGATCTGTTCTTCTCTGCAGCACAGAAACAGATGGATCAGCTTGAGGCTGACGGACTGGTAGTAGAAGGAACCCGCCATAATGTAGTGAACAATCAGGTAGTCGTTATCACATTAAAGGACAGTGATACAGCAGTAACCGGGCTTGAAAACTTAAATGAGGCAAAGAGCATTGCACTTGCAGGCGGAAGTGTACCAGTTGGAAAATACACCCGTCAGGCGTTGATGAATCTCGGAATTTTGGACAAAGTAGACGATGCGTCTACCATCACAACAGAACAGGTTTCTGAAGCTCTTGGTGGAGCAGAAATCAGTGAGCAGGCAAATGTAAGCAAGGTGCTGATCGCCGTTACAGAGGGTGCATGCGAAGTTGGAACAACTTATTATTCTGATACATACGGATATGAGGATCAGATCAAGATCCTTCAGACAGTAAGCTATGATCTGACAGGTAACGTGATTTATCCGATCTGCCGTGTGGAAAATAAAGAGGCAGATGATGCAAAGAAAAAAGCAGCCGATGATTTCCTTGCATATGTAACATCCGATGACGCAAAGAAGATCTTTGACAGCTACTATTTCGATACAAACGTAGAGTAAAAGAGGAATGATATGGAAGAAATAAGACAGATTCTTGCAGGGCTTGACTGGAGTCCGCTTTTCATTTCAATCAAAACAGGAATCGCAGCAACGATTGTGTCATTCTTCCTGGGAATATGGGCAGCAAGAAAGGTGCTGAAAGCGAAGACGGGTCTCAGGGCTGTGCTGGATGGGATTCTGACACTGCCGCTGGTGCTTCCGCCGACGGTTGCAGGATTTTTCCTGCTGCTCATTTTCAGTACGAGAAGAACCGTTGGATCGTGTCTTTATACGACATTTGATATCAAGATCGTACAGTCCTGGGCAGGATGCGTGATCGCGGCAACTGTGATTGCATTTCCACTGATGTACCGGAATGCAAGAGCAGCATTTGAACAGGTGGATGTGAACCTGATCTATGCGGCGCAGACGCTCGGTATGCCGGAGTGGAAGATTTTCTGGAGGGTGATCATGCCGGCGGCAGGTCCTGGAGTTGCATCCGGTACAATTCTTGCATTTGCAAGAGCGCTTGGAGAATACGGTGCGACCTCCATGCTTGCGGGCAATATTCCAGGAAAGACGGCAACCATTTCCCAGAGGATTGCAATGGTCATCCAGGACGGTGATTATCAGACGGCAGGCGTGTGGGTCGGAATTGTAATCCTGATCGCATTCGGAATAGTAGTACTTATGAATCTGGCATTTGGAAAGGGAATGAAACATACAAAGCAATGGTAGAACTAGAGATAAAAAAACAGTATGGAAAATTCAGGCTGGATGTTGCCTTTAAAAGTGAAAAAAAGCGAATCGGAATCCTGGGCGCTTCCGGATGTGGGAAAAGCCTGACCTTGAAAAGTATTGCCGGGATCGAAAGACCGGAAAAAGGGCGGATCGTGATTGACGGAGTTACCCTTTTTGATGCCGGAAAAAAGATTTTTCTGAAGCCACAAAAAAGGAAAGTCGGTTATCTTTTTCAGAATTATGCGTTGTTTCCGAACATGACCGTGGAGCAGAATATCGGGATTGGATTTACTGGAAACAAAGAAGATAAGCAGAAAATGGTAGAACAGCTGATCCATCATTTCCAGCTGGACGGACTGGAAAAGCTTTATCCGTCAAAACTTTCCGGCGGACAGCAGCAGAGAACGGCACTGGCACGGATTATGGCATATGAACCGGACGTAATCCTTCTGGATGAACCATTTTCGGCACTGGATGCGTATCTTCGTGAGCGGATGCTGACCGAGCTGATGGAAATGCTGAGTGATTATGAAGGTACGGTGATCATGGTGTCCCACAGCAGGGATGAAATCTACAGCTTCAGTGAAGAGGTTCTGGTAATTGAAGATGGACATGGAATACGCCTGGGTCCGGTAAAAGAAGTATTTAATGCACCGCGCTATAAAACAGCGGCAAGACTTACCGGATGTAAAAATATTGCAGATGTTTGCCGGATGGATGCGCAGACGGTGTATGTGAAAGACTGGGATGTGCAGCTGACTTTTAAAAGACGCACTGTGTCGGAGAATGTGAAGGCGATCGGGATCCGAGCTCATGATCTTATTCCGGTGTATGGAACGATATCCGGTGCTATGCTGAAAGTTAAAGAATGGAAAAGTGTGGATTATCCATTTGAACGAAAATATTTTATCCGATGCGAGTCGGGATGTGAGGATTTCTGCTGGTTTGTCCAAAGAGAGATTTCTGCTACTCTGGAAGAAAAAGGAATGCCGGATGCACTCGCATTTCCGGAAGAAAAAGTGCTGTTCCTTGAAGGATAGCGTGACAGATGCTATAATGGACAAATAAGAAAACGGGCAGAAGGTGGCAGCATAAATGCAGAAAGAACAAGACAGGGAAGCGATTTACCGGAGCATTTTCTTCTGTGATATGGATCGGAAGAAAGCGGATGAGATCATTGACCGGTTAGGCGGCAGAACCGTAACCTATGACAAGGGCGAAATCATCATAAGAGAAAGAGAAAAACTGAACAATATCGGAATCCTGCTTGACGGGGGGCTCTGTAAAGTGCAGTATTACCGGGATGGAACCGAACAGCTGGTCCAGAAGCTGGTCAGCTCGTTTGTTGTGGGAGTGGAGATTGCGGTCAGTGAAAAAAAGACGAGTCCTTATGATATTTATGCATCGGAACAGGCGCACATTTTCTGGTTCCCTGTACGGGCGATGGAAGAAGAGGGTGTTCTGGATCTACGTGAGAGGATTGAGTTTTACAAGAAGACGGTTCATTTCCTTGCAAATGAAGATATCCGCAAGTGCAGGAAAATCGAACTGCTGTCAATCAGAGGGATCCGGGAAAGAATCGAGCGGTATCTGAGAGTTCAGCAAAGCCGCCACAAAAGCAGTGCATTTGATATTGAATTTAACAGAGAACAGATGGCGAATTATCTGGGAATCAACCGGAGTGTGCTGTCACATGAGTTGAAAAAAATGGAAAAAGAGGGGATTTTGAAGGTCAGAAAGAATCATTTTGAGCTGACTGATAAAGAATAAAACAGAATTTCTGCTGAAAATATCGAAAAGTGGTTGGTTTTTATCAGAATATAGTTTATAATGAAAAAAGGATTAGGCGGCAAGGAGGTTCTTTATGGCATCGTCAAAAAATTATACAGAAGTTTTGATAGGCGGTAAGGTATTCACCCTGAGCGGATTTGAGAGTGAAGATTATCTGCAGAAGGTATCCACTTATCTGAACCATAAAATCGAGGAATGTACAAGCAGCGATGGATATCGCAAGCAGAGTGCGGAAGCCAGAAGTGTGCTTCTTGCTTTAAATATAGCAGATGATTATTTTAAAGCCAAGAAACAGGGCGGCGCATTAGAAAGCGACATCGAGGCAAAAGACAAGGAGATGTACGATTTAAAGCATGAACTGATCTCAGTACAGATCAAGTATGAGAATGCTGAAAAAGCACTGGATAAACTCAAGGCAGAAAACCAGGAACTTCAGATGAAGATCGTACAGCTTGAAACAGAAATGAAAAATCACCGTACAAAATAGACTGTCCTGAGGCAGTCTATTTTTGATACTCCGGTATACAAAGAGAAATGTCTGCAACACAGGGGCTTTGTATACAGGTTATTTAAAGATAGAGGAGTTATATGAAAGACAGAGTTGAAATCCTTGCACCGGCAGGGAGTATGGAGTGCCTGAAAGCGGCAATTGCAGCAGGAGCTGATGCGGTATATACAGGGGGAGCCCTTTTCGGGGCACGTGCTTATGCACATAACCTGACGGAGGAAGAACTTTTAGAGGCAATTGATTATGTGCATTTGCATGGAAGAAGACTGTATCTGACCGTGAATACACTGATCAAAGACCGTGAGATGGAAAAACAGATGTATGATTATCTGCTCCCTTATTACCGGCAGGGGCTGGATGCGGTGATCGTGCAGGATATTGGACTGTTCCGTTTTATCCGGAAGCATTTTCCAGATCTTCCGATCCACGCAAGTACCCAGATGACGCTTACGGGAGTGGATGGGGCGAAGTTTCTGGAAAAGGAAGGTGCACAGCGGATTGTTACATCCAGAGAACTGAGTATGGCAGAGGTGAAGAAGATTGCCGATGAGACAGAACTCGAGATTGAAAGCTTTGTACATGGTGCACTCTGCTATTGCTATTCCGGTCAGTGCCTGTTCAGCAGTTTTATCGGCGGCAGAAGTGGCAACCGTGGACAGTGCGCACAGCCGTGCAGACTGCTTTACCGGACACCGGAAGCAAAGAGACCACAGTATCTGCTGAGTCTTAAGGATATCTGTACATTGGAACTGATCCCGGAGATGATCGAGAGCGGGATTTATTCTTTCAAAATTGAAGGACGGATGAAGAAGCCGGAGTATGCGGCAGCAGTCGCTTTCCAGTACCGGAAATATGCCGATCTTTATCTGAAATATTACGAAGAATGTCCGGCAGGAGAGGATCCGGCAGCGTATGCGATGAAGAAATACCGTGTCTGCGAGGAGGACCGGCAGATGCTGTTGGATCTCTATAACCGTGGCGGTTTCCATACGGGTTATTATCATACACAGAATGGACGGGAGATGGTTTCTTTAAACCGTCCGAACCATGCAGGAGTGCCGGCAGTAAAGGTACTTGCTAAAAAAGGCAGAACTGTGACTGCAAAAGCAATGACAGACCTGTCTCCGCAGGATATTATTGAGCTCCCGATGCGCAAAGGCAGGGAAAAGGCAGATAATTATACCTGTAAGGATGCAGTCAGAAAAGGAATGAATGTGCAGATCCCGGTATTTGCAGATACCCCGTTCAAGAGGGACGAAATCTGGATGCGTACAAGAAACAGCGCATTGATTGAGAGACTGCATGAAGAATTTGTAAATGGAAAAATAAAAGAACGGATCTGCGGAACTTTCCGGCTGTATCCGCAGGAAGCGGCAACGCTTACAGTGAAGTGCCGGGATGCCGAGATTACGGTTACCGGTGAAAAAGCACAGGAAGCACTGAGCCAGCCGATGAGCAGAGAGCGGATTGAAAAGCAGCTGCGCAAGACGGGAAATACGGAATTTGAATTTTCCTTTTTAAAGGTCGAGATCGGAGAAAAAGTATTTCTTCCGATGCAGAGCCTGAACGAACTTCGAAGGGAAGCACTGGAGACACTGGAAAAAGTGATCTGTGAGAAATACAGAAGAAGTGGTGAAGTGAAAGATCCGGAAGAAGATACGATAGAGCTTTCAATGGAAGAAGAGGTACTTTCCGGATGGACGGCATCGGTAAGAACCGCAGAACAGATGGAAGTGATTCTGGAAGAAGAAGCAATCGGAAGAATCTATGTGGATTGTACCATGTTCCCTTGCATCTGGGAGAAGGATAGCTATGTGGAGTGGATTACAAAAGTACATGCAACAGGGAAAGAAATTTATCTGGTCATGCCGTATATTTTCCGGGAAAGAACCCGAAAACAGTATGAAGCTGCATATAACCGGATATTCGGAGCCGGATGGGACGGCATTCTGATCGCCAATTATGAAAGTTTTGCGTTTCTGAAAGAGCATGGTTATACCGGAAGGATTATGACCGATTACAATCTGTATGAATTTAATCAGGAAAGCAGGAAATTCTGGAAGGAAAAGGGAGTTTTTGAATTTACAGCGCCCGTGGAACTGACAGAAAGAGAACTCCAGGATCTCCGGGTAAAGGATGGAGAAGTGATCGTATATGGTTATTTTCCGATGATGATATCTGCAGGATGTATTCAGAAAACGACCAGAGGATGTCTGAAAAAATCCGGACAGACGACAATAACTGACAGATATCGTAATCCATTTGTGGTAAAAAATGAATGTGATTACTGTTATAATATCCTTTACAATTATGTACCATTATATCTGGGAGACCGGATGGAAGAGGTATATCAGATCGGCCCTGGGCGGATCCGACTGATGTTTACTACTGAAAGGCAGCAGGAGGTAAGGCAGATTTTAAGTGCGTATTTTGAAGGAAAAGAGCTTCCGGAGGGAACGTACACCAGGGGACACTGGAAAAGAGGAATAAAGTAGGTGGAATTTTGATCAATATAATTGTAGAGCTGTCAAAATATCTGATGATAGCCCTGATGCTGGTCTATACATTTGAATGTTTTGCAGTATTTAATTACGCAGATGAGTATACACAGAGAAGTATTTTCAGAAAGCAGAATGTGCTGATGTTTCTGCTTCATATGATTGCATTTCTGGTGATGTATCTGCAGACAAATGAAACAAAAATGATCGGATTTTACGGGATGCAGGTGGTACTGTTTCTGGCGATCATTTTGCTGTATACAATAATTTACCCGCGGGTGTCGCGACTGGTTGTAAATAATATGTGTATGCTGATGGCAATCGGCTTTATTATGATCACCAGACTTTCGTATTCGCTTGCGGTAAAGCAGTTTCTCATTGTCAGTGCATCTGTAGCGATAAGTCTTGTGATCCCGGTCATCATCCGGAAGGTAAAAGCTCTGTCAGAATGGAAAATATTCTATGCAATTGCAGGTGTTGTAATGCTTGGGGTCGTTATCATTGTAGGACGTGTGACTGGAGGAGCGATGCTGAATGTTGCAATCGGAGGTTTTACCCTTCAGCCATCTGAGCTTGTGAAGATCATTTTTGTATTTTTCGTTGCGGCGAGTCTGAAGACTGATACTTCATTTAAGAATATTGTGATCACAACGGCAGTGGCAGCAATGCATGTGCTGATCCTGGTTGTATCAAAAGACCTTGGTGCGGCGCTGATCATTTTTGCTGTATATCTGGTGATGCTCTATGTGGCAAGCAGACAGCCACTTTATGTACTTGTCGGGCTGATTGCAGGAAGTGGGGCATCAGTTGTGGCATATAAATTATTTAACCACGTCCGTGTGCGTGTACTGGTATGGAAGAATCCATTTACCGTTTACAATGAAGGTGGTTATCAGGTGGCACAATCCTTGATGGCGATCGGCACAGGAAGCTGGTTTGGAATGGGACTTTTTCAAGGGGCGGCAGATCAGATACCTGTTGCAGAGTCAGATTTCATTTTTTCGGCAATTGCGGAGGAAATGGGACTGATTTTTGCACTTGGTCTGATACTGGTATGTGTCAGTGTTTATATGATGTTTCTGAATATTGCGATGCAGCTTCGGGACAGCTTTTATAAACTGGTGGCACTGGGACTTGGAACCTGTTATATTTTTCAGACATTTCTGACGATCGGAGGTGTGACAAAGTTCATTCCGTCTACCGGAGTGACACTTCCGCTGGTAAGCTACGGTGGAACCTCCGTTCTCAGTACGATCATTATGTTTGCGATCATTCAGGGACTGTATGTATTAAGAGAAGACGAGGAAGAAGACATTGAAAGAAAAAAATTACAGAGAAGACGAACTTCCAGATCTGGATCAGCAGCTGGAGAGCCTGCCAGACGAGAGCGGGTATCACGACCAAAAGAAGAAGGCAGAAGGAAAAAGCCGCAGCAGACGAACGGATGGCGAACCGAAGAAAAAGGCCGAACGCAGCAGCCTAAAAAACGGACAGCGGCGTCCGAAAGAAGCACAGGCAGAAAGAAGCGGAGCCAGTAAGAAAAAAGAGAAGCAGATGACCAATAAAGAACTGACGAGAGTTACTTATATTTTTGTAACACTGTTTTTGGTACTGATGGGATATCTGGTTTATTTTAATGTGGTAAAAAGTAAAGAGGTTGTCAACAGCACGTACAATATCCGTCAGGATCTTCTTGCGGACCGTGTGCTGCGTGGCAGTATTACAGATAAAAATGGAGAAGTGCTTGCACAGACTGTGACAAATGACGATGGATCGGAAACACGGGAATATCCGGATGGAGAAGTGTTTTCACATGTTGTCGGATATGCCGCAAAAGGAAAATCCGGACTGGAATCCTCACAGAATTTCAATCTTCTGACTTCAAATGCCTTTTTCCTGGAAAAGCTGGCGAATGAATTTAAAGACCAGAAGAATACGGGAGATACGGTGGTCACAACCTTGGATGCGAACCTGCAGAATGCAGCATATAATGCACTGGGAGATAACAAAGGTGCAGTTGTCGTGATGGAGCCAAGTACAGGGAAGATTCTGGCAATGGTATCGAAGCCGTCTTTTGATCCGAATAATGTTTCGGAAAACTGGGATGCACTGAACAATGACGAGAACAGTTCGCTTCTTAACAGGGCTACACTTGGACAGTATACACCGGGGTCGACATTCAAGCTGGTGACAACACTTGCTTTTATGCGGCAGAATCCAGATTATAATAATTATTCGTTTGAATGTAATGGAGAATTTTCACAGAATGGGGCGACGATCCACTGTTATAACAGCACTGCCCATGGGGAAGAGAATCTGACGGATTCGGTTGCAAATTCCTGCAATTCTTCGTTTTCAAATATCGGGCTGCAGCTGGATAAGGCAGAATGGAGAAAGACTGCCAAACAGATGCTGTTTAACAGCAAGCTTCCGGGTGATGTGAAATATAATGAAAGCAGTTTCCGCCTGAAAACAGATGCAGGAGATGCAGATACGATGATGACTGCAATTGGTCAGGGAGAGACACAGGTCAGTCCGTACCATATGGCGATGATCGTTTCGGCGATCGCAAATGGTGGAAAGCTGATGAAGCCGTATCTGGTGGACAAGATTACAAATTATGCAGGCACAACGGTGAAGAAATATATGCCGGAAAGCTACAAAGAGCTTATGACATCATCTGAAGCTGCACAGCTTACGGAATACATGAAGGCGGTTGTGGATTATGGTACCGGAGCTGCGCTTTCAGGTGCGTCTTATACAGTGGCAGGGAAAACCGGAACTGCCGAGGTCAGTGAAGATGGAAATACAGTACATTCCTGGTTTGTCGGATTTTCCAATGTGGATAATCCGGAGCTGGCGATCAGCGTTTGTGTCGAGGATGCAGATACAGCGACCATTACTGGTGTCAGTGTCGCAAAGCAGGTGTTTGATTCTTACTATAATAATTAAAGGTCGGGGAGACAGCGCACATGAGGTTTTACAAAAATCTTTATGTCAGTGAGAGCATGGCAAAAAAGAAAGAAAAAGTGATTGCAAAACTGAATAAAAAAAAATATCCGTTGAAAACTTATGTGATCGCACTGATCGAAGAAGGGGAAAATCAGCTGGAATTTTATTCGACGTTGATGTTCCGCCAGGGAAGTGTGATCGATGATGATATTTTCGCAGTTGGTCTTGCAAGCGGATATGATGATGCGCTGTATCTGGTAGAAGAGATCGCAAAGGAAGTTTATGAAAAAACAGGGGATCTGGATATCCGGTCCTACATCAGAAAGCAGGAGAGGGAAGAAGAATGATTCTACATATCATTGGATTGATTTTGAAGATTATCGGGATTCTTCTTCTGGTGATTCTTGGAATCCTGCTACTTGTGATCGGTGTCCTTCTCTTTGTACCGCTGAGGTATGAACTGCGTGCCGAGTTTCCGGGAAAGCTGGAAGATGCAGAGGGGAATCTTAAGATTTCATGGCTGCTTCATCTGATTGCAGGAAGAGTGGAGTATCGGAACGGTGATGTGAAATGGCAGGGGCGGATTGCCTGGAAGAAGTTGGGAGATGTTCTGGAAGCGGAAGATAAACCGGCGAGAAAGAAGGAGAGAAAGCCGGATGGCGGAAAAAAAGCCGGTGCGGAGAATGCCAGTGAGAGAACGGCAGAAAGAAATGATGCGGCAGATGTAAAGAAGCCGCAGACGCTGCCGGAAAAGAGAGCCGAAAGCGGAACGTATGCAAAGCCAGAGCATGCGGACGTGAAAGATGAGAAGTCCAAAACAGAAACACAGGGAAGTCCTGACACGAAGGTGAAAACATTTTCAGAAAAAAAAGAAGAGAATGCTACACCGGAAAAGGAAAGTGAATCCAGAGAAAAAAAGGATGTTCATGACGAGAGAGGATCCGGAAAGGCTCACAAAACTCCACGAAAACGGAAGAAACCGGTCAAAGCATTTGGAAAACTGATCCGGAAGCTCAGTCAGAAGCTTCGGGAAATCCTGGAAAAGATCAAATGTACATGGAAGAATTTATGTGATAAAATAAAAAATATCGCAGATAAAAAAGATAAAATTCTGGAGTTCCTGGAACAGGAAAATCATAAAGCAGCTTTTGCACGTGGCAAAAAGGAACTGGTCTGGGTGAAGCATTTTCTGAAGCCGAAAAAGCTTCGCGTAAAACTGCATTTCGGTTTTGAAGATCCTTACCATACCGGACAGGTACTGGCACTTTGTGGAATGTTTTATGCATTTATCGGAGAAAATATGGATCTGGAACCGGATTTTGAAAAGCGGGTACTGGAAGGTTCCGTTTATGTAAAAGGAAGACTAAGAACAGTTCATATGGCAGTATTTGCAGCAAAGATGCTGCTGGATAAGAATATTCGCAGCACTTATCATGATATCAGGGAGTTTAAATGGTAAAGCATTCGATAGAAAATAACAGGAGGAATCGAAAAAATGGCAGTAGATAATCAGTTTAAAGAGACAGTAGATGCATTGTTTAAAGGGATGAACGGCGTGGTATCATCCAAAACCGTTGTAGGAGATGCGATCCACATCGGAGATACGATCATTCTTCCGCTTGTTGATGTATCTTTTGCAATCGGGGCAGGGGCATTTCATGCGGACAAAAAGGACAGAGGAGCCGGCGGACTTGGCGGCAAGATGATTCCAAGTGCAGTGCTTGTGATCCAGAACGGAACAACTAGACTGGTCAACATCAAGAATCAGGATACCATGACCAAGATCCTGGATATGGTCCCGGATGTGATCGACCGTTTTAAATCCCCATCTGAGGATAAAATGACCGAAGAGGATGTGGCAGATCTGTTAAATGAAGCAGATTCTCCGGAAAATCAGGAATAGACGTAGGTTTCTGGCATATATTTATTGTAAAAGAGGAAAAAGCAGGAACGAAGATGAAACGGGTATTTGGTTTTGCACTGTTTTTTGTAGCACTTGGTATGGTGATCATGATGTTCATTCCGAGCATATTTATCGGAATTCTGATCGTTCTGCTGTGCCTCCTTGTCGGATATCAGCTTTTTTGCTGCTGATTTTGAAAAAATATGAGAACCTGCAGGGGAAACCCTGAAAAAAGCCTTGCGTACGCAGGGCTTTTGTGATACAATGCTAACGTTGCAAAAAAACACGTGTGTGGTTTATCCCGGTGGTGCCAAAGCTGACAAGCATGGTTCGCGGACATAAGCACACGGAAGTAAAAAACCAATGGAGGAAAGAAACATGAGCGTTATTTCAATGAAACAACTTTTAGAAGCAGGTGTTCATTTCGGACATCAGACAAGAAGATGGAACCCTAAGATGGCAGAGTACATCTACACAGAGAGAAATGGTATCTACATCATCGACCTTCAGAAATCTGTAGGTAAAGTAGATGAAGCTTACCAGGCAGTATCTGACATTGCAGCAGAAGGTGGAAAGATCCTTTTCGTAGGAACAAAGAAACAGGCTCAGGACGCTATCAAGACAGAAGCAGAACGTTGCGGAATGTACTATGTTAACGAAAGATGGCTTGGAGGAATGCTTACAAACTTCAAGACAATCCAGAGCAGAATCGCTCGTCTGAAAGAAATCGAAGCTATGTCAGAAGACGGAACATTCGATGTACTGCCGAAGAAAGAAGTTATCGAAATCAAGAAAGAATGGGAAAAGCTTGAAAAGAACCTTGGCGGAATCAAAGAAATGAAGAGAATCCCGGATGCTATCTTTGTAGTAGATCCTAAGAAAGAAAGAATCTGTGTTCAGGAAGCTCACACACTTGGAATCCCGCTGATCGGTATTGCTGATACAAACTGTGATCCGGAAGAACTTGATTATGTAATTCCAGGAAATGATGATGCTATCAGAGCTGTAAAACTTATCGTATCCAAGATGGCTGATGCTGTAATCGAAGCAAACCAGGGCGAAGCAGAAGAAGTTTACGAAGGCGAAGACGTAGAAACAGCTGAAGAAACAACAGAAGAATAATTCGAACAATCCAAAAGATCATATTGAAAGATGGAGGAAAAAATCATGGCAATCACAGCAAGCATGGTAAAAGAATTAAGAGAAATGACAGGCGCTGGTATGATGGACTGCAAAAAAGCTCTGAACGAATCTAACGGAGATATGGATGCAGCAATCGAATACCTCAGAAAGAATGGCGAAGCTAAGGCTGTTAAGAAAGCCGGACGTATCGCAGCTGAAGGTATTGTTATGGCAGACGTTAAAGAAGATAAGACAGCAGCTATCGTAGAAGTTAACTCTGAGACAGACTTCGTTGCTAAGAACGCTGATTTCCAGGCATTCGTAAAAGCAGTTGTTAATCAGGCACTTACTACAAAAGCTACAGATATGGAAGGATTCATGGCTGAAGCTTGGAACGAAGATGCTTCTAAGACAGTTAACGATGCACTTACAGAAAAGATTTCTGTAATCGGAGAAAAGCTCAGCATCAGAAGATTCGAAAAGATCGTTACAGATGGCTGTGTAGTATCTTACATTCACGGTGGCGGACGTATCGGTGTTCTTGTAGAAGCTGATACAGCAGTTGTTAACGATGCTGTTAAAGAAGCTCTGAAAAACGTAGCTATGCAGGTAGCAGCTTTAAATGCTAAGTATGTAAGCCAGGCAGATGTAGATGCTGATTACATCGCACATGAGAAAGAAATTCTTCTTGCTCAGATCATGAACGACCCGAAAGAATCTCAGAAACCGGAAAAGGTTATCCAGGGAATGATTTCTGGACGTATCAACAAAGAGATGAAGGAAATCTGTCTGTTAGATCAGGTATATGTAAAAGCTGAAGACGGAAAACAGTCTGTAGCTAAATACCTTGATGAAGTTGGAAAAGCTAACGGAACAACTATCACTCTGAAGAAATTCGTTCGTTTCGAGACAGGTGAAGGTCTTGAAAAGAAAAATGAAGATTTCGCAGCTGAAGTTGCAGCTCAGATGAACGCATAATCGAACAGTTCACAAAAGAATTTAACGAAAATGGGATTGCTTTGCAATCTCATTTTTGTTATGAGCAAGTAGCAAAGCGGATTGCGAATGTCCTTTTTTAGACTTCCGAAGACCATTATTTCCGTTTTCCGCACGAGCTTTCCGGTGGGCAGGTACAGCGTCTTGGTATTGCAAGTGCCCTTGTTATCGGACCAAAGCTGATCGTCTGTGATGAACCGGTATCTGCGCTTGACGTATCGATTCAGGCACAGATCCTGAATATGCTGATGCAGCTTCAGAAGGAACTGGGACTCAGCCTTTTATTTATTTCACACGATATCGGTGTTATCCGTTTTATCTCAGATCGTATTGGGGTTATGTATCTGGGAACACTGGTAGAAGAAACCGATACCGAAGAATTGTTTGCAAATCCACTCCATCCGTACACGAAAGGACTTTTTGCTTCTGTGCCGGATCCGTATATTGAGCGGGACGGATTTTCAGAGCTTTCCGGAGAACAGCCGGTCAGAACCGAAGATTTTAAGGGTTGTGCGTTCTCCACACGCTGTCCGAATGCGACAGAAAAATGCAGACAGGAAGCACCGGTTTTCAGAGAAGTGAAGGCGGGGCATAAAGTAGCTTGTCATATGGTAGAAGAATAGAGTATGTAAGAAAACACCGCAGGAAATGGGGAAATCCTGCGGTGTATTTTTGGTGGATGTAGAAGGGGGGACGAAGGGCATGGAGGGGAGGTTGTGAGGGTGCGACATAGAAAGGTAATCCCGTAGATTCCATTGCGCAAATCATTCCAAGGAACCCCTTGGGGCGGGAATCGTGTTCAGCAGAGGCTTCCACGATTCCTGGGTTTCCTCTCCATTGCGCAAAAAGTGAATCTACGGGATTACTTTTCTATGTCGCACCCATTCTACTTTGCTGGCTTTGCCCTTCTGGGTGTTCAATGTTCAAAAAAGTAGTGGGACTGCTATTATGGGGCATTACATGTATATTTAAAAAGAATGAAAATTCAGTCAAAAAATCAAGCGATATAAAAATGAATGAAAATTAAGAAAATATAAATAGTATTCTCCACTGTTTTCCAGTATACTGAAGCTATGATTGGACATCGGAATTTAAGTTATGGGGCGATGGTATTGTGCGATAACTTAGAGGGACAAAGTGTATATAGAAAGTGCTGCGGCTTCCTTATTGAGGCAATGGAGAAGAAACTCAGGAATCGTGGAAGCCTTTGCTGAACACGATTCCCGCTTTCAGAGGTTCCTCGGAATGGTTTGCCGAAGGGAAGCCGCAGCACTTTCTATATACACTTTGTCGGACTAACTTCAACAAACTTTTACACCTTAAAAGTAGAATGATGAGGAGGGAATGAAAATGAATGTAAATAGGAGTTTCAAAGACAATCTGATGGGGAAGAAAAAGGTGATTTTTATTGTATGCTTTATTTTTGCAGTCGCTCTGATTGCCGCAATCCTGCACATGGTTTCAGGAGGGGGGAAGGATTCCGCGAAGAACATCCTCTACGCGGATAAGGTCAGCGTGATCACCGGAAACGGAAGCGGAACCGTGAACCGCTTTGCAGGCGTTGTGGAGGCGCAGGATACTTTGAAAATCTCACTTTCAGAAGGACAGAAAGTGAAAGAGATTTTCGTGGAAAAAGGGCAGGAAGTGGAGCCTGGGACGAAACTCTTTGAATATGATACAGAGGAGCTTGCGATGACACTGGAGCAGGGAAATCTGGAACTGGAAAAGATAGGAAACAGTATTTCCAATCTGAATTCACAGATTGCGGCCTTAACGACAGAGAAAAAGAATGCACCGGCAGGTGAGCAGCTTTCTTATACAACGCAGATCCAGGAGCTGCAGACGAATGTAAAACAGGAAGAATATAATTATAAAGTAAAAGAACTGGAAGTGAACCGGACGAAGAAGAGTCTGGAATCATCCACGGTGACATCCACGATTGCAGGAATTATCCAGGAGATCAATCCAGATCCTGGTTATGATGATTACAGTGGAGAAAAGCAGGCATTTATGAGCATTCTTTCTACCGGAAAATACCGAATTAAGGGAAAAATCAGTGAACAGAATATCGGTGAGCTTCAGCCGGGAATGGATGTGACGGTGCGGGCAAGGAATAACCAGGAGGAAATCTGGAAGGGATCTGTGGATGTGATCGACACAGAAAAACCGGAGAACAGTTCACAAAGCGAGATGTATTCCGGTTCGGATTCTTCTGCCCGGGCAACTAAGTATCCATTTTATGTAACGCTTGAAACCAGTGATGGTCTGATGCTGGGACAGCATGTATATATCGAGCCCGGAAACGGAGTAAATACAGAGGGATTACATCTGATGACTGCTTATATTGTAGATACAGACGGGAAAGAACCTTATGTCTGGGTAGCAAATGAAAAGGACAGACTGGAAAAGAGAAAGGTAAAGCTTGGTGCCTATGATGAGGAGCAGGATACATGGGAGATCACGGAAGGACTGAAAGAGACGGATTATATTGTCTGGCCGGATGGAGAATGTAAAGAAGGAGCAGCCGTTCAGAAGAACGAAAATGTACAGGCAGGAGGCATGGAAGAGGGGGAATAAAGGATGACTTTTCAAAAAAGAAATAAGAAAAAAATTCTTCAGATTGGGATTGCTTTGGTTGTCTGTGTATGTTTCATTGGAGGCGGCATTATATTTGCAATGAAAAAAAGTGAAAAAGCGGTCAAGGTTGCACCGGTAGCCAGTATGAGTAATGGTGGATGGTATTCAGAATCGGATATTTATGATTATGCGAAGGTGCAGGCAGGTGCGAGCCAGGACATTTACCATGATGATACCCTTACGATCAAGGAGATTTATGTCAAATCAGGGGATACGGTGAAGATCGGCGATCGTCTGGTTGCCTATGATACTACGCTTGCAGGACTTGAGCAGGAAATGAAGCAGATGGAGATTCAGGGGATTGAACTGAATATTCAGAATCAAAAGGCAGAATTAGAGCAGCTGAAAAATGCAAAGATTGTTTCGTCTGTTGAAAGAAGCCAGGATGAGCTGCGGAAAATGACTGCAAAAGGAACCAGACCTGGAATAATACGGACTGCGGATGCAAAGAAAAATGAATGGGAAAATCCGGATACTTCCGAAAATCCTGAGCAGCCGGAGACACCAGAAAATCCGGAAGGACCGGAAAAACCATCAATCGGGAAGCCGTTTCCGGAAGAACTGAAGGATAAGATCATTTATAAAGAGATTACAAAGGACGCTGCTCCTTATAATGAAGATGGAGATGGAACAAAAGAAAAGCCGTATCGCTATCTTTGTGCGCCGGGAGCAACGGTAAATGCGGAGTTCATGCTGAAAATGCTGGAAGAGAGGGCGGTCTGTATCTTTGATGTAGTGGATCAGGAGAAGGAACCGACGCTTCTTTTATACTCCTGGACGCTGGACGGAAAGACCGGACAGGTGATAAAGCCCGAAAATCCGGAGCAGCCGGGGACACCGGAAGAGCCGATAATTCCGGACGAACCGGATAACCCTGGTGGATATGAAGAACCGGATCCAGGAGACGCAGATGGAATGACCAGGGAAGAGCAGGCAAAGCAGATCCAGGAAAAAGAACAGAAGATCAAGGACCTGGATCTGGAAAAGCGAACAGCGCAACTGGAATTGAAAAAGCTGGATAAAAAAGTAAATAATGGTGTTGTAAAAAGTACAGTAGAGGGAACGGTAAAATCTGTACTTGACGAAGAAGAGGCAAAGCTGGAGAATAAACCGGTTATATCTGTGACCGGAAAAAATGGTTGCTATGTAATCGGAGGGATTGCCGAAAGCAGCTATGATAAATTAAAAGAGGGTATGACTGTGATGGTGACTTCCTGGAATACGGGGAACTCTTATGAGGCAACGATCACCAGTATCGGTAATTCACCGGTTGAAAGTATGAAGAGCAGCGAGAATCCTAATATGTCCTACTATCCGTTTACTGCAGTGGTTGAGAAAGATGCAGACCTTTCATCTGGTGAGGGTGTCAGTATTTCCGTAGACGGACTTTCGGGTGACAGTGGGAATTCGATTTACCTGGAACAGATGTTCATAAGAGAAGACGGAAACCGCTCCTATGTATACAAGAAAGGAAAACATGGAAGGCTGGAGAAGCAGTATGTAGAGGTTGGAAAAAATATGTACGGTTCCATTGAAATCGTTTCCGGACTTACCATGGAGGATGAGATTGCATTTCCGTATGGAAGAAATGTAAAAGAGGGTGCGAAGACAAAGACAGTGGATTCACTGTATGATTATAATTAACGAGGGGGTGAGGAGATGCTTGAAGATATCAGGCTGGCATTTCAGGGAATCTGGAGCCATAAGCTGCGGTCTGCGCTGACGATGCTTGGTATTATTATCGGAATCGGATCGATCATTGCAATTGTTTCAACGATCAAAGGAACCAATGAGCAGATCAAGAAAAATCTGGTTGGTGCGGGAAATAATGCGGTCAATATCCAGCTTTATCAGGGAGACTGGACACTGGATCTGTCTTATCAGGAGGTTCCGGATGGAATACCGGAGATTTCAGATCAGGCACTTGGTGAGATCCAGGCGCTGGATGAGGTGGAAAGTGCATCCCTTTATCACAGACGGAATGAATATGATGCTGTATATGCAGGCAGTCAGAAGCTGGCAAGCTGTAATATTCTTGGGATAGATTCCAATTATCTGGATGCCTATGGATTTCAGATCACAAAAGGGCGTGGCTTTTCCGAAAAAGATTTTACTGCAAACCGGAAAGTTGTGCTACTTGATAAAACGACAGCCACAGCTCTATTCCCGGATGGAGATGTGATCGGAAAGATTATTGAGGTTAAAGGGGAGCCATTTACCGTGATCGGTATGATGGCGAGAAAAGAAAATTCGCAGCCGGTGATCAATTCGATGGAAGACTATTACCGTTATGTATCCACAGATGGAAGCGGAACGATCTGTATTCCGGATACACTGTGGTCGATTATTTATCAGTACGATGAACCGCAGAATCTGGTTGTCCGCGCGACAAGCACAGATGAGATGACCGTGGCAGGAGAAAAGGCGGCAGATATCCTGAACAGTTATCTGACTGTGTCTGATGAGACGATAAAGTATAAAGGGGAAGATCTTCTGGAACAGGCAAACCAGATTCAGGAGATCAGCAGCTCAACGAACCAGCAGCTGCTCTGGATTGCAAGCATTTCACTTCTGGTTGGCGGGATCGGTGTTATGAATATCATGTTGGTGTCTGTGACAGAAAGAACGAGAGAAATCGGTCTGAAAAAAGCGTTGGGGGCAAGAAAAAGAAGGATCCTGACGCAGTTTCTGACGGAAGCGGCAGTGCTTACCCTTCTCGGAGGTCTGATCGGTGTGGCAGGAGGAATTGCGCTTGCCTATATTATTTCCGCAGTCTCGGCAGTTCCGGTGGCAATCAGCGGAGTGTCTATTCTGGTCGGAGTAGTATTTTCCACACTGATCGGAATTATTTTCGGACTCCTTCCGTCGGTGAAGGCGGCGAACATGAATCCGATCGATGCACTCAGAAGTGAGTAGGTTCATGTAGAGAAGAAATATTTGTCGGATCCAAGATTGCAGATAAATAGATAGTATCTGTTCTACAGGAAAGTGGCGTGCCTTACTGGCACGCCATTTTTAAAAATTCTTCCATTGCCCTTGTCTGGTAGCGACCATTTTTCCAGTAGAACCGGATGTCACGGCTGCTTTCGCCTGCAGGAAGCTTATAGTACACCACATCAGAGGTAAGAGGTACTTTTGAGAGCATGATATCTCCGATAAAAGAGATCCCCATGCCGGAGCAGGTGATGTTGTAAGAAGTCATCTGTTGATCCATTTCCAGGATGATATTTGGTTCAAAGAGATTGTTCTGGCAGATCATACGGGCACGTTTTCCAGTGTCGTTTTCCGGTTTCAGCATAATAAAAGGCTCACTTTTAAAGCGTGTCAGAGGAACGGGAGGACAGGATTCTTCCAGAAATTTTTTGCTCAGGATATCTTCTACAGGAAGTTGATAGGAGCGTAGCGTATTATTGATCGGGAATGCTCTCGGAACAGCAAGGATCAGGTGCTCTTCCTGAAATTTACGGTAGCCGTAGATGGTGGCATCCAGAACACTGCTGTCCAGCATCAGATCCAGCTGCCCGTGTCGCAGCATACGGGCAAGATTGGCAGTGGTTTCTTCAACCAGGCTGATCTGGATCAGAGGATATTTGCGGGCAAAATCCGCGATCAGCGAAGGCAGGATCCAGGAGGAAAACAAGTTGCTTCCTCCGAGGGTGAGTGTTCCTTTTTTTAGGTCGCCCCAGTCGTTTGCAAATCCTTCAAATTCATTCTGGATACTTTTTATTTTTTCTACCGCTTTGATATACTGTACCCCACATTCGGTAAGGGAAAGTGGTTTGGTACTCCGGTCAAAGATCGGATATCCGATGTGATGCTCGACACGCTTTACGTTGGCACTGAGTGAAGGCTGTGAGATAAATAACTTCTCAGCCGCCTTGGAAAAGCTTTTTTCCAGATAAACTTCATAGACATATTCCATTCCCTGAAACATAGGTATTCTCCTTTGACATAGTTTTAAAATTATAGTTACTATAAAAATATATGTATTAGATTATATTGTAACACAGAGATATAATGAAAACAACAAAGGCAATACGCCAGAGAAAAATGGAAAATCGAGGGATTTTGAGATGGAAAATGGAAAAGAAAACAAGACAGGTTATCGTGTAGAACAGGATTCAATAGGGGAAAAAGATATTCCGGGAGATGTATATTACGGGGTACAGTCACTGCGTGCTGCGGAGAATTTCCGTATTACCGGGCTGAATATGCATCCGGAGATCATCAACAGTCTTGCGTACATAAAGAAAGCATCTGCGATCACCAACTGCGAGAGTGGGATTCTGGAAAAGAAAAAGGCAAAAGCAATCGTACAGGCATGTGATGAGATCCTTGCAGGAAAGTTGCATGAGTACTTTATCGTAGATCCGATCCAGGGAGGTGCGGGAACTTCTTTGAACATGAATGCAAACGAAGTCATTGCCAACCGTGCGATTGAGATCCTTGGCGGAAAAAAGGGAGAATATTCAGCAGTAAATCCGAATGATGATGTAAACTGCGGACAGTCCACAAATGATGTTATTCCGACAGCTGGCAAGATGACTTCACTCAGACTTCTTCAGAATCTGAAAAAAGAACTGCTCAGACTTCATGGAGCGCTCTGCAAAAAGGCAGAGGAATTTGACCATGTGATCAAAATGGGACGCACCCAAATGCAGGATGCAGTTCCGATCCGTCTGGGTCAGGAATTTCAGGCATATTCCGATGCCATCATGCGTGATATCCACCGTATGGATAATGCGATGGACGAGATGCGTACCGTCAACATGGGTGGAACGGCAGTCGGAACCGGAATCAATGCAGATGAAGCCTATGTAAGCCGTATTGTTCCGAATCTTTCAAAAATATCTGATATTCAGTTTGTCCAGGCTTTTGATCTGATCGATGCAACCCAGAACCTGGATCCGTTTGTGGCAGTATCCGGTGCAGTGAAAGCGTGTGCAGTCACACTTTCCAAGATTGCCAATGACCTGCGTCTGATGTCATCCGGACCAAGAGCCGGATTTGGTGAGATCAACCTTCCGGCAAAGCAGAATGGTTCTTCGATCATGCCGGGAAAAGTGAATCCGGTCATCCCGGAAGTAGTGAACCAGGTCGCATTTAACATCATTGGAAATGATGTGACGATCACGATGGCAGCAGAGGGTGGACAGCTGGAACTGAATGCGTTTGAACCGATCGTATTCTACTGTCTGTTCCAGTCGATCGATACACTTGCATATGCAGTGCAGACTTTTGTTGACAATTGTGTGACAGGAATCACAGCCAATGAAGAGAGATGCCGTCAGCTGGTAGAGAACAGCATCGGCGTAATTACTGCAATCTGTCCGCATGTAGGCTATGAGAAAGCAGCGGAGATTGCGAAAAAAGCAATGAAGACCGGAGAATCCATCCGTAATCTGATCCTCAAAGAAGGGCTTTTAAGTGAAAAAGAGATGGAAACCGTTTTGGATCCGGTCAATATGACAGAGCCAGGTATTTCGGGAAAAGAACTTCTCAGAAAATAAAGAATAAAATTTTTCTAAAAGACATGATTTTCTCCTTTTAAGGGTGTACAATGAAACATATGCGTTTCATGAGTTACAACTTAAAAGGAGAATTTTTATGCTTCAAATTCAACATATCTGCAAAGAATACCGTACAGGTACGCTGGTACAGAAGGCACTGGATGATGTAAGCCTGAATTTCAGGGACAATGAATTTGTTGCGATCCTGGGACCGAGTGGTTCGGGAAAGACGACGTTTCTTAACATCATCGGTGGACTGGACCGGTACGATAGTGGTGATCTGATCATCAACGGGATTTCTACGAAAAAATATAAAGACAGAGACTGGGATTCCTATCGGAATCATACAATTGGTTTTGTATTTCAGAGTTATAATCTGATTCCACATCAGACGGTGCTTGCCAATGTGGAGCTGGCACTGACTATTTCTGGGATCGGGAAGGAAGAACGGAAAAAGAGAGCGATTGAGGCTCTGAAAAAAGTTGGTCTTGGGGAGCAGTTGCATAAAAAACCGAGCCAGATGTCAGGCGGACAGATGCAGAGGGTGGCAATCGCCCGTGCGCTGGTCAATGATCCGGATATCCTGCTTGCTGATGAGCCGACAGGAGCGCTGGATACGGCGACCAGTGTGCAGGTTATGGAACTTTTAAAAGAAGTGGCAAAAGACCGGCTTGTTGTAATGGTTACACATAACCCAGAGCTTGCTGAAGAATATGCGACCCGTATCGTAACGCTCAAGGATGGAAAGATCCGTTCGGATACGGACGAATTTTATGTCAATGAAGCGGTCATGAAGGAGCCGGAGCATAAGAATATGGGGAAAGCTTCCATGTCATTTCTGACGGCTCTTTCCCTGAGCTTTAATAACTTAAAGACGAAGAAAGCAAGGACTCTTCTGACATCTTTTGCCGGTTCTATTGGAATTATCGGGATTGCACTGATACTGGCACTTTCCAACGGAGTCAATGCCTACATCAAGTCAATTGAAGAAGAGACTCTTTCCGAGTATCCGCTTCAGATCCAGAGTACCGGATTTGATATGACATCGATGATGGTAGGTAATATGGACAGTGATTCGGGCAGTTCGGATAAGAAGGAGACAAAAAAAGACGGGGAAGTCAAGGTTATGCAGATGATGACCAATATGTTTTCCACGATGGATTCCAACGACCTGAAGTCTTTAAAAGAATATCTGGATGGAGGAAAAAGTGGAATTGAGGACTATACCAGTGCCGTTGAATATTCTTATAATATTTCACCAAGAATCTATCGGCAGAACAAGGATGGTTCCATTCGCCAGGTGAATCCGGACAAATCCTTTGAGTCGCTTGGAATCAGCTCTGGCGCAAGTACCAACAGTCTGATGTCATCGATGATGAGTACGAATGTTTTTTATGAAATGCCTAAGACGGAGGGGCTTTATGAGAACCAGTATGATGTGAAGGCGGGACGCTGGCCGCAGAATTATAATGAATGTGTACTGGTGTTGACTTCGGACGGAGGCATGAGTGATTTTCTCCTTTATACTTTGGGACTGCGGGATCAGATGGAACTGGACGAAATGATCCAGGAATTTATCAATGAAGAAGATGTGAACACTCCGGCAAATATCGGAACATATACCTATGAGGATATTATTGGAAAAACTTTTAAACTGGTCAATGTGTCTGACTGCTACGAATATGACAGCCAGTACAAGATCTGGAAGGATAAATCCGATAATAAGGAATATATGAAGAAACTTGTGGATCAGGGCGAAGAACTTAAAATCGTCGGAATCGTACAGGCATCGGAAGATGCAAATGCTTCCGCTCTGACACCGGGGATTGGCTATCCGCAGAGACTTACTGAGCATGTCGCAAAAGAGGCTGCAAAAAGTGAGATTGTAAAGGATCAGCTGAAAAATCCGTCAAAGAATGTATTTACTGGAGAACCGTTCGGGACGACAGAAGAGAAGAATGGACTGGATGCGGACAGCCTGTTTACGGTCGATGAGGATGCACTTCAGAAAGCATTTGGTTCTGATAACAGTGTACTTTCCAGTGGATTTTCCGGTGATATGTTGTCAGCAGATTCCCTGAACCTGGAAAATGCATTCCGGATGGGTGGGGATTCTCTGGATCTGTCCGGGATGATAAATCTGGATCGGATCAGTCTTGACGTGTCCGGTATGCCACAGATGAATCTTGGCGATATGATCGGAAGCCTGAATCTTACCGTAAAACCGGGTGGAATGCAGAAGCTGTCCGAGAGTGTTATGGAAGGTTATCAGGAGTATGTAAAATTCCATCCGGAAGCAGATTATTCAAATCTGGCAAGAGATTTTATGGATTACCTGATGACGGATGAAGCGCAGAAGATCCTGAAAGATAATCTGCAGGAGATCATTGAGAGCACCGGTGGGTTTAAGATTACAACTGATCAGATGCAGGAGCTTGTACAGCGTGTGATGGAAGGATATCAAAAGTATGCTGCGGAAAAAGGATATACAGATCCGGATAAATTTGGAGAATACCTGGCGGAGTATTTACAGACCGAGGAAGCAAAAGAGATTATGAATGCCTGGCAGCAGGAGATTTTTGGAGATACGGTGATAAATATTACTTCTGACCAGCTGAAAAAACTGACAAAAGAACTGGCGAGTAGTTATCCGGCATATGCTGCGGCGAATGGAAAAGCAGATCCGACCAAAATGGGAGATTATTTTCTGAACTACCTTGCTACAGCAGATGGAAAACAGCGTCTGATGAATGGGCTTTCCGAGGTGATCGATATGGATCAGCTGGAGAGCCAGTTAAGTGCGACAATGGGAAGTTACATGGCAAAGGCAATGGGAACTTATACCCGAGCAATTTCGGATGTGCTTGAGACACAGATCACTTCGGCAATGAATCAGATCGTCACTCAGATCACAGAAGAAATCGGGAACGCCATGCAGGCTGCCATGGGAAATGTGGGAACCCAGCTACAGAACATGCTTGGAAGTTCGATGAAGATTGATACCGATGCATTTGCAAAGGCATTTCAGATGAATATGACAGAAGATGATCTGAAAGAGCTGATGACATCCATGACAATGAGCGCGACTGCTTCCTATGACAATAATCTGCAGAAGCTTGGATACGTGGATTTTGCGAACCCGAGTCAGATTTCCATATATCCGATGGATTTTGAGAGCAAGGAAAAAGTGGTGAAAATCCTGGATTCTTATAACAGCCGGATGGAAAAAGAAGGAAAAGAGGAACAGATCATCACTTATACCGATATAGTCGGAACACTGATGTCTTCCGTGACAAATATCGTGGATATCATCAGCTATGTGCTGATTGCGTTTGTGGCGATTTCCCTTGTAGTATCTTCAATTATGATCGGGGTTATCACCTACATCAGTGTACTGGAACGGAAGAAGGAGATTGGAATCCTGCGCGCGATCGGGGCATCTAAGAGAAATGTATCGCAGGTATTTAATGCAGAAACCGTTATCATTGGTCTGTGTGCCGGACTGATCGGAATCGGACTGTCACTGCTGCTTCTGATCCCTGGAAATATGATCATCCATGCGGTGGCAGATAATAACAAAATCAATGCATTTTTACCAGTGCTTCCGGCAATTGTGCTGATTCTTTTGAGTATCGGGCTTACCCTGCTCGGTGGAATTATTCCGTCAAGGAAAGCAGCAAAGAGCGATCCGGTGACAGCGCTTAGGACAGAATAAAAAAGAGAATGAGGGAAAAGGAAAATGGATAAAGAGAAAAATACAGAAGCAGTGAGTGAGGAAAATATTTACTGTCTGAATGGAAGAGTGCCGGTAAAAAAGGCGATTCCGTTCGGACTCCAGCATGTTCTGGCAATGTTTGTGTCGAATCTGGCACCGGTGCTGATCGTGTGCAGTGCGGCATTTGTGAGAGGATCGGAGAATCACTTAAGTCCTGCGGAAATTACGCAGCTTCTGCAGTGTGCGATGTTTGCAGCGGGGATTGGGACCTGTCTGCAGCTTTACCCGGTATGGAAGATTGGCTCCAGGCTTCCGATCGTTATGGGAGTCAGTTTTACCTTTCTTGGCAGTCTGCTGATGATCTGTACCAATCCGGAACTTGGATATGAAGGAATGGTTGGTGCGGTGATCGCCGGAGGTATTTTTGAGGGACTGGTAGGAATGAGTGCCAAATATTGGAAACGGTTCCTGACGCCGGTAGTATCGGCATGTGTGGTGATTGCGATTGGGCTTTCCCTTTTGTCGGTAGGAATGGATTCCTGGGGCGGTGGAAACGGGGCAGAAGATTTTGGGGCGTGGTATCATCTTCTGGTCGGATTTTTCACACTGGTTGTGTGTCTGGCTGCCCGCTATCTGTTAAAAGGTGTATACAAGAACCTGAACGTACTGGTTGGTCTGGTCTGTGGGTATCTTCTGTCCATTGTATTTACTGTGGCGGGGATTGCACCGATGGTCGATTTTTCAGGAATTACAAAGACGATCGAGCAGGTCGGTGTATTCAGCCTTCCAAAGCTTGTATTTTTTACTTCCCATAAACCGGTTTTTGATCTGGGAGCGTTCTTTACTATTGCAATTGTCTTTCTGGTATCGGCAGCAGAGACAACAGGTGCAACTACTGCAGTGTGTACCGGTGCGTTGGGGCGGGATATCAAGATGGAGGAACTGCAGGGGTCTCTTGCTGTGGATGGATTCTCCAGTGCGATTTCAGGATGCTTTGGCTGTCTGCCGCTTACTTCTTTCAGTCAGAATATCGGGCTCGTCACTATGACAGGAGTTATCAATCGTTTTACTATTCTGATGGGGGCTTTGATTTTGATCCTTGCTTCTCTGTTCCCGCCGCTTGGAGCTTTTTTCAATTCGCTTCCGCAGGCGGTACTTGGAGGATGTACGGTTATGATGTTCGGATCGATCATGTATGAAGGGATCAAGATGCTCAAAGAGTGTGTGTTTGATGACAGAACCATGATCATCGTATCACTGGCATTCTGTATTGGTGTTGGACTGACACAGACTTCCGGAAACTTCTTTTCCGCATTTCCGAAGGAGGTAGGAGATATCTTTAATGGAAATGCAGTTGCAGGGGTGTTTGTGGTGTCATTGATCTTAAGTCTCTGCCTTCCGAAGAAAAAAACAACAGATTTGTAAAATGTGATAAAAATAAGTCAATCAGAAGGAAGAGATGAACGAGGATGAGGACAAAAAGAAAGATCGAAGCGCAGGCGTCTGAACAATTATAATCGAAAATTGTTGAGCAAATAAGGGACTGGCGGCACGATAAAAAGTGTCGACAGTTCCTTTTTAGTGTGGAAGTGACCAGTTCCAGAAGCTTGTTCATTATATTGACCAGCGTGGAAGTATTTGCTGCATAGAGCATCGGAATGTTCAGTAAGCTATGATTCCAATTGTAAGAACTAAAAAAGCATGCTATACTTACGGCAGATGAAAAACTGACAGGATAAGACAACAAAGGAGAGGCACATGAATTCTAATTTTGAATATTATAAAGTTTTTTATTATGTGGCGAAGTATGAGAACCTTACAAAGGCATCCAGCGTTCTGAAGACGAGCCAGCCGGCGGTGACGAGAACGATACACAACCTGGAAAATGAACTGGGATGCCGGTTATTTACCAGAAGCAAATCCGGCATGAAGCTGACACCGGAGGGAAGAACCTTTTACAGCTATGTATCGGCAGGGTGTGCCCAGTTTTTTAAAGGGGAAAATGATCTGAGCAATCTGATCAGTCTGGAGAACGGGACAATCTATATCAGTGCGACTGAGACAGCCTTGCACTGCTTCCTGTTCCGGGCAATGGGAGAGTTCAACAGCATTTATCCGAACGTACATTTCAAAATCTTAAATAACAGTACCATGGACTCGGTCAACGCGGTAAAAGAGGGAAAGGTAGATCTTGCATTTGTGTCAACGGATCTGCAGGTAAATAAGCCGCTCAGGATGAAGAAACTGCGGGAATACCATGAGGTGTTGATCGGCGGCAGTCGTTACATAGAATTAAAAGGAAGAAAGATTTCATTGGAGGAGCTTTCGGCTTATCCTTGGATCAGCCTGACTTCGGAGGCACTGACAAGAAAATTCCTGAATAATTATTTTGCAGATCATGGTCTGCAGTTTTTGCCGGATATGGAGCTTGCGACGACAGACCTGATCTTGCCGGCAGTCCGTCACAATCTTGGAATTGGATTTGTCCCGGAAGAATTTGCCGAAGAAGAGAAGAAGGCGGAAAATGTATTTGAAATCGAAGTGGAAGAGAAGCTTCCGACCAGAAATATTATTCTGATCTATGATACTGAGTATCCTCAGAGTATTGCATCGAAGGAGTTTCAGAAGTTTCTGAGCAGTCAGAAGAACTAAAGAAGAAATAGATTTTCAAAGTGGATTGTACAAATCGGTATCCTTTGCAGCCGGGATGTGTATCTGCAAAGAAAAATATAAGGAGAATGCCCCGGAATTTTTTATGTGTGGATCATAAAGTTCCGGAGCATTTTTATATTTGTAAGTATAAAGTTATAAAGTAGAATTTTGGATTAGAAAACGATTGATATTATTTATGCCATTCCCAGTTTCTGATTTCTTCCAGATCCTGTCCGTATTCAGCGATGTACTGCTTGTGCTCAACCAGTTTGTCGTTCATCTTCTGAATCAGGAATGATCCCTTATTGCCAAGCTGTGGCAGATGCATGATTGCATCTTTTACAAGGTTGAAACGGTCGATCTGGTTCTGTACACGCATGTCAAATGGAGTAGTGATTGTACCTTCTTCCTGATATCCATGAACAGAAATGTTGTGGTTGTGACGTTCGTATGTCAGCTCATGAATCAGTGTCGGATATCCGTGGAATGCAAAGATAACCGGTTTATCTTTTGTGAAGATTGCATCGTATTCTGCATCACTTAATCCGTGTGGATGTTTGTGGTCTGATTCCAGTTTGAACAGGTCAACTACATTGACAACGCGGATCTTGAGCTCTGGCATTTCATCACGAAGGATAGTAACAGCAGCCATAACTTCAAGAGTAGGAGTGTCACCGCAGCAAGCCATAACAACATCTGGTTCTTCACCGCAGTCATTACTTGCCCATTCCCAGATACCGATACCCTGTGTACAATGCTTTACAGCCTGTTCCATAGTCAGCCACTGGCAGCTTGGATGTTTAGATGCTACGATTGCATTGACATAGTTCTTACTCTTGATGCAGTGGTCGAAGCATGAGAGTAAGCAGTTTGTATCCGGTGGTAAATACATGCGGACAACGTCTGCCTTTTTATTGGCAATGTGATCCAGAAATCCTGGATCCTGATGTGTAAATCCGTTATGATCCTGTTGCCATACATTAGATGTCAGGATAAAGTTCAGCGAAGCAATCGGCTGTCTCCATGAAAGCTGGTTGCAGACCTTCAGCCATTTTGCATGCTGTGCTGCCATAGAGTCAACGATACGGATGAATGCTTCATAGCTTGCAAAGAATCCATGACGTCCTGTCAGAAGATATCCTTCCAGCCATCCTTCACACATATGTTCACTTAACATACCGTCCATGATACGTCCGTCTCTTGCAAGGCAGTCATCAGTGTCAAGCAAGTCTGCCTGCCAGTCACGTTTCTGCTCTTCAAATACTTTGTACAGACGGTTGGACATACTTTCATCTGGTCCGAAGATACGGAAGTTCTTACTGTCTTCATTTAATTTGAAGATGTCGCGGATGTATCCGCCAAGTTCGATCATATCCTGTGCTTTTGTCTTGCCAGGTTCTACTTCGATTCCGTATGAGCGGAAATCCGGAAGACGAAGGTCTTTCAGAAGAAGTCCGCCATTTGCATGCGGGTTTGCACCAAGACGGGCATCTCCCTTTGGAGCGAGTTCTGCAAGTTCCGGAATCAGACGTCCTTTTTCATCGAAGAGTTCTTCTGCATGGTAGCTTTCCAACCATTCTTTCAGAAGGTCAAGATGTTCTGGTGATTCCATAGAAAGCGGTACCTGATGTGCACGGAAAGATCCTTCAATCTGAAGTCCGTCAACAACCTTTGGTCCTGTCCATCCCTTTGGAGTACGAAGAACGATCATTGGCCAGAACGGACGGGTAGGATCATTGTTTTCACGGGCATTTTTCTGGATTGCTTTGATTTCTTCGATGCAGGCATCCATAGTCTCAGCCATTTTTCTGTGCATAGTCATCGGATCGTCACCTTCTACGAAGTAAGGTTTCCATCCGCAGCCCTTGAAGAAGTTTTCCACTTCCTCATGAGAAATACGTGAGAAAATGGTCGGGTTACTGATCTTGTATCCGTTCAGATGAAGGATTGGAAGAACAGCACCGTCTGTGATCGGGTTCAGGAATTTGTTGGACTGCCATGAAGTAGCAAGCGGCCCTGTTTCAGCTTCACCGTCACCGACAACAACTGTAGCAATAAGATCTGGGTTGTCCAGAACAGCACCAAAGCCGTGAGCAATTGAATATCCAAGTTCTCCACCCTCATTGATAGAACCTGGTGTTTCTGGAGCACAGTGACTCGGAACTCCGCATGGGAATGAGAACTGCTTGAACATTTTCTTCATGCCTTCCTCATCCTGGCTGATGTTCGGATAAACTTCACTATAAGAACCTTCCAGATAAGTGTTGGCGATCAGGAAGTTTCCGCCATGTCCCGGACCGGAAAGAAGAATCATATCCAGATCATAACGTTTGATGACACGGTTGCAGTGTACATAGATGAAGTTTTGTCCAGGTACGGTTCCCCAGTGTCCGACGATTTTTTTCTTGATCTGATCCATGGTCAATGGCTTTTTCAGAAGCGGATTATCAAGAAGGTATAACTGACCGGCTGACAGATAGTTGGCAGCACGCCAGTAGGCATTCATTTTGTTGAGCAGTTCATCAGATAATGGCTGCTTTTCAAGACATAATTTATTGTCTTCCATTTTAGTACCTCTCTCTTTCTCTAATTCATTTTTGTTATTTTTTTAACTGGGTTCATCATATCATGAGTAAAAGATAACGTAAAATAGCAATAATGAATTATATTCATATCAAAATGTTATGGATAGGAAGAGGGGAGTTCCTTAATTTCGTAATAGGTGGTAGACATTGTGAAAAAATTGAAGTATAATTACGAATAGCTGTTTTTATGTAAGATTTTTGAATAAAGCGTTTAAAATGTAATGTTTTGACGGAGAAAAACAGTGTATATAATGTAGATTGACAGTTTTTTAGTGAGGGAGAATTTATTATGAAGACTACTCTGATTATTATGGCAGCAGGAATCGGTTCAAGATTTGGAACAGGAATCAAGCAGCTCGCCAAGATGTCTCCGAATGGGGAGATCATTATGGATTACTCTATTTATGATGCAAAAGAAGCTGGTTTTGACAAGGTTGTATTTATTATCAGAAAAGATATTGAAGAAGAATTCCGTTCTGTAATCGGAAATCGTATCGGAGATCAGATCGAGGTGGAATATGTATATCAGGATCTTGCAGATATTCCAGCTGGTTTTGAAGTTCCGGAGGGACGTACCAAACCTTGGGGAACCGGTCAGGCAGTCCTGTGTTGTAAAGATGTAGTAAAAGAACCGTTTGTGATCATCAATGCAGATGATTATTATGGAAAGGAAGCGTTTAAGCTTCTCCATGATTACTTGATTGCGCACGCAGAGACAGCAGATAAGATGCAGATGGGCATGGCTGGATTTATTCTGAAGAATACGGTCAGTGAGAATGGAACAGTTACCCGTGGCGTATGCGTGGTAGATGAAAATGGAATGCTTGAACAGATTCATGAGACAACCGGAATCAGTATCCAGGCTGACGGGGTTCACTGCGACAGCGAAGAGGTTCAGAAGTGGATCACACCAGATTCTAATGTATCTATGAATATGTGGGCTGGTTATCCGGATTTCATTCAGGTTCTGGATGAGAGATTTGCAGAATTTTTAAAAGATGAAGCAGGAGATCCTTTGAAAAAAGAATATCTTCTTCCAAATATTGTAGGAGATCTTTTAAAAGAAGGAAATGTGGATGTAAAGGTTCTGGAAACACACGATAAATGGATCGGTATTACTTATAAAGAAGATACAGAACTTGCACAGGCCGGATTCAAGAAGATGACAGAGGATGGCGTTTATCCGAAAAAACTGTGGAATTAAATGAATCCCGGAAGTAAAAAAGCAGAAGAGGAAAGAAAAATATGAATGAATTAAAACAGTTAGAGGCACAGAGAGATGATGAGATCGAGATTGATCTTGGCGAGATCTTTCATTTGTTGTTGAATAAATTATGGGTGATTATTCTGTGCTTTATCGTAGGTGGAGTGATTGCGTTTAGTGGGACAAAACTCTTCCTTACTCCGAAATATTCAGCTTCATCGATGATTTATATTTTAACGAAGACAACCAGTGTGACATCTCTTGCAGATATCCAGATGGGATCGCAGCTTACAGCTGATTTTGAAATTTTTGCGACGAGCCGCCCAGTTATAGAAGAGGTGATTGAAAAGTTAAAATTGAAATATTCGTATGATGAGCTTGTGGCAATGATTCAGACAGATAATCAGACTGATACACGAATTTTGCGCTTTACGGTAATTGATGAGAATGCAAAAGAGGCAAAGGCAATTGCAAATGAACTTGCAGAAGTGACAGCAGAACGAGTAGCGTATGTTATGTCTAGTGATAAACCTAAGATTGTGGAGGAAGCGGTGGTACCTAAAAAAGCTTCATCACCGAATACGATGAAAAATACAATAATTGGAGCGTTGGCGGTTGCATTTTTGGCTATAGGAATTATTGTGATTAAATATTTGGTTAACGATACAGTCCAGAATGAAGATGATATTAAAAAATATCTTGGACTTCATATGCTTGCAGCGATTCCGACAGAAAAGAGGGAATCGATTTGAAAGACAGGACAAGAAAGATTATTGTTGCGGTGTTGCTTGTGATAGCAGTCTGCTGTGCAGGTTATCTGATTTGGTATTACGCCACGGCGGCAAAGACGAAGCAGTCGTATGATGATGCAAAAAAGCTGGCAACGGAAAATGTGACACCGTCAAAAGCAGATAGTGATGACGGAGAGCAGACAAAGCCGGAGATACCGATTGATTTTGCATCCCTTCAGGAAAAAAACCCGGATATTTACGCATGGATTAAGATTGATGGAACAACCGTTGATTATCCGGTTTGCCAGAATAATGAGGATGATAATTATTATCTATCTCATACCTGGGAACGCGTAGAAGCGGCGGATGGTGCTATTTTTACACAGGCATGCAACAGTAAGAATTTTACAGATTTCAATACGGTTATTTACGGACATCAGATGGGTGAGGGTGTAGATACCATGTTTCATACACTGGATCGTTATCTGGAAGAAGGATATATTGAAAAATATCCAAATGTGATCATTTATACACCAGATCATGTTCTGACTTACCGGATTTTCGCGGCAGTTATTTATGATGACCGTCATCTGATCAACTCTTTCAATTATGTAATGGATGACCAGAGACAGGCTTTCCTGGATTCACTTCAGGATTCCAGAGACCTGAGAAGCCGTTACAGTGATATCGAAAGCGTAGGAACAGAAGACCGGATCCTGTCGCTCAGTACCTGTGTGACGGGAGAATCAAACCATAGACTTCTTGTGGAGGCGGTTCTGACAAATGAAGAATAGAAATCTGGTAATCGTGATACTTGCAATTATCTGCGCAGGGCTGTTGGCAGGTGTCGTTTATACGGTTACAAAAGGGAAAAGCGGTACGCAGAAAAAACAGGAGGCATCGGCAGAAGCGGGTGCAGACGAAACGGAATCACAGTCCGGAATCATCGAAGAAGACGGAAAGAAATACAAACTCAACCCGGATATCAAGACCGTTCTGTTCATGGGTGTTGACAAGAAAGAAAAAGCAGATCTTGGTAATAACCCGGGAGAAAACGGACAGAGCGACAGCCTGAATCTTCTGGTCCTTAATAAAGAAGAGAAGACGGCACAGATCATTCAGATTTCCAGAGATTCTATGGTGGGAATCGATATTTATGATGTGACAGGTAACAGGCTGATGACGGAAAATGGGCAGATCGCACTTCAGTACGCATATGGGGACGGGGCAGAAGAGAGCTGCCGTCTGACATCTGAGAAGGTATCAGAACTTATGTATGGCGTGAATGTAGATTCTTATTTTTCACTGACGCTGGAGGGGCTGGTTGCAGCAACCGATGCGGTTGGAGGAATTACTCTTACCGTGCCAGAAGATTATACAGCTGTTGATCCTGCATTTGAAAAAGGTGCAGAAGTTACTCTTAATGGGGAACTTGCTGAAAAATATGTCCGTAAAAGAGATATTGAAGTCCTTGACAGTAACAATCAGCGCATGGAACGTCAGTCACAGTTTATGGATGCTCTGATCGAGAAGATGCAGAGTATTCAAAGCGAAACAGAGTATCTTTCTCTGTACCAGAAATTGGAGGATTATATGACAACAAACATGACTGCGGATGAGATGGAAGAGCTGACAGATTATAAGATTGCAGAGGACACCGTGAAAGTTCCGGGTGAGATTATTGAGAAAGACGGACATGCGCAGTATCTGGTAGACAATAAAGAATTAAAAAAAATAATATTAAAAATATTTTACAAAATAATGTAATTGTAGTATAGTATAGCTTGATATAGCGAATATCAAATAAACTATGTGAGGAGGTCAAAGAAAATGAAGTCAAGAATCTTAAAGACAGTTGGTCTTATTGCAGCTATGGTATCCTGCATCGGAATGACGGCATTTGCAGCACCAAGCCCGGCAGCTTCTACAGTTGTTACAGCTGTAAGCAGCGCAACAGATACAGATGGTAATGCAGTGAATGTTTCTATCACATCTGAGATCCCGGCAGAATACACACAGGCAGTTGCAGACATTAAGACTGAAGCAAAATTGAAAGAAGTAATTGGGAGCGATTTTAATGTGAATATGACAGTTGCTGATGTTAAGGAAGTTACAGCGCCGGAAGGAGCTAAATTCCCACTTAAGATCACATTCGTAATGAAAGGCGTAACAGCTTCTTCTAAAGTTCAGATTCTGCATTACAATAGATCAGCATCAGCTTGGGAGAAGATTGATACAACTGTTGCAGATGGAACAGTAACAGGTACATTTAGTTCACTGTCACCGGTTGCATTTGTTGTTGACAAGACAACTCTTACATCCGCTACAGGAACAGCTACTTCACCGGCTACAAGCGCAACAGCTGTATCAGCAGTTGCAGTACTTGGACTGGCAGCAGTAGCAGTAGCATTCGGTCTTAAAAAGAAAGCTGTTAGATAATACAAACATATGTTGAAAACGCTTCTTTGTGGCGGGAGTCACCGTGAGGGGCGTTTTCTTTTTGACAGGAGAGATACGTTTTGATGTTGGTAGATATTCATTGTCATATTCTTCCGGGAGTAGATGATGGAGCACCGGATATGGAGACTTCCAGAGCAATGATACGGGATGCCTATGAGCAGGGAGTACGTTATATCATTGCGACTCCGCATTACAGACCGGAGATGTTTGAGCCTTCCATGAAAAAGGTGATCCGAGTATACCATGAACTTCGCGATTATGCTGAAGAAGTTGGAATTGGACTGAGGCTTGGCTGCGAGTATTACCGGAATGAGCAGATGATCCGGCATCTTGATAAGAAGCTTCGGCCGACGATGCTTGGAAGCAGATATGTTTTGACAGAGTTTTCAACCAATGACAGTTTTGTCACGGTCCGTAATTACATTTATGAGCTGATCACCAAGGGATATCGACCGATCGTTGCACATGTTGAAAGGTATTTTTGCTGTCAGGAACCGGAGAGAATCCAGGAACTGAAAAAACTTGGAGCACAGATCCAGATAAATGCAGATTCCGTATTGGGATATGAAGGACATACGATTAAAAAGTTCTGTGCCGGCCTGATGAAAGATGATCTTGTGGATTTTATAGGATCAGATGCACACAATCTGGAGGGGCGGAAGATGAACCTCGGGAAGTGTGCCACTTACGTCAGAAAAAAGATGGGACAGGATTATGCGGAAGAGATTTTTGTAGATAATCCAAGACGGATATGGAAGAGCAGATAAAGAGATTCAGATAGCCCCGCGTGGGGAAGAAAGCAGGTGTTTTGTTGAAAAAGGTTAATTTATCGATTGAAAAGAAAAGCTACGGGGTGCGTGAAGCAATCCGGACATTGCGTACCAATCTGCAGTTTTGCGGAGATGATAAAAGAGTCATTCTTGTAACAAGCTGTGTGCCGAGAGAGGGGAAAAGCTCTGTTTCTGTTGCGCTGGCAGAATCAATTGCAGACATGGGAAAATCTGTTATTCTTGTTGATGCGGATATCAGGAATTCTGTTATGGCATCGAAACTTCAGATTACCGGTGCAGATAAAGGGCTGTCACACTTCCTCTCCGGACAGTGTGTGCTTGCAGATGTGATTATGGCGACAAATATTCCGAAATTTCATATTCTTCTTTCCGGACCGGAGGCTCCGAATCCGACAGAGCTTCTGGAATCCAAACGTTTTACCGGTATGCTGGAGTCCATGAAGAATGTCTATGATTATATTATCATTGACTGTCCGCCGCTTGGTCTTGTTATTGATGCGGCAATCATCGGACATCAGAGTGATGGCGCGATCATTGTTGTCGAAGCAGGTAAGACCAAATACCGTCTGGTGCAGAATGTAAAAGACCAGCTGGAAAATTCGGGAGTGTCCGTTCTTGGCGTTGTCCTTAACAAGGTAGAGCGTAAGAACCAGAAGGGATATTATAACAAATATTATGGCTCACAGAAGTATGAGGGTTATTATGGACATAATGAAGAAACAAAAAATGCATAAAAGTGAAAATAACACTTGCAATTGTTAAAAGTTTCTGTTAAAATAACTATTGTTGTGAGTCTGCAAGATTTGTAAGCGGACATTTCAGATCGTTAGGAGGTGCAATCATGGCTAAATGTGCTATTTGTGAAAAGGGTGCTCATTTCGGAAATAACGTAAGTCACTCTCATAGAAGATCATCTAAGATGTGGAAATCTAACGTAAAATCCGTTAGAGTTAAAACGGAAAACGGCGGAACACAGAAAATGTACGTATGTACAAGCTGCCTGAAATCCGGACGCGTTGAAAGAGCTTAATCTGAGCGGAATGATGAGAACCGAAGCTTTTAAGCTTCGGTTTTTTGCGTATACGATGAGACAAATACGGAATTGTCCAGATTTGTGCTCGCACAAAAATCTGATTGGATCTGTATTTGGCGAATGTACGACAGTGAACTGTTAAGTGAGCTGCCGTATAATCAGGCAGGTGTCAGCATGCCTGATTATCGGGCTGCATTGGTTGTAAAAGCATTGGAAATAGAGTATAATATTTTCAACGTTTAAAAATAGATTTATTGATATGAATTTTGAGAATTGGAGGATGGCATATGAAGGGAAGTATGAGTACTGATTTAGGAATCATCACGATCGATCCGGAAGTGATCGCAAAATATGCAGGATCTGTAGCAGTTGAATGTTTTGGAATTGTCGGTATGGCAGCTGTCAGCATGAAAGATGGTCTGGTAAAACTTTTGAAAAAAGAAAGCCTTACAAAGGGAATCCAGGTCGGAATCTCTGATGAGAATAAGATTACACTTAATTTTCATGTGGTCGTAGCTTACGGAGTAAGTATTTCAGCAGTAACAGACAATCTGATCAGCAACGTGAAGTATAAAGTTGAAGAATTTACAGGTATGAGCGTCGATAAGATCAACATCTATATCGAAGGCGTCCGCGTGATCGATTAATTAAGGAGGAACTTGTTGTGGCAACAAAGAGTATCGATGTAGAACTGCTTGCGAAGATGTTTCTTGCAGGCGCACAGAATATAGAAGCAAAAAAGGAATATATCAATGAACTGAACGTGTTCCCTGTACCGGATGGTGATACAGGAACCAATATGTCTATGACAATTATGGCGGCAGCAAAAGAAGTAACTGCACTGGAAGGCATGGATATGGCTTCTCTTGCGAAGGCAATTTCATCCGGTTCTCTCCGTGGTGCAAGAGGTAACTCCGGTGTTATTCTTTCTCAGCTGCTTCGTGGATTCACAAAATCCATCAAGACGGAAAGTGAAATTGATGTACCTGCACTTGCAAGAGCAGCTGTACGTGCAAAAGAGACAGCATATAAGGCTGTTATGAAGCCGAAGGAAGGTACGATTCTTACCGTTGCAAAAGGAGTGGCTGAAAAGGCTCAGACACTTGCAGAGGAGACAGATGATCTGGAAGAATTTCTCCCGAAGCTGATTGAAGAGGCAGAGACTGTTCTGGCAAAGACTCCGGATATGCTTCCTGTATTAAAGGAGGCAGGTGTTGTAGATTCCGGCGGACAGGGACTTCTGGAGGTGCTGCGTGGGGCATATGATGCATTCCTCGACAAAGAGATTGACTATAGTGCACTTGCACCGGCTTCTCCGGCTGTTAATGCAACAAAGGTTGAAAATGAGAGTACAGTGGATATCAAATTTGGTTACTGTACCGAATTTATTATTCTCCTGGACAAAGAATTTACAGAAAAGGATGAAGTAGAATTTAAGGCTTATCTGGAATCCATTGGGGATTCTATCGTATGTGTAGCTGATGAAGACGTTGTTAAGATTCATGTTCATACGAATGATCCGGGACTTGCAATCCAGAAAGCACTTACTTATGGACAGTTATCCCGTATGAAGATTGATAATATGCGTGAAGAGCATCAGGAAAAGCTGATCAAAGATGCAGAAAAGCTTGCAGCAGCCCAGAAAGAGAAAGAAAAAGCCAAAGAGCCACGTAAAAAGGTCGGATTTATTGCTGTTTCGATCGGAGAAGGATTAAATGAAATCTTCAAAGAACTTGGCGTGGACTACATTATCGAAGGTGGTCAGACCATGAACCCGAGTACGGAGGATATGTTGACAGCGATCGATCATGTAAATGCAGACTATATTTACATTCTTCCGAATAATAAGAATATCGTAATGGCTGCAAATCAGGCGCGTGATCTGACAGAAGACAAGGATATTATCGTAATTCCGACAAAGACCGTTCCGCAGGGAATCACAGCAGTTCTGAATTACAATGCAGAAGAAGATGTGGATACAAATGAAGAGACGATGCTGGAAGCGATCAAATGTGTAAAGACAGGTCAGGTGACTTATGCTGTCCGTGATACCCACATCGATGATAAAGAAATCCATGAAGGTGATATCATGGGAATTGGTGATGCAGGTATCCTTGCAGTTGGTAAGTCTGTCGATGGTACTACAAAGGACATGCTGGCACAGCTGGTAAATGATGATTCTGAACTGATCAGTCTCTATTATGGAGAAGAAGTTTCCGAAGAAGAAGCAGAAAAGCTGACAGCAGAGATTGAAGAATTATATCCGGATATGGACGTAGATGCACACATGGGCGGACAGCCGATTTATTACTATGTGTTGGCGGTAGAATAGACTTATGAATGAGCAGTCAGAAATCCGTAATCTGAAAGGAATCGGGGCAAAAACCGAGGAACTGTTTCACAAGATGGGAATTTTTACCATCGGCGATCTGCTCCGTTATTATCCCAGAGGATATGATGTATATGAAGAGCCGGTAAGCGTAGGAGAGCTGGAAGAAGGAAAGATCAGCACGGTAAAAGGTGTGATATACGGAAGAGTACAGGTTGGAGGAGGAAAGCGTATGCAGATTACGACAGCATACGTAAAAGATCTGACTGGTACTTTGAAGGTGATCTGGTTTCGTATGCCATTTCTGCGTAATACATTGAAGCAGGGAATGCCAGTTATCATAAGAGGACGGGTAGTTTCAAAAAAGGATCAGCTGATTATGGAGCATCCAGAGTTATTTTCACCACCGGATAGTTACGATAAAAAGTGTGGAACTCTTCAGCCAATTTATCCGTTAACTGCCGGTATGACGAACAATGCGGTAGCAAAAGCGGTTAAAGGTGCGATGGAATATCTGGATCTCGTCTCTGATGATCTACCGAAAGATCTGCGCCTTCGATATCATCTGGCTGAGTATAACTATGCGATCCGCGGGATACATTTTCCACTGGATAAGGCAGAATTTTACCATGCAAGAGAGAGACTTGTATTTGAAGAATTTTTAGTTTTCGCGCTTGCTCTTCGCAGGACGAGGGAGCGAAATGAGCGTGCCGAAAATGGATTTGTGATAAAAAGGCGGTCGGAAATCGACCGCTTTCTTGCAAATCTGCCATATGAACTGACCGGAGCACAGAAGAGAGTCTGGGAACAGATCCAGGAGGAGATGTGCGGAAAGCTAGTGATGTCACGCCTGATCCAGGGGGATGTTGGCTCTGGTAAGACAATAGTAGCGCTTCTGGCTCTTCTTCTGGCGGCACTGAACGGTTATCAGGGCGCAATGATGGCTCCGACAGAAGTTCTGGCCAAGCAGCATTACGAATCAGTCATAGAGATGCTGGAAAAGTATCAGATTCCGGTGAAAACCGAGCTCTTGACCGGGTCGATGACAGCAAAGGAAAAAAGGGAAGCTTATCAGAGGATTGCTGCGGGAGAAGTGCAGATTGTTCTGGGAACCCATGCACTGATCCAGGAGAAGGTGGAATACCAGAATCTGGCACTTGTTGTTACCGATGAACAGCACCGATTTGGTGTCCGTCAGAGAGAGGCACTTGCCGGGAAAGGACAAATTCCTCATATTCTTGTAATGAGTGCGACACCGATTCCTCGAACACTGGCAATCATTTTATATGGAGATCTGGATATTTCGGTGATTGATGAACTTCCGGCAAACCGTCTGCCAATCAAGAACTGTGTGGTGGATACCAGTTACCGACCGACTGCTTACCGCTTTATGCAGAAGCAGGTCGCCGAAGGAAGACAGTGCTATGTGATTTGTCCGATGGTAGAAGAGAGCGAGGCAATGGATGCAGAGAATGTTCTTGACTATGCGCAGCTTCTGCAAAGTGAGATGGGTGACAAGATCCGGATCGCTGCGCTTCATGGGCGGATGAAACAGGCAGAAAAAGACGAGATCATGGGAGCATTTGCAAAGAATGAGATCCAGGTCCTGGTGTCGACAACAGTTATTGAGGTTGGTATCAATGTGCCGAATGCTACGGTGATCATGGTGGAGAATGCTGAGCGTTTTGGGCTGGCACAGCTTCATCAGCTCCGCGGGCGTGTAGGACGTGGCAGACACCAGTCCTATTGTATTTTTATGAGTGGTTCGAAGACGAAAGAGACAAAAAAACGACTTGAGATCCTGAACAAATCCAATGATGGATTTTTTATTGCGAATGAAGATCTGAAGCTTCGGGGACCAGGAGATCTTTTTGGAATCCGGCAAAGCGGATTAATGGATTTCCGGATCGGAGATGTGTTCCAGGATTCGGAGCTTCTGAAAAAAGCAGGAGAAGCATCGGGGGAAATCCTGAGGGAAGATCCACTGTTAGAAGGCGAAAAATATAAACTGCTTGGTGAAAAGCTTGCGGCATACATTTCGGGAAACAATCTGGAAACGACGTTGTAGATAAAAAGATAGTGGGCAAATTGTTCTGCCCACTATCTTTTTATTCATAAAACCAGTAAATAATAAATTTGTTAAGGGATGCTTCTTCACTGTATGAATAAGAAACCTGCCAAAGTCCATATAGCTCACCCAGGTATCCTGCACCTTCTTCCATGAGGGTTTCGTGCATTTCATCCACGACCTCCTGATAGACTGCATCATCTGACATTTTAAATATCGTATAAGCCTCCTGGCTCTCAATCGATCTGTCGATCACTTCTCGCAGCATACCAGGCTCATAGGTATCATAATACATGCCGTTCAGCTGATAATAGTTCAGATTTTCAGACTGACATGATGGATATACATAGTCCGTGCTGATCATATGTGTTTTTTCTAGCTCTTTTTCACTGCAGCAGAGATAATCGTAAGCAATCAGGTTCGGTATCTGATAGCCATTATCTTCGCCGAGAAAAATCGGATCTCCCCAGGTTGCATCTACATAATAATATTGACCATTGCACTGAACAATATTCCATGCATGGTCTGCGATGCCTCCATTTGGATCTGTAGTCTGTCCGGTTACATAGATACAGTAAATACCCAGTTGTTGCAGCAGATACTGGCAGCTTTTTGCATAGCCGGCACAAACCGATCTTTTTCCGACAAGAGCACTGTAAATATTCTGGTTATCCGGTGCATCAAGATCATAATCTACGTTATCTATGAGATAGGTGTAAATGTATTTTATCTTTTCGTATTCATCTGAAAGGTCTGAAATGCCAGAAAGACAGGAGGTTCTTGCCGATTCAATCTCCTGATTCCGTTGTTCTTTTTCTTCTCCCTCATAAAGATAATTGGGCTCTATTACTACATATCGGCTCTGTCCTTCGGACTGAGAATATTCTGTGGAAGTCGCATTTCCATCACACCAGAAAATTTCCGGTCTGTCATTTAACACATTCTGAAATACTTCATTTGCAGTATTCGCGTTGCTGCAATGCAGATAAATTTCTTTTTTATTTTCCTGGATACCCTGAAGAATTTCCCGGTAAACCGTTTGCTCTTCATCAGAAAGCTGTTCATAGTAGAATTCTCCGGTAACCTCTGCATCCGTAATTTTTTCCTGTTCATAAGGAACTTCTTCCGGCGCGGAACTCTCTGCTTTCGGAGTGGCTGACATTTGTCTGCCGATCAGGATTCCTCCGGATATAAGACAGAGACAGCCAAGTCCCAAAAGAATGAACGAAAAAAATTTCCCTGTTTGATGCATCTTTTTTCGCATAATCTATTTAATTCCTCCAAATACTCATCTGTATGTTTCATCATAACATACCCTTCATTTTTGCACAACACGGGCATTTTTTACATATAATGTTTCTGACAGTATAAAAAGCCTTGAGGATATCAGATATGAGATTTTTGAAAGCCATGCAGACTTCTGATCGGGGAAATTTGCAGATACAGATTACTTCGTCTATTGATTCTTTTCCCGTTCCAGATGCGTCAATCCGTATTTCCTATACAGGTATTCCTGAAAACACACTGGAAGAACTGACAACCGATAGCTCCGGACAAAGTGAAACCATTGAGCTTGACGCACCGCCTGTGGAGTATAGCCTGGATGTAACAAATGAAGAACAGCCATATGCGGAATATACCCTGGAAGTAAACGCTCCGGGATTCGAGCCGGTCAACATCGCAGGAACGGAAATACTGGCCGGTGTGACGGCAATTCAGAAGATTCGTCTGCGTCCACTTGTCACGGAAGACCAGACCCCGGAAATCTTTGTGATTCCTGCACATACTCTGTACGGTGTGTATCCGCCGAAAATCCCGGAAAACGAGATCAAGCCGGTAAACGAAACCGGTGAGATTGTGCTAAGCAGAGTTGTCGTGCCGGAATACATTGTTGTTCACAATGGCTCACCACGCGATTCTACCGCACAGAATTATTATGTAAAATATAAAGATTATATCAAAAATGTTGCTTCCAGTGAAATCTATGCAACCTGGCCGGAAAATACGATCCGGGCAAATGTACTGGCAATCATGTCTTTTACGCTGAACCGGGTTTACACCGAATGGTCACTTCGTATAAGGTCATTCACGGTTGCAAAAGTATCTTTCTTAATGAATTAGTCATTCAGCTGAAAGAATGTGGAAGATGTTAGCATTTAGGGACATGCATTCTTTTTGGGTAGTTGGATAAAGCGTCAAAAACTTTGTGATAGATGACCTGATTCGGATAATATCTATAATCTGTGAAAACAGAAATTCCTGTTTTGTAGAAATATTCAAGAATGGCAGCCGCACAGCCAGAACTTCTGCTTTCTCCATATTCACATTGACAGATGATATCCAGTCCGTCATTTTTTGCATCAAAGATAAATTCTGCCAGTTGGTCAGCTTCAGGAAAATAGCTGTCATAGCTCAAATTAAATTTAGGCAGAACGGATAAATCAATATCATGTACGGCAACATAAAATATTCGCTCTGCCTTATTTTTATAGTCAACTGGGGCAGAGTTTTTATTGTGATAATTATCGGATGGGTCAAGAAAACTGATAACAGCTGAATTTTTCGGAAAATCTCCATTGATAAGCGTTTCAATCGCCTGTCTGGAATAAATACTTACCTGCATGAAAATAACCTCTCTTTCATGGAATTAACTGGGTGCAACACCATCTATAATGTTAATTTTGCTCTTCAATAATTTTCAAATACTTGTACACCGTTGGGATTGAAAGAGAACAAAGGCGTGCTAACTCAGATTTGTTTATTTTTTTATTTTTGTATTGAGGATAGTAATGATAAAAAACGGATGGAATATTATCAATGGTTGTTACAGGTCTTCCGATTGTCTTACCTTTTGCTTTGGCATTTTCCATTCCGCTTTTTACACGTTGGCTTATCATGTTACGTTCCAGTTCTGCAAATACACCCATCATTTTTAACATTCCCTCAGTCATTGGATCAAGTTCTTTGCTACAGTCTACTTCAAAAGTTCCAAGCACCAATTTGATATGATTCTTTTTGACAAATTCTATGATTTCGCATAATTGCATGGTGCTTCGTGTAAATCGGCTGACCTCAGTAGCAATAATTGTATCGCCTGATTGCACGATATTTAAGAGTTTATCTAATTCTGCACGATTGGTTTTTGTTCCACTTTCATATTCTTTGTAGATTGTTTCATCAGTAGCACCTTGCTGTTTTAGTTCTCTTACCTGTCGTTCAATATCCTGTAAATCCTCATTAGTGGAACATCTTGCGTATCCGTATATCATTTGCATTCACTCCTTGAGCTGTGTGTAAATCTTATACCGGCAACCTCTGCAAACGCCTGAAACCACCAATCAACAGGGTCAGCATAGGAAGATTCTTCTATCGTCTTTCGTAATGCTGTCTGATATTCTATATATTCTGGAAACTCCCATTTCTCAAAAGGCAATACTTTTTCAATATTATAGTAGTTCATATGGTAGTGGTTGGTTACATCTTCAAGAGGTGCACATTTTAAATGTAATACATGTTTGTAAGTATCTCTTCCGTAAGCAGTAGCCATTTGTAACGTATATGTTTCTACAGGTACATGGAAAAATCTTCTTGCAGAATTGATATCCCAGTATCTTGTTTGGAGATTGGACTCAATTACTATCAGATGAACAAGTGTCTGATTGATTAGTCTTTGAGCAATGCCATATGACCATTTGCATATTCCATCGTACATATGAATGAGTGTATTACATAAAGCATAATGTGTTTTATCAAAATCCTGTTGGGTTTCTGATTCAAACAAACGTGGCAGATTTTCAGAAAGAAAAAATTCTGATTTATACTCGTTTTTGGTATCCTGATTAAACACATTCTTGCCATGAAAGTGTATCTGTCGCCAAAAGTCACGATAGGAACGATTAACTGCATGGAAAATAATTTGCGAATCTGTGAAAGTTTCTTTTATTCCATAATGGTTATAAAGCAAAAATAAGTTTTCATTCATAGAAATCATCTCCTTTGTGTTTTCTCTTTCGACGTCGATTGATTATTTATATTGTAAGATGATACTATGTTACATTCAACCCCTCTGAAATCCGTTAATAATTTCGTAATAATTTGCTGTTCAACCCAAAACATAAAAGAAACGGTGGGTTAAATTTCTTTTATGATATATGCAAAAAATATCCATAATCACATTGGATTACAGATATTTTTTGAATGGAAATAACCATAAAGGAAAAGAGATGTTTTCTTTTATGGGGGATATACTATTGTTTAGCCTTTTTAATTGCCTGCTGTCTTTTTTGATATCTATGTTCGTTAATAAGTATATCTGCTTTCTGCCAGTTACTGATACTTCTTAAAAGTTTATTTCCATGTTCTTGAATATCAAGTACCTGTTCATTAAGATAAGTGGCATAATGCTGATTTTGCAGAACATCGTTCAATATTTGAGTTTGAGTACGCATAGCGTTCAACTGTTGATTTGCAATATCAACTTGCTGTTGTTGATAGCGATGCGATACGTCCTGATCATATCTTTCTATTGCAAATTTTAAATCATAATCAGAAGTTCCCATAAAAGTTGCTAAATATGCAACTGACCCAATTCCACGATATTGTGCAGGGATAATATTTTTCTTATATACTTCCTCTAATGTATCATGGGTTTGAGCAATTACATTCTTTAGTTCTTCTTTTTTGCTATTATATGTAGCCATGGTATAGGTCTGGTAATGGTCATAGTCCTTTTTATACTGTTCTAACGCATTATTATAGTCTTTGCATTCACTTTTATAACGTTCATACATTTTCAGATATTCCTCATGCACCCGATTAGATTCAGCTAGCTGTCTTTTCTCATTTTCAGAATCTATTTCTTTACACTTTTTCTGATAATCAGCAGAGTTTCTTATATTTTCAACAGCTTCTTTCTTTTGTTGCTTAACCCATGCACGGTCTTTAGATAGTAAACGAAGTGAGTATACAATACCACAAATGGCTATTACACTTCCGATAAATATAAAGGATTCTTTTATTAAGCCAATTATTATACCGATAATATAAAGGGGAATTCCCTTTTTCCAATTTGACGGTGTTTTTATATATGGCGGTTGAATTTGTGGATATTGCTTTAGTTGCACTTTCTGTGGTGTCATTTCCATAGGTTCTGTTGGTTTCAAAGGCTGTCTAGGTGCTTTTGGAATATTATGGTTAAGTTCGTTTAAATCACGATTAAGAATTAGTAGCGTATCCTCTAAATAATACGCAGTTGTAAGATTTTCCAATTCTTCTTGTCTTGACATAATTTATTCAATCCCTCCATTAATCCATTGAAAAATTAAAATAATTGATAATTTCTCTGGTTTCGTCATTTTCTCCATAAACATTTATAAGTAATTCATATTCAGCCTGAGCAAATGGATATTTGGAAATCATGTCTGCAAGAAGCTGTCCTACTCTATCTTTCGGGAACATAGGATTTTTCAAATTATTTATCATCGTATTATATTCATTTCCAGTTTTAGTATATATTTGTTTTAATATTCCATTATCAGCAAGAAACTGAATCATTGAGAAGAATGTGCAAAGATAGTCGTTATAAACTTCTTTAAAAAATACATCTTCTTTAAATTTAGAAAAAATTTGTGCTTTTTCTTCATCAGACATTTGTAACTGATGAGAGACAAATTTTCCAAGTGCACTCATTCCAAAGTTAAAAGTTTCTGCTTTTGCGATTCCTTTTGCAGCACCCTTTAATCCAAACCCACCACCTTGTAATCGAACAGAATTGCCTAATTTGTTTCCAAAGGAATCAGCGGATTGTTTCTTTTCTAATGTTATTCCCAACATAGTACTGTATGATGTGACAGCACGATTGTATGTATCTAATTGATAATTATAAAAAGTCTGTTTATCAACATTAAAGACACCAAAAACAAGAAATAGACTGTATGCACGTTCCAACATCGGAGCCAATCCTTCCATGTACATGTCTTCAAAATAATGTAATAGTGTATCATAATCTTTTACACACTGATGATATCTAAATTCAAAGCGATTTGCATAATATTGAGCGGATTGTTTGAATAAATCTTTATACTGGAAACAGGTATCTAATTCTTGTGACACGTTAATTATATTTCCATCCAACTCAAACTGCTTGCTATTTCCTGTAAGAGCAGTCCATTGTTCGGGTTCTTCAACAGTACAAGGTGGATAGCTTTCAAATGGTGGAAAAACTTTTGGCTCTTCGATTTTTTTGATTTCTCCAAAAACTTCTTTTCCAACTAATTTGTTTGCTTCTTTATTTAGTGCGTTCCCCATATCTGCGAATTTGTTAAATCCTTTTTCAAATAAACTTGCCATTTTAAATCGTCCTTTCTGAATTACAAATGTTTCTAATTACGCATATATCACATTTAGGATTCCTTACAGTACAAACTTCTCCATATCCGTTTGCACAATACATCCAGAGGAGATAGTCAACTTCTGCACAATGCTTTCCCATTTGTTCAGCTATTGACTGGATAATATCCATAGCTTCATATATTGGAACAGTTTCATATTTTGAACAGCCTAAGATTTTACTTCCGAGAATTCGTCGGATATGTCTGTCAGGTTTTGCAATATCATACCCAACATTTCTTAAATACTCCGCATTGAGTGCTTCTCCCATTTGATTCATTTTGAAAAAGGATTCTGGAGAAGACAGTTTTTCAATTAACCCTTTCAAAGTAGAATCTTCGGCTATGTATTTTTTATAACAAGAATCAATACTACCATACTGATTTTCAATCTTGGACAATAATGGAATATTGTTTTTAATTAAAGCCTCCATCTGCTTTCTTGTACTTTGTGTTGCTCCACAGATTTCCTTTATTCTTTCAGTAAAGAAATCAGATGAACTGGATAAAATATATTCCATGTTGTAATTATGAAACAGTTCATCTATAGGAGTGATTTTTCCGGTTGAATCATCGATCCCATCAACAACTCTGTCCCATTTAGCACCTGAACTTAACATGGAATAAACCATTCCACGAATATGGTCTTCAATAGTGAAATTTTCCTGATATTCTCGCCTGTCAATCTGCTTCTTGATAAATGAATGTTCCCATAGCTTTGTTTCAGGCAATTTATTATTCAAATAGCTTTCCATTGTATCAACGGCATGAACTATCATTTGATTACTGTAAGACATTGCAATCCTCCTTTCTCTGTATATGTATAAGCTAAGTTTAAAACGCATTATGAGTATTGTCAACTCTATTTGCGTATTATAAGAAATAGAAAGAGTTCTTCATATAGTATTGGAATATGGAGGAAGAATACTATGAGTTTTGGAGATAACCTACGTGCTTTAATTGAAGAAAGAGACATTACCCAAAAAGAACTTGCAAAGAAATTAAACATTGCACCATCTACATTGGGGAGTTATGTCCAGAATGTGCGTGAACCTGATTTTGCCACATTGAAAATGTTTGCAAATTTTTTTGATGTTTCTACAGATTATCTGTTAGATCATTCAGTAAAAGAATGTTCTACCCGTCAGGAAAATGAGCTGTTGCGAGTATTCCGTTCTTTAAGCGAAGAACAACAGTATATCTGCATTGAACAGAGCAAAGTATTTATGTTGGTAAATCAAAAAAGAAAAGAAGAAATATAGAAATCATGATACAGTTTAAATGATGTATAGGTTTTTGGAGAGGACAAAGGTCTTCTCCATTTCTTTTACCAGTCTATTGGTAAAATGGTGCAATGAACCAGTCAGCCACCTTAGATGTCAGATTTTCATAAATTTTCTGAAATACCTTCTATTTATATGATTGAGAATATAATCAATTTACATCAGGAAAGGAAGATGTTATTTATGAAAAGAGTCAAATCCAGGATTTATTCAACTCAGGAACTAGACAAAAGAAAAAAAGCTATATTTTCTACACAAGATATAGAACAGATTTTAGGGATTCTTTATGATACGACAGGGCATGATATGAGCTTTGAGAAACAAGAGGATGGAATGTTGTCTGTAACCATTGATGGAACTGTGTATTCTGTTGATACGGTGCAATAAATAATGAGTGGTATGTTAATCAGATATCAGGCGGAGAGATTTTTGCTCTCCGCTTTTTTAGGGGGAATTATATGCATTAGATAACAAAATTTGCAAAATCAATGGTAATTCTTTCTCTCACTATGGCTATTTTCCCATTCTGCCGTTTGTTAGTCTAATTTGTTTTATTATTGCTTTTCGTGGATTTTTTCTAGGCTTGCAGTTTAACATATTGTCAAATAGTTCATCGAAACTGATGGAATCCGTAAAAGCGTTGATATAGTTACAGTAATTTTCAATGTAATGTGACGATTCATTTGGTTTCTCATGTGTTACTGTTTGAAAATGTTCATAAACCATTCGAGCATAAATTGCATTATAACTTTCAATTCCGCGAAATTTTGTAATATATCCGTCTATTTGAGAACTAACGGTATAAAGTCCACATGCACGTTTTAGAATACTTCCTTTTTTGATATTACTCAGAATGAATTCGTCATAATATTTTTTCGTATATTCTGGTAATTCACATAAACGAATATGGTCGATTTTTCCGTCATAAACCTCTACTGCTGTTATAATATTGGTATTTTTATCAACATATATATCAATCTTTCCACGAAGCGGGCGATTTATTTGCTTCTTATCGTGTGTAAACAGTTCAGGTTTAATCGTTTTCATTATATTCAAACGAGTACGATTACTTCCTATTTCCAAATCTATATTTTTCAATTCAGTATTTAAACCAGAAGCTGTTGCAGAATTACCACATGAGCCGACATATTCAATTGCGGCAAACCATTGACGCATAGATAAATGTGTATGCTCAAAAACAGTTCCTGTAGTTATTGTTGACTGATATCCACATTGCTGACATTTATATTTATATGGATCAAGTAGCCAATATTTTTTACATTCGCATTTAGGGCAAAAAAAGCCATCTGTCCATTTCTTTTTGAAAAGATAGTTTCTACAACTTTCTTCCGTTGGAAAACGTTTATTAAATTCAGTCCAGTCCATATTATATCCTCAACTTTCTTTCGTAATTGCAGTAAACACTGATAAGTTCTTAAAGTGAATGATTTCCACTTAATCTTTATAGAGTATATATAAAAAATAAATATCTTACAAAACACCAAAAAATATCCCTCAAGAGGGGCGGGGCAAACTATGTCTTAAAATATTCAAGCATCAGCCTGTTTGCATTTGCAAAACTCTTGATAATTGCATTATACATCAATCAGTTCTTAAAGTGAATAATTTTATTACTAGGGTTATATATAACAAGAGATACAAAAACATCTCTTAAAAACTACAACTAAATATATCTCAAGCAAAGGGGGCGGAAAATTATGCCATAAAATGTTCAACCCGGATGTAGTTCCTAAAGTGAACATTTTTATCTCTCGGGTTATATATTACATGAGATGCAAAACATCTCATAAAACTACAACTAAATAAAGCTCAGACCAAGGGGGTCGGAAAACTATGCCATAAAATGCTCAACCCAGAAGTTTCTAAAGTGAACATTTTTATCTCAATGGTTATATTACATGAGATGTGAAAAATCATCTTATGAAATTACAACTAAATATATCTCAAGCAAAGGAGGTGGTAACTATGCCATAAAATATTTACTCTCATATTTTCGTACTTGTAGAACTTTTGAAAGGAGATAGCAAAATGAACGCTAAAACGTATGCTTCTACTAACAGACCTACCTGTTGGAGTGAAATTGATTTCGCTGTTGCGGAAAAGTCAGTTAAAAAGCTGCAAAGACGAATTTACGTCGCTTATGTACAAGGCAACACCCGTAAATGGAAAACTTTGACCGAATTCATGTTTCACTCGTTCTATGCAAGAGCCTGTGCTGTCAAGCATGTATGTTCAAGAAAAGGCAAAAAAACAGCAGGTGTAGATAATGTTCTATGGCTGACGGATACTGATAAATTCAATGCAATTTTCAGTTTACGTTTACGAGGATATAAACCACGTCCACTGAAACGAGTTTATATCAAAAAGCCAAATGGAAAGTATCGAACTCTTGGAATTCCGACTTATAAAGATCGTGCAATGCAAGTTCTTTATAAATTCGCAATAGAGCCAATTGTTGAATTACATGCCGATGAACATTCGTATGGTTTCCGAAAAGGACGTAGTGTTAAAAGTGCAGTGTCAAAGCTAACAGAGTATTTATCTAAAAATCCTGATTGTGAATATGTATTGAAATCAGATATAGAATCTTGTTTCGATAACATTGGTCACGAATGGTTATTGGAAAATTTTCCAATAAAGCCAGAACTTCTTCGAAAGTTTTTGAAATCAGGATTCATAAAAGATAACTCTTACCATACCTCAAAGAAAGGAATACCGCAAGGTGGCAGTGTATCCAGTTGTTTATGCAATTGGACATTGGATGGTATTGAGGGTGTTTGTCGAGAAAGACTTTATCAATGGAAAGCTTTATGCGGCGTTAGTAACCGCAAAAGTGCCCTTTCGGGCATTGATGTTCCTTTCGGCATAGATGCTGAGCCTTTCGGTGCAGATATTGTGCCTATTGGTTCTGATGTACGGGGGATTCTTATACGCTATGCTGATGATTTTCTCTTTACTACTAATGTATATGCGACTTTTGTCCTGCGAGCAAAGTTGCTTCCGGAAATTGATGATTTTCTTTCTACCAGAGGGTTGAAGCTCTCAAAAGGAAAAACAGCCCTGTGCAAAGTTACGGATGGATTTGTTTTTCTGGGATGGAGAATCTGTAAACAAAATGGAGAGATAAAATGTTTTCCTGCTCCTAAGGCGATTGAATCGCTGAAGAAAAAGGCAAAAGACATTTTATTGGACGAATCTATTTCTAGTGAAAAAGAAAAGATAGGAAAAATTTGCCAAGTGATAAGGGGGTGGTTGTCATTTTACTCACTGGCATCTTATCCGTTCTTTTCAGAAATGCAATCCGACTTCATGGAGTTTATAAGTCAATTTTCAGGAAGGCAACGACAGCTCGAGAAAGAAATTCAACAAATATTTTCCGATTGGAGAGTGAGTGTGTATGAAAAGAATAATGTATATCGACGTTGAAATATGTCCTGTGTGTGGAATTTTAAATAAAGATTTTTTACTGGATGGTAATTACTTTTATCTTTGCCACTGCTGTGGACAGTTTTTTCGTAGCTTTTCTGATGGCAGAGAGCCAATTATTGGTATTACTTTTTATCCCAAAACCATTCGTTTTAATCGACAGCTAAATGCATTAAGACAAAATTGGTACAAATTACAAGAATTAAAAATAATGAAACATCATGAATATAAATTTTCAAAGGATGACTATGACGAGGTCGTTGACTACAGTTCAGACAGGAAGGATGTAAAGACTAGTCTGAATCCCGAAAATAATTTACTTGAATATTATGATACTGCTTTTAAGCGTAAGAAAAAAACAAAGTGATTTCAGATAGATATATATTACAAGATTAAAAAATTCCGAATGGTATTCACTTTTACGATGATTCAAAAGATGAAGCGGATTATTCAGATTGTCTTTCTCCGTGAGGAAACTTTTCTCGAAAAATAAAGGCATCAACAATATGAATTTATTGGAGGTACCTATATGAAACAGGAAATTTCTAAATTCCCATCTTTTAATCACTCTGGGAAAGAACATATAATAAACACATTTACATCTAAGGAATGTGACAAGTCTGCTGAAAATAAAGATGTAACAAGTAATATATTTATGGAGGCAAAATTGAAGAACGTGTCACGTAAATGTTTTGAAACAGAAGCAAATGGTTTTAAAGTTATATTGGATTTTCCTAAACAAAACAATTGCGAGATGGAAGAAACACAGTTGAAAGAAGTAAAACAAATTATGTTAACGCTTCTAAAGGAACAGACAACACAGAAAATGTAACAGATTTATAAAGAAATACAGATTACTGTACTCAGATATCTAAGGAGGATAATCAAATGAAAAATATGAAAGAAAACACTAAAAAAACAGTAAGAATTTTACTTCGTGCAAATTCAACCTATCAGTCAGAGATGGATGAAAGTTTATCTATTCAGCGTGAGCTTATTATAGAGGAGGTAAAGAAACATCAAAATTGGATTTTAGACTCAAAAGAATATATTGTAGGAAATAACGTGGGGGATAAAGATTCAGTAACCGACATAAATGTTTTACAGGCAGCTTTGCGTGATGCAGAAAACAGAGAATATGACATTTTAGTGTCAGATAAAGATGACCGACTGGGGAGAAGAATGTTGGAGATTCCAATGAATATTATGTCCTTAAAACAGCTTGGAGTAGATGTTTATACCGTTAAAGATGGACTGCTGACTCTTGACCTTGGAGATATCACGGGAATGCTGATGTTATCCATGCGATATGCAATGGCAGAAAAAAGCAGTTCTGATACGGAGATGCATATTAATACAATTTAGAAAATGTAATACAGATGGTCTTATTTTTAGATCGAGGAGGAGAATCAAATGAAAGATGTGAAAGAAGATACCAAAAAGATAGTACGAATTTTACTCCGTGTAAGTTCTGATCAACAGTTGGAAGCTGATGGGGATTTATCTATTCAGCGCAAGATTGTTGTCGAGGAAGTGAAGAAACATGAGGAGTGGATTTTAGATTCAAAAGAATATTTTGAGGGAAGTAACAGTGGTTATAAAAATTCAGTAGCTGACAGAGATGTTTTACAAGAAGCTTTACGTGATGCAGAAAACAAAGAATATGATATTTTGTTAGCTTATAAAGATGACCGACTTGGAAGAAGAATGTTAGAGATTCCAATGTATATTATGTCCTTAAAACAGTTTGGAGTAGATGTTTATACCGTTAAAGATGGACTGCTGACTCCTGACCTTGGAGAAATCACGGGAATGCTGATGTTATCCATGCGATATGCAATGGCAGAAAAAAGCAGTTCTGATACTGGTATGCGAGTAAAGGACACTGCCCAAAAACTTGTGCAACAGGGAAAATTTATGGGAGGTAAAGCTCCTTATGGATATAAATTAGAGTATTCGGGAGAATATAGCAAACATCAAAGGGCATTGAAACATCTGGTTATTGCACCAGAACAAGCAGAAGTGGTAAAGTATATCTATGAGTTATCATTTTATAAAGAATTTGGCTCTGGAAAAATTGCATCTTCTTTAAATAATGATAGCAGATATAAAAATTTAGCACCAAATGATGTATGGAAAAGCGGAACAATTACAAGCATTCTTACCAATCCTATTTATGCAGGATATACTGCATACAAAAGACGGGAAACCCAAAATGGGATGTCACATAGTTTAGATAGAAAGGATTGGATTATTGCCGAAAAACAAAATAAAGAGATTACAATTATCAATCCTGAATTATGGGAAAAAGTTCAAATAAGTCGTCAGAAACGCAGAACAAAATATCAAAAACAGCCATGGAATGAAAAAGCAACTATTATTTCCCGAAATGATGGGAATCTAGCTTTGATTGATGTAGCCTATTGTGGTTACTGTGGGCGAAAACTGACTAACGGTACAAAGTATGATTATTGGACAATTAAAGGAACAGGGGAACGTAGAAGTTCTCAGAAAAGTATTTATAAGTGCCAAAATGTGTGGCAAGGTGTTCCACATGAAAAAATGAAGCAGATTCGTGCGGATAAAATAGAACCAATCGTATTTAAAAAATTATCTGAGTATGTCGGACGATTACAGGAAGATGAAAATATATTTGAACAGATTTTGGAGAATCAGTCTTTTGAAAAGAAGCGACAGGAACAGATTCTTGTACGTGAGAAACGAAACTTACAGGAAATCGAAAAAAATATTGATATTCTGAATGATGCAATTCCAAATGCGATTACAGGTACATACCCATTATCGTTGGAAGACCTTGCAAAGAGTATTGAAAAGCAAAAAGACAAAGCATCGAAACAGAAAACAGTTGTTGAGGAATTGGAAACAAATATAAAAAATCTTTCAGTGAGTCAGGAGGATTGGGAAAATTTATATCATAATTTGCCAACGTGGCAAGATATCTTTATGAATGCAGATGTCGCAACAAAACGGGTACTGGTAAATAAGCTGATTGAACGGATTGATATTACAGATGATACAGTGGTGATTCGTTTCAAAGTGGATTTAGACCACTTTTGTCCCCAACCACGAATGACCGTTAACGAAAGGGTATCGCAATCAGGGCTATGATTTCACAATTACATCTTCTACGGCTTTTGATCACAAATGGATTCCGGAACGAAATGTTTTTGACTCCATTTCTACAGTGGTGGACGAACTGTTTGCAGATTATCTTTCCAGACCGAATGTAAGGCAGCCGATTCTGACACAATACTGTGACGGAAGACAGGTTCAGTGTCCGAACTGGATGACCCAATGGGGTTCTAAAGCACTTGGTGATCAGGGGTATTCTCCGTCGGAAATCCTCCGCTATTATTACGGAGATGATATTTACATCAATACCGCTGAAGAAATTTCAGGCATTCCGTCTTCATGGCCAGGGTATACCCTTTCCCAGGGCTCTTCTGGTACAAAAGTCCGGCAAATGCAGGAACAGCTAAATGTCATTGCCGGTGCATACCCGGCAATTCCGAAAATCACAGTTGACGGTATTTATGGTCCGGCAACAGCATCGTCCGTCAGAAAATTCCAGTCGGTGTTCGGGCTTCCGGTAACCGGAACTGTTGATTACCGTACATGGTATAAAATTTCCGAAATTTATGTAGGTGTATCCAGAATTGCAGAATTGTCCTGACTTGGATTTTATATTATGATCTAAGTTTTCTCCCAAAGTCTGCTTTTATGCAAAGAATACCAAATGCGTCATGCTTCAGTTTAAAATGTTTCATACTCATCTGGTGCAGATTACTGCAAAATAAAAAATGCTAAAATTAACAAAACCTCCCAGTGTAATCTGAATTTATTCTCCATATACTAGGAGCGTAACACAAAACAAAATGTTACAAAAAAGGAGGAAATGAATATGGCAAGTCGTTCATCAAACAGAGCAGCCGTGCCAGAAGCAAAAGGTGCACTGGACAAATTTAAATACGAGGTTGCAAGCGAACTGGGAGTACCGTTATCAGACGGGTACAACGGAGACTTAACTTCAAGACAGAACGGATCTGTCGGAGGTTATATGGTCAAGAAAATGATCGAAGAACAGGAAAAACAGATGTCCGGTCGATAGGACAGTCAGTGAAGGTATCACAGGCATTTCTGCCGGATACAAAAAGGGAATGTCTGATAAACAGGCACTCCCTTTTTCTCTGATCACTAAGCTGGAAATCGGACTTGAACCGACGACCCCTTCATTACGAGTGAAGTGCTCTACCGACTGAGCTATTCCAGCATTCGTACTGCTTTCGCAGTCACGAATTATATTATATCAAATTTTTGAATAAAAGCAACTCTTTTTTAAAAAAATTACACTTTAAAATAAACATAAAAAATAGGTATTGAAATCTGTAACCAGATATGGTAAACTTTTTACAATTTGAGAAAGTGTGGGCGCTCTGGAATTGAAAAGACTCCAAGAGTGCCCCTTTTTTGAGAATAAAAGAGTATTACGAAGGGATAAGGTGAACATATGAAAGCGTTTCTAATTTTAGAAGACGGAACTGTGTTTGAAGGCACAAGCATCGGCTCAACAAAAGATATGATTAGTGAGATTGTATTCAATACTTCAATGACTGGATACTTAGAGGTGCTGACAGACCCTTCTTACGCCGGACAGGCCGTTGTCATGACATATCCGCTGATCGGAAACTATGGTATTACACCGGATATGGAGTCCAAGAAGGCGTGGCCGGATGGTTATATTGTAAGAGAATTGTCCAGAATGCCAAGCAACTTCCGTTGTGAAGGTACAATTCAGGATTTCCTGAAAGAACAGGATATTCCGGGAATTGCAGGAATTGATACCAGAGCACTTACCAAAATCCTCCGCGAAAAGGGTACAATGAATGGTATGATCACAACGAATGAAAATTACAATCTGGACGAGGTACTTCCGAAACTTCATGCATACAAAGTAGGAGATGTAGTTTCCAAAGTAACTTGCAGTGAAAAATATGTCTTAGAAGGCAATGGACCAAAAGTTGCATTGATGGACTTTGGTGCTAAGAACAACATTGCAAGGTCTTTAAATGATCGTGGATGTGAAGTTACCGTTTACCCGGCAAATACACCTGCAGAAGAGATCATTTCCGCAAATCCGGACGGTATCATGCTGTCGAACGGACCTGGCGATCCGGCGGATTGCACTTCCATTATTAAAGAAATCAGAAAATTATACGATTCAGAGATCCCAATCTTTGCAATCTGTCTGGGACATCAGCTGATGGCACTCGCCAACGGTGGTAAGACCTATAAGTTGAAATACGGACACAGGGGCGGAAATCATCCGGTAAAAGATCTGCAGACAGGAAGAGTTTATATTTCTTCCCAGAACCATGGTTATGCTGTAGATGCTGATAGCATTCCGGAAAGCGTTGCAGTACCTGCATTTGTGAACGTAAATGACAATACAAACGAAGGAATGTCATACGTTGGAAAGAATATTTTCACAGTACAGTTCCATCCGGAAGCTTGCCCGGGACCACAGGATTCTGGTTACTTGTTTGACAGATTTATGGATATGATGGGAGGAACAAAATAATGCCAAGAAATAAAGACATAAAGAAAGTATTAGTTATTGGTTCCGGTCCAATCGTAATCGGACAGGCAGCAGAATTTGACTATGCCGGAACACAGGCATGCCGTTCACTGAAGGAAGAAGGACTTGAAGTTGTACTTCTGAATTCGAACCCGGCAACGATCATGACGGACAAAGATATTGCAGACCGCGTTTATATCGAACCACTTACGGTAGAAGTTGTAGAACAGCTGATCCTTAAAGAAAAACCGGACAGCGTACTTCCTACCCTTGGAGGCCAGGCCGGACTGAACCTTGCAATGGAACTGGAAGAAGCAGGATTCCTTAAGGAACATAATGTGAGACTGATCGGTACAACGGCGGAAACCATCAAGAAAGCAGAAGACCGTCTGGAATTTAAAGATACCATGGAAAAGATCGGTGAGCCGGTTGCAGCTTCGCTGGTCGTTGAAAATATAGAAGATGGTGTTGCGTTTGCAGATAAGATCGGATATCCTGTTGTTCTTCGTCCGGCATATACCCTCGGCGGAAGCGGTGGTGGTATCGCACATGATCAGGAACAATTGGAAGAAATCCTTGAGAACGGACTCCGTCTGTCACGTGTAGGACAGGTTCTTGTAGAGCGCTGCATTGCAGGATGGAAAGAAATCGAGTACGAAGTAATGCGAGACAGTGCCGGAAACTGTATTACTGTATGTAATATGGAAAATATTGATCCGGTCGGAGTTCATACCGGTGACAGTATCGTTGTTGCACCTTCCCAGACTCTTGGAGATAAAGAATATCAGATGCTGCGTACTTCGGCACTGAATATCATTACAGAACTGAATATTACTGGTGGATGTAACGTACAATACGCATTACATCCAGACTCTTTTGAATATTGTGTAATTGAGGTAAACCCGCGTGTAAGCCGTTCTTCTGCACTGGCTTCCAAAGCGACAGGATACCCGATCGCAAAAGTTGCTGCAAAGATTGCCCTTGGGTATACACTGGACGAGATCAAGAATGCAGTTACAAAGAAAACTTATGCAAGCTTCGAGCCAATGCTTGACTACTGTGTTGTTAAGATGCCGAGACTTCCGTTCGATAAATTTATCAGTGCAAAGAGAACGTTGACGACACAGATGAAAGCTACCGGAGAAGTTATGAGTATTTGCGATAACTTTGAAGGAGCTCTTATGAAAGCAATCCGTTCTCTAGAGCAGCATGTAGACTGCCTGCTTTCTTATGATTTCTCAGCACTTTCCAAAGAAGAAATTCTGGAAAAACTGGAAATCGTAGATGACCGCAGAATCTGGATGATCGCAGAAGCACTCCGCAAAGGAATCTCTTATGACGAGATTCATGCGATCACAAAGATCGACAAATGGTTCATCGACAAGATTGCGATCCTTGTTGAGATGGAACAGGCTCTGAAGACACAGGAACTCACACCGGAACTTCTGAAAGAAGCAAAACGTATTGAATTCCCGGATAATGTTATTGCACGACTGACCGGAAAAGATGAGAGAGAAATCCACGATATGCGTCATGCAAACGGAATCGTTGCAGCATACAAGATGGTTGATACCTGTGCGGCTGAGTTCGCGGCAGAGACCCCATATTATTATTCTGTATTCGGAAGCCAGAACGAAGTAGAAGAGACTTCCGGCAAAAAGAAAGTTCTAGTACTTGGATCAGGACCGATCCGTATCGGACAGGGTATCGAGTTCGACTTCTGTTCTGTACATTGTACATGGGCATTTGCAAAAGAAGGATACGAGACTATTATCGTAAATAACAACCCGGAAACTGTAAGTACCGATTTCGATATCGCAGATAAGCTGTATTTCGAACCACTTACTCCGGAAGATGTAGAGAGCATTGTAGACCTGGAAAAACCGGACGGAGCAGTTGTTCAGTTTGGTGGACAGACTGCGATCAAATTAACAGAATCCCTGATGAAGATGGGAGTGCCGATTCTTGGAACTTCCGCAGAAGATGTAGATGCTGCAGAGGACAGAGAGCTCTTTGACGAGATCCTTGCACAGTGCAATATTCCACGTCCGAAGGGAGATACAGTATTTACCGCTGAAGAAGCAAAAGAGGTTGCCAACCGTCTCGGATATCCGGTACTGGTTCGTCCTTCTTATGTACTTGGCGGACAGGGAATGCAGATTGCAATCAACGATCATGATATTGATGAATTTATCGGAATCATCAACCGTATTGCACAGGATCACCCGATTCTGGTTGATAAATATCTGGTCGGTAAAGAAATTGAGGTCGATGCAGTATGTGACGGAACAGACATTCTGATCCCTGGTATTATGGAACATATTGAGCGTGCCGGAATCCATTCTGGTGACAGTATTTCTGTATATCCTGCGCAGAGCATTTCTGAAGTGACAAAGCGTAAAATTGAAGAATATACAAAGCGTCTTGCAAAAGCCCTTCACGTAATTGGTATGATCAACATCCAGTTCATCGTATGTGGCGAAGATGTTTATGTCATCGAAGTAAACCCACGTTCAAGTCGTACCGTTCCTTATATCAGTAAGGTAACAGGTATCCCGATCGTTCCGCTTGCTACAAGAGCAATCATCGGACATAAGATCAGAGAAATGGGTTACACACCGGGACTTCAGAAAGAAGCTGATTATATTGCAATCAAGATGCCGGTATTCTCATTTGAGAAGATCCGTGGTGCAGATATCAGCCTTGGACCGGAAATGAAATCTACAGGTGAGTGTCTGGGAATTGCAACTACATTTAACGAGGCACTTTACAAAGCGTTCCTTGGAGCTGGAATCAACCTTCCAAAATATAAGAACATGATCATGACTGTTCGTGATGAGGATAAGGGAGAAGCTGTCGAGATCGGACGCAGATTTGAGGCACTTGGCTACCGCATCTTTGCAACACGCGGTACAGCTGATGCATTAAAAGAAGGTGGCGTAAAAGCAATTCCGGTCAATAAGATTGAGCAGGAATCACCGAACCTGATGGATCTGATCCTTGGACACGAGATCGACCTTGTAATTGATACTCCTCCACAGGGAGCAGATCATGCACGAGATGGATTTGTAATCCGTCGTAATGCAATCGAGACAGGTGTCAATGTACTGACAGCTATGGATACTGCAAGAGCACTTGTGACAAGTCTGGAAAATACAGATATCCGTCAGCTTACACTGATTGATATTGCGAAAGTTGAATAAGATGTTATGAATACGGACAGGCAGGGATTGGATTCTCTGCCTGTTTGTGTTATGGAAAATGCAGGGACGAGACGGACGCTACAGTGGCAAAAGAATGTGAAGCTGTGTAGAGAATTTCGGATATTGGTCGGAATTGCGGGGAAGGAGTTTTGTAGTGTGAAAACTATTGTATGTGTGGATAATCGGATGGGGATATGCTTTAATGGCAGGAGAGTGAGCCGGGACCGGATAGTGTCAGAGGATATTCTTGAGATGACGAGAGGGAATGTGCTCTGGATGGCGCCGGAGGCAGATAAGCTTTTTAAAGAAGTCTTTAAAGCAAAAGAAGAGGTATGCCAGGAAACTGGGACTGGGAAGAAAATACAGGACGCAGGGTACCTGGAGGATGAAAAAATGTGGAAGGTTGACCGGAATTTTCTGGAAAAGGCAGAAGAAGAGGATTTCTGTTTTGTTGAGGGGGAGAATCTGGCTGGATATGAGGGGAAGATTACAGAGATTGTTCTGTATAAATGGAACCGGGATTATCCGGCAGATGTATTTTTTGAGGTAGATTTAAGCAAGTGGAGACTGGAAGAGAGAAAAGATTTTTCCGGTTACTCCCATGAGAAGATTACAAAAGAAATTTACAACAGGCAGGGATTGCTATGAAGAAGAAAATTGGAAAAATGAGAGGTGTGCTGCTTCTGACGTTTGCATTGTTTCTGACAGTGTGTGGCACAGGTGGAGCAGATGCGCAAAGTGCATCATATGGAAACAGTCAGGCAGCAGTAGTTGAAAAACAGTCAGGTAGCGGAGAAAATGAATCGACAGCAGGTGGCAGCCAGGATCCGGTGAGCGCTACATTGGATAATATTCCGGTATACAGCGGAACACCGTATGTAGTGATTGACGATAATGAACCGGATTTTACCGAAGATGAGCTGACAGATCAGTCTTATGAAAGCTACAGTGATCTGGATGAGTTGGGACGATGCGGTGTTGCCGCGTCCAACATTGGGACAGATCTGATGCCGACCGGGGAAAGAGGAAAGATTGGACAGGTGAAACCGTCCGGATGGCAGACAATAAAATTTGACAATGTGGATGGAAAATATCTTTACAACCGTTGTCATCTGATAGGCTATCAGCTGACGGCAGAAAATGCAAACGAAAAGAATCTGATTACAGGAACCCGCTATATGAATGTGGATGGAATGCTGCCATTTGAAAATATGGTTGCCGACTACATCAAAGAGACAGATAATCATGTAATGTATCGTGTCACACCGGTATTTGAAGGGGAGAATCTGGTTGCATCCGGAGTTTTAATGGAAGCAGAATCAGTGGAGGATCATGGAGAAGGTGTGAAATTTAATGTGTATGTCTATAATGTACAGCCGGGAATTACGATTGATTATGCAACGGGAAAGGCAGTGCTTTCCGATGAGGATGCGTCAGCGGGTACGGGAAAAACCAGTGGAAATACAGAGAAAAAGACGTATGTGTTGAATGAAAATACAAAGAAGTTCCATACGCCGGAGTGTTCAGGAGTAAAAGATATCAAAGAAGGAAATAAAAAAACATTTACTGGTTCAAGAGAAGAACTGATTAAAGAGGGGTATAGCCCGTGTGGGAGATGTAAACCGTAAGAGGAAAATAAAAGAAAAACTGCATATTCTGCGAAAAATATAAAACAAACGGGAGATTTTTAAACAAAATCTCCCGTTTTCTGCTATAATAGAAAACATACTTAATGAATATACATTAGAGGAAATGTGTAAAAGAAAAAGGAGGAACTTTCTCATGAATACTTATCATATGGGAACAAAATGCGTGCAGGGAGGATATACACCTGGAAATGGAGAGCCGAGACAGGTTCCGATCATTCAGTCTACGACATTCAAATACAATACAAGTGAAGATATGGGAAAATTATTTGATCTGGAGGCATCCGGATATTTCTACACCCGTCTGCAGAATCCGACTAACGACCACGTAGCGGCAAAGATCGCGGCGATGGAAGGCGGAACAGCTGCAATGTTGACTTCTTCCGGACAGGCAGCGAATTTCTTTGCTATGTTCAATATCTGTGAAGCAGGAGATCATATTGTGGCTTCATCTTCGATTTATGGTGGAACCTTCAATCTGATCAGTGTGACAATGAAGAAAATGGGAATTGACGCAACATTTGTTTCTCCGGATGCAACAGAAGAAGAATTAAATGCGGCATTCCAGCCAAATACAAAGCTGATGTTTGGTGAGACGATTGCCAATCCGGCACTTACTGTTCTGGATATTGAGCTTTTTGCAAAGGTTGCACATGCGCATGGTGTACCGCTGATCGTGGATAATACCTTCCCGACACCGGTCAACTGTCATCCGATCGAATGGGGAGCAGATATTGTGACACATTCGACTACAAAATATATGGATGGACATGGAGCAGCAGTCGGTGGAGCAATCGTAGACAGTGGTAAATTTGACTGGATGGCTCATGCAGATAAATATCCCGGACTTTGCACACCGGATGAAAGCTATCATGGAATTACCTATGCTGAGAAATTCGGAAAAGAAGGCGCATTTATCACAAAATGTACTTCTCAGTTGATGCGTGATCTCGGATCGATCCAGGCACCACAGAATGCATTTATCCTGAATCTCGGACTGGAATCTCTTCATGTGCGTATGCCAAGACACGTGGAGAACGGACAGGCTGTCGCAGAATTTCTGGAGCAGCACCCAAAGGTTGCTTATGTCAATTATCCAGGACTTCCATCTAACAAATACTATGAAAGAGCAAAGAAATACATGCCAGACGGGGGCTGTGGAGTGGTATCTTTCGGATTGAAAGGTGGAAGAGAAGCTGCTTCCGTATTCATGCAGAATCTGAAGCTTGGAGCGATTGAAACCCATGTGGCAGATGCGAGAACCTGTTGCCTGAACCCGGCAACATCCACACATCGCCAGATGAATGATGAGCAGTTAAAAGAAGCAGGAGTTCCGGCAGAACTGATTCGTATCAGTCTGGGACTTGAAGATAAAGAGGATCTGATTGCAGATATTTCTGCGGCACTTGACGCAATTCAATAATCGTGTCACAATGACAGATAAAGAAATCTGATCAGACAGGAGGAAAAGAGTCATGACAAAGAAATCAGAAAGACAACCAATCAAAGCAGAAAATGTAGCGGGTGGCGCAGGCTATATCCTGAAGGAAGAACTGATCAAAGGTGAACAGCTCGGCGCGTACTGCAAGATGTTCAATGAAGTAACGTTAAAACCTGGATGTGAGATCGGATATCATGAGCATCATGGAGAGACTGAGACTTACTATCTGACAAAAGGGGCAGGCATTTACAATGATAATGGCAAAGAATATCCGGTAGAAGTTGGTGATGTGACTTTCTGCGCAGACGGAAATGGACATGGCATCAAGAATGCGGGGGAAGAAGATCTTGTGTTTGTGGCGCTTATTTTGAAAGAATAGTGTGAAGAGGGACGGATCCCGGCGCAAATGATATTGATCGTCACCTATGAAACTGTCACTGGCAGTTTCATACGGATGCATGGCAACTCCGAAACTTGTACAAAAAAGGGGATGATGTTCGTGTGAACACGGACACCACCCCTATTTTTGTGTGCTCTTAGTCGCAACGATTCAATATCATTTGCGCCGGGATCCTGTGCTGCTCAAAATTTTTAGAAATAAGAGTTGGTGATTTAGTGAATGGTCTTCTTGTGGGGATAGGAAACATTATGCAAAGAAATCCTGTATTCCTTGAAGCAGTCTCTTATTATCTTCCGGAGCCATAATGCAGAACCGGAAGTATTCCCCGCCCAGTTCTTTGAAGCTGGAGCAGTCTCTCACCATCAGACCCTGCTTGATCAGAAATTCAAACACATCCGCAGAAGTAACTCCCTCTTTTTCAATCTTTACCAGTACAAAATTCGCATAAGCAGGATACACAGTCAGCACATTGATTTTGGAGATTTCAGTGCACATTTTGTCTCGCTCGGAGAGGATCAGATCCCGTGTTTTCCGGATATACTCCTGATCCTGGAGCATCTTCTCACCAGCGTAAGCGCCGAGGCTGTTCAGACTCCATGGGTTCTGCATCAGCAGAAGATCCTGAAGAAACTGGCTGTTACTGGTTGCACCGTAGCCGAGGCGGAGACCAGGTGCGGCATAAAATTTGGATACGCCACGGAGAATCATCAGATTATCAAAACTGCTAATCAGAGACATGGAAGAAATTTCATTAATATCCGGTGCGAATTCAACGTAAGTCTCATCGATCATCAAGAAAGAGCCAGCCTCCCGGCAGCAGTCCAGAATGGTCTGGATCTCAGGCATTTTGAGAGCGGACGAAGTCGGATTGTTCGGGTTACATAATATCACCAGATCATAGCCTTTCCTGATTTCTTCGCAGAAGGCATGGATATCAAGATGGAACTGATCTGACTCTTTTAACAGGTAAGTATGGATGGAACTTCCCACCAGATCCAGTTCACGTCCATACTCGGAATAAGTTGGTCCAAGAACCAGTGTTTTTTGTGGTTTCCGTGTCTGGATCAGGAGAGAGATCAGCTCGGTAGAACCATTTCCGACGATTACATGTTCCGGTAAAATCTGGCAGTAATCGGCAATCACTTTTTTCAAAGTAGTGTAATTTCGGTCCGGATAACTACTGAGAAGATCCAGATGTGCAGCAAGATCTTTTTTCAGGTTTTTGGATAATCCAAGTGGGTTGACATTGGCTCCAAAGCAGACGATCTCGTCCACCGGTACATGATAAAATGCGGCGACAGCAGCGGTGTCACTTCCATGAAACTGCGGTTTTGCTTCCATAAATAGTATTCTCCTTTGTGTATAACAAAAATCTGTGAATTAAAAAAAACGGGTATTCCGCATTGCCTGATATGCAGAATAATGCTATAATTTATTATAATGTCTTTTTGAAAAAATGCAATGCAGAAGTAGGTGGCAAGCTTGAAGAATAAAATAAAAAAATTTTCCAAAGGAGATTTTCGAACCGTTCATCCGGAGATTGTACTGCCGGTAACGAATCTTGAGATGACGATCGGGGAAGGAGAGTCCTGCCAGGGAAGTTTCATTTTGAAGAACAGGAAAGAAGGAGATATCAGAGGACTTGTATATTCTTCTTCTTTTCGTATACATTTAGAAGAACAGGGATTTGAGGGCAACCCGGTGGAGCTCCGTTTTACTTATGATGGAAGCGGACTTGCTCCCGGGCATGTTGAACAGGGAAAGTTTACGATTGTATGTAATGGTGGAGAATTTGAGGTAAACTTTACTGCGATCATTGAAAAACCATCAGTCGAGACTTCCTGTGGAAGAGTACAGAATATCCGTGATTTTAAAAGGCTGGCGATGGAGAACTTTATTGAGGCACACCGCCTTTTCAGATCACGCGATTTTTATGACGTGATAAAGTATGAAGAGCCAAGGATAAAGGCACTTTATGATAATATTAGGAAATGGTCTCTCGGTGAGCAGGCGATGGAAGAATTTCTGGTCGGAATCAAACAGAAAGAATGTATTTTCCTGACAATGGGACGGAATCAGAGAACCTTCCGCAATTTAAAAGAAGCAACCCGTGAGATTATTCATTTTACAAAGAATACTTGGGGATTTATGCCTGTGAAGGTGCATGTGAGCGGTGATTTTATCCAGATTGGAAGGGATAACTTTACAACGGACGATTTTGTGGGAAATCTGTTTGATTTCAGTTATATCATTCATCCGGAAAAGGCTCATGCGGGAAATAATTATGGACAGATTGTTTTTGAAAGTCCGTATGAATCGCTGACCTATGAGGTAATGTTGGCCAATCACAAGGATCATGCAGAAAACAGACGTGTGGCAGATAAGACGATTGCATCAATCATAAAGGATTTCCTTGCGTGCAATGCGGAAGGAAAGGATCTGACAGCCTGGGCGGACGCAACAAGAGAAAAACTGAAGGGACTGGATATATATTCAGAAGACGGAGATGTTTATCCACTGTTTGATGCACATCTTAATCTGCTCTGTAAGGAGCCGGACAAGGCCAGTGATATTCTGGATGATTACAATTACAGCCGTTTCTCAGTGAATAAGGATTCGGTCATTTCATCGTATTATCTGTATCTGACTGCGCTTTTGAGAAAATCAGGCAGCCAGGTTAACAAAGCAATTGAAGAACTGAATAAGGCATATATGAAAGAACCAACTTCATGGGAGCTTGTGTGTATGCTGATTGACATTGATCCGGAATATAAAAACTACAGCAAAAAATTACAGGTTCTGGAACGCCACTGCAGCAACGGTGCGAACCAGGTAATTCTGTACTGGCAGGCATACCGGTGTTTTCTGGAGAAGCCAACCTGTCTGAAAAAGCTCTCGGCATTTGAAGTACAGATTCTCAATTTTGCGCAGAAGCACGGAGTTCTGACAAAGGAAATTGCGCTTTATATGGCGAATCTTGCATCCCAACAGCGGACTTATGATAAGAATCTGGATGTTGTGATGCGGAAGGTTTATCGGATTTTCCCGGATCCACAGATTCTGACAGCAATTTGTACCCATCTGATCCGTGGCAATCGGACAACACCGGAATGCTTCAAGTGGTATGCCTTGGCAGTAAAAGAAGATCTGAAGATTGCGCAGCTTTTTGAATATTATATGATGACTGTGGATGACAAATATCTGGACAGACAGTTTCCAAAATCCGTATTACTTTACTTCCGGCATGGAAATACACTGGAATATAAAAAAGCAGCGGTGTTGTATGCAAATCTGATTAACTGTGAGGAAGAAAGCAGTGAGCTTTACAGTGCTTACAGAGAGCAGATGGAGCGGTTTGCCTGGATGCAGCTTGAGAATCGAAGGATCAATGATATTCTGCATATTATTTACAAACGCTGCTGTACTGAGCGGGATATGACACCAGAAAGAATTCGGGCAGTTTATGATATCTGCCATGCTTATGAGATTAAGACAACGGTAAAGAACATGGCGTTTGTCATGGTGATCGAGCCTGACGGAACGATCAGTCAGAAGGTACAGTACAGTGCGGATGGAGTGATTGTATATTTATACAATAAAGACGCACGGATTGTCTGGGAATCAAAAGACGGCCGCCATTACATTGATTCCATTCCATATGAGACTATGAGGATGTTCTATGAGAACCGGTATATGGAAATCTGCAAAAAATATCAGGAAGAGCATGAGGAAGAGGAACGGAAGAAAGAGAAAAAAGAACTGACCTGGGATATGCTTAGAGAGCACGGGCTGGAGATGACAGATGAAAAAGAAGTGTTTAAAATGTGCAGTATGCGCCTGCGTGAAGAAGGTACGGAGGAGGATGATTTTCTTCTGGCATTATGCTTTGAACTGTTTCTGAAAGATCAGTATGATAAGCAGACGCTGTCTTATCTTGCTGAGTATTATTGTGGATCGACCCGTAATATGAAGAAACTCTGGCATGTGGCAAGAGATTATGATATTACAACCTACAAGCTTTCAGAAAGAATCATTACGCAGATGCTTTTCTCGGAAACTATGTTTGGTGAGGAAGAAATTTTTGCGGATTATTATGAAGGAAGAACGTATTTCCGTTTAAAGAGAGCATATCTTGCTTATGTTTCAAGAGAATATGTGGTGAATGGACGCCAGGTAAAAGGATGTATTTTTGTAATCATCGCAAATGAATACCGCAAAGAGGAAGATCTTCCGGATATCTGTAAGATCGCCCTGCTAAAATATTATTCCAGCAGGGAAGTGCATCAGGAACTGGAACCGATGCTACGGGAATTCCTGCGCGAAATGTGTGAAAAACAGCTGTATTTTTCTTTCTATTTGAAGTATCCGGAGAACTGGCTCAGAGAAGTGCAGCTTTATGATAAGACGATGATTGAATATCACGCAAAACCTGGAAGCAAAGTGGCAATTTCCTACCAGATACGGAAAGGCGAAAGTGATAATATGAATTATCAGGAAGAAATACTGCTTCCGGCATATGAAGACACTTATATCAAGAGCTTTATTTTGTTTGGTGATGAATCTCTGCGTTATTATTTTACAGAGACGAATAAGGATAAGGTGACGGTTACGGAAAAAAGTGACTATAAGCCGCGTGAGGTGAGACCAATCGGAAAATTTGGAAGACTGAATGATATGACATCACTGAAGAATGAAGCACTGGCAATCGCGATGAAGGAATTTGCAACAGAAAAACAGCTTGCTGAGGATATTTTTGTTGCTTACTAAAGGAGGAAATACTTCATGACACATGGAAGTATTATAGGATATGACATCAATGCAAAGATGTGTCAGATCAGTTATTATAATGAAAAAACACAGGAACCGGAGACGGTGGATACCGGAATTGAAAAAGAGAACAATCAGATTCCTCTGGTGATGAACTATTATAAAGAGACCTGGACTTACGGAAGACAGGCAAGAAGGATGTCTACGGTAAGGGACAGTATCTGCGTGGAAGGGATCTGGGAGTGTGCGCTTGGCAATAGGAAAATTGAGGTAGACGGACAGGAATATGAAGGCGTCCAGCTGCTGGCGGATTTTGTAAAGTACACGTTGAATGGATTTGAAGAAATTGAAAGCATCACGTTTACAGTCCCGGAGAAAAACGAAGACATCCGCGTCCTGCTGAAGGGAATCGGACAGAAACTCGGAGTGGCAAAGGAAAATATTTATGTTCAGGACTACAAGGAAAGCTTCTGTCATTATATGTTTAACCAGCCGAAAGAATTATGGCAGTATGAAGCGGCACTTTTTTACTGTGACGAGGATGTGATCCGGGCATATATGTTGCGGGAACTGAAGAACAGTTCGCAGAAAAGCAGAGAAAGCTTTGTGACGGTGGACAAGGTGGCAGATGCACGTATGGAAGAACTGGAAGCAGTTTATCCGGTGCTGCATGTTGAGAAGGCAAAAGCGGCAGATGAGCATTTTAAACGTTTTATCCAGAGTGTATTCAACAAGAAGATGATCTCTTCTGTCTTTTTGACAGGAGATGGATTTGAAAATAACTGGTATCCGAATTCTCTGCGCGTTCTCTGTAACGGACGCCGTGCGTTTATGGGAAATAATCTGTACAGTAAAGGAGCGTGTTATACAGCGCAGCGCAGAAAAGAGGAACAGTCAGATGCGCCAGTCTACCTGGATGAGACAAAACTGACCGAGCAGATTTCCGTGCGGATGCGCGTGAATGGAGAAGAAGGCTGGTACCCACTGGTATCCTGGGGCAATCACTGGTACGAATCAGACAGACAGATCGAGGTGCTTCTTGGTGATACAGAGGATATTGAGATCCATGTAGATTCTCTGGTGACCGGCAGGCATCTTGTGGAGTCGGTTTCTTTGAAAGGTTTGCCGGACCGGAAAAACTATGCGCTTCGTCTGAAAATTAGTACATTCTTCTCGGATGAAAAGACCTGTCATATTATTTTTGAAGATATGGGATTTGGCGAATTTTTTGCGCCATCAGGATTTCGGTTGGAGAAGATCATTGAATTAGGAGGCAGCAATGGGCAGTTTAATTCTTTGTCATAAGAAAAAGGCAAAACATCCCTATGAAATTTCGAGGATCCATACAAGGATCAGTACACTGGAAGAGCTGTGTTATTATCTGTGCAACAATCTGTATCTGATCGATTATACGATCATGAATGAGCAGCTCTGCAGATGGATCGCAGATGAACTGGAAATGCAGGATCTTGCAGTAAAGCTGGTGGAACTGATCCGGAATCATGGTTCCGTGGAGAAATTTGTGGTTCTTGTGCTACATGAATCCAGAATCTACACACCGGGTGAAATGGCACACATCCAGAATGTTCTGGAGAAACTCAAGAACCAGAAAGAAGTAGAACGTCAGAAATACAAAGCAGATAAGCTGATGGAAAGTGGAGAACTGGAATCGGCAATCCTGGTTTACATGTCGATCGTCAACGGAGAAAAGGATGATTCAGTAGATAAGCGTTTTTATGGTCGCGTGTCTGCGTGCCTTGCCGGAGCATATGGGAGAGCATTTCTGTATGAAGAGTCGGCGAGAATGTATGAGAAGGCGTATAAGATCTGTGAAGATAATAAAATGCTCGAAGGTTACCTGTATGCAAGTTCCAGATACATGCCGCAGGATGAATATCAGAAGATGGTCATGGGCAATGAAATCCTTTTGGAAATTGACAACAAACTTACAGAAAAGATAGAAAAAGTGAGAGAAAATATCAACATCGAACCGTCAAAGGAATTGTTTGAAGAATGGAAAAAAGAGTACAGAAGAGCATAGTGTACGGGAGAAAGTTCAAGGCTGTGTATTGATTTTCGGAAAATCATGTATTATACTCTCTATGTAAAAATTAAGCGGATACAACAAATAGGAGAAGACAAAACGATGAGCGAACTTGAAAGAGTAGAGACTGGTTTAGGTGAAGAATGTGGTGTATTCGGTGCCTATGATATGGATGGTGGCGATGTTGCGCCGTCAGTGTACTATGGTTTGTTTGCCCTTCAGCACAGAGGGCAGGAAAGCTGCGGAATTGCAGTGACAGATACCTATGGCAAGCGGAAAGTTCATTTCAGAAAGGGACTAGGACTTGTCAATGAAGTATTCGATGAGGAAGAACTTGGCAAATTAAAGGGAAACCTTGGTGTCGGACATGTGCGGTATTCGACAGCAGGGGGAACTCGTGCGGAAAATGCACAACCACTGGTTCTGAATTATGTGAAAGGTACATTGGTGATTGCCCATAATGGTAATCTGACGAATGCGATCGAGCTTCGTCATGAACTGGAATATACCGGAGCAATCTTCCAGACAACGATTGATTCGGAAGTGATTGCCTATCATATTGCAAGAGAGCGTCTGAAGGTTTCAAAGGCAGAGGATGCGGTCAGGAATGCAATGAAGAAAATTGAAGGCGCATATGCACTGGTTGTATCAAGCCCGCGTAAGATGATTGGAGCGAGAGATCCATTTGGTCTCAAACCACTCTGTATCGGCAAGCGAGATAATACCTGGTTCCTGGCATCGGAAAGCTGTGCCCTTGCAGCAGTTGGTGCAGACTTTATCCGTGACGTGGAACCGGGAGAGATTGTCAGCTTTACAAAGCATGGAGTATCTTCGGACAAAAGTATGCAGATTCCACTTGAAAAGCAGGCACGTTGTATTTTTGAGTACATTTATTTTGCACGTATGGACAGCGTGATCGACAACATCAATGTATATCATGCAAGGATTGTTGCAGGAAAGGCTCTTGCACAGTCTTATCCGGTAGAGGCCGATCTGGTTGTCGGTGTGCCGGATTCCGGACTGGTTGCGGCAAAAGGATATTCGGAATATTCCGGAATCCCTTACGGTATGGCATTCCACAAGAACAGTTATGTAGGAAGAACCTTTATCAAGCCGAAGCAGAGCCAGAGAGAGTCCAGTGTGAAGATCAAACTGAATGTTATTGAAGAGGTTGTACGGGGCAAGCGTATTGTCATGGTAGATGATTCCATCGTCCGTGGAACGACCTGTGCAAATATCATCAAGATGCTCAAGAAAGCAGGAGCAAAAGAAGTTCATGTAAGAATCAGTTCGCCGCCGTTTTTACATCCTTGTTATTTTGGTACAGATGTACCGTCGAATGATCAGCTCATTGCTCATTCACATACAACGGAGCAGATCCGTGAAATGATCGGAGCAGATTCTCTTGGATATATGGAAATAGATAAGCTGAAAGACATGGTTGGAGATCTTGGATACTGCGATGCATGTTTTACAGGAAATTACCCGATGCGCGTTCCGGGAAAAGATATTTCCCACGCGTTTGAGTCAGAAGAATAGGGAGGATAAGACTATGGGATACGACAAGTATGTAAGTCCGCTTTCAGAGCGGTATGCCAGCAAGGAGATGCAGTATATTTTTTCTCCGGACATGAAATTTAAGACATGGAGAAAACTCTGGATCGCACTTGCAGAGACAGAAAAAGAGCTGGGGCTCAATATTACAGATGAACAGATCGCAGAACTGAAAGAGCATGCAGAGGATATCAATTATGATGTCGCAAAAGCACGTGAAAAAGTAGTGCGCCATGATGTGATGTCTCATGTATATGCATATGGACAGCAGTGCCCGAAAGCAAAAGGGATCATTCATCTGGGAGCAACTTCCTGTTATGTAGGTGATAATACCGATATCATTATCATGGCAGAGGCTCTGAAACTTGTTAAGAAAAAGCTGGTTAATGTTCTGGATGAACTTTCAAAGTTCGCAGATCAGTATAAAGATCTTCCGACACTTGCATTTACTCATTTCCAGCCAGCACAGCCGACAACGGTTGGAAAGAGAGCAACTCTGTGGATGCAGGAATTTTCTATGGATCTTGCGGATCTTGATTATGTGCTTGGAAGCCTGAAACTTCTTGGATCAAAAGGAACAACCGGTACACAGGCAAGCTTCCTGGAACTGTTTGAGGGAGATCAGGAGACCATTGATAAGATCGATCCAATGATTGCTAAGAAGATGGGATTTGAAGCATGCTATCCGGTATCCGGACAGACCTATTCCCGTAAAGTGGATACAAGAGTTGTGAATGTTCTTGCCGGAATTGCAGCAAGTGCACACAAATTCTCCAATGACATCCGTCTTCTCCAGCATCTGAAAGAAGTGGAAGAGCCGTTTGAAAAGACACAGATCGGATCTTCTGCAATGGCATATAAGAGAAATCCAATGAGAAGCGAACGAATCGCATCTCTGTCCCGTTACGTGATGATTGATGCACTGAACCCGGCGATCACTTCTGCTACACAGTGGTTTGAACGTACTCTGGATGACTCTGCGAACAAGCGCCTGAGTGTACCGGAAGGTTTTCTTGCGATTGACGGTATTCTGGATCTGTGCCTGAATGTCGTTGACGGACTGGTTGTATATCCGAAAGTAATTGAAAAACGTCTGATGTCTGAACTTCCGTTCATGGCAACAGAGAATATTATGATGGATGCAGTAAAAGCTGGTGGAGACCGTCAGGAACTGCATGAAAGAATCCGTGAACTTTCAATGGAAGCAGGAAAGAATGTTAAAGAAAAAGGTCTGGACAACAACCTTCTTGAACTGATCGCGTCAGATGATGCATTTAATCTGAGTCTGGAAGATCTTCAGAAAACAATGGATCCATCCAAATATGTAGGACGTTCCAAAGAACAGGTCGAAGCATTCCTTGAGAATGTGATCCGGCCGATCCTGGATGAAAATAAAGAGCTGCTTGGTGTAAAAGCAGAGATCAATGTATAGAATAACTGAATAAACAGAATGGAAGAGCAGGAAGCAGATTTCCGGGTAAGACGGAAGATTGTTTCCTGCTTTTTATTTATGTTTCATGGTCTGAAATTAACTTCTTTGAAATATCAATATAGTAAAGAATTAATGCGTTCATCTGAAGGAATCTATAAATCCCATGGAAATGTATAGATATTAAATCGTCATTAATTAGACAATTTGACGAAAAATATGAAAACTGAGTTTTTGACAAACATAGAAAAGCGCGAAAAAAGGCACTTATTTAGAGCAAATTTATTATGTTATCGCAATAACATGGTGATAATACACAAAAAATAAATAAGTTAACTGAAAATATTGCATAAAAACTATAAATAGGTTATTATAGATTCAACAGATAAAAACTATAAGGGATGTCTATTAAAAAGGAGGGTTAATGTATGAGTATTAACGATTTAGTATTAAAGGTAAATGATGTCCTAACAGGATCGGTGCTGATCATAGCACTTGTAGGTATTGGCTTGCTGTTCACATTTAAGCTTGGATTTATCCAGATCCGTGGTTTTAAAGATGGATGGAACAGAACCTTTGGAGGTCTTTTTAGTAAGAAAGGGGATGCCGGAAAAGACGGAATGTCTTCTTTCCAGGCACTTGCAACGGCGATCGCTGCTCAGGTTGGTACCGGTAATATCGCCGGAGCTGCAACTGCAATTGCAGTCGGTGGTCCGGGAGCAATCTTCTGGATGTGGATCAGCGCATTCCTCGGAATGTCAACGATCTTTGCAGAAGCGGTTATGGCTCAGAAGTTCAAACAGGTCAGTGATGACGGAACCGTAACAGGTGGTCCGGTATATTACATACGAGCGGCATTTAAAGGAACGTTCGGAAAAGTTCTGGCAGCTATTTTTGCAGTCCTGATAATCTTTGCACTTGGGTTCATGGGCAATGCGGTTCAGTCTAACTCGATCGCAGCATCATGGAACACTGCATTCGGAATTCCGAAGATTGCAATGGGTATTTTTGTAGCAGTTGTTTCCCTGTTTGTATTCACAGGTGGTATGAAGCGAATCGCAAAAGTTACTGAACTGATCGTGCCGATCATGGCAGCATTTTATATATTAGGTTCTTTGATCGTAATTTTTGCAAACGTTACAGCAATCCCGGCAGCATTCCATGACATTATTATCGGTGCGTTTAAACCGGCAGCAGTAGCAGGTGGTGCAATGGGCGCAACCTTGAAGCTTGCAGTACAGAAAGGTGTGGCAAGAGGTCTCTTCTCCAATGAAGCTGGTATGGGTTCTACACCACACGCACATGCAGTAGCAAAAGTAAACCATCCGGTTGAACAGGGCTTTGTAGCTATGATCGGTGTGTTCATTGATACATTCGTAATTCTTAACCTGACAGCACTTGTTATTATTACAACAGGATCAAGAACAAGTGGTTTTACAGGCGCAGAACTTAGCCAGTATGCTTTCTCTACTTTATATGGTAAGTTCGGTGAGATCTTTATCGCGATCTGTATGTTATTCTTCGCATTCTCAACGATCATCGGATGGTATTTCTTCGGTGAAGCAAACATCCGTTATCTGTTTGGAGCAAAAGCTGTTAAAATTTACTCAATCATTGTATGTATCTGTGTAGTGCTTGGATCGCTTCAGGAAGTAGAACTTGTGTGGAATATGGCAGACTGCTTTAACAGTATGATGGTTATCCCGAATGCGATTGCACTGGTAGCACTCAGTGGTCTTGTTAAGAAGACGCATGACGATTACTATAATAATTTTCTGCCAAATCAGAAAAAAGGCAAATAGATAATTTACATAATAACTGAAAAATAGTTATAGAAAAAAACAATAAGAAATATACAAAAAAATCTATAAAAAGACTAGCATTTTGTATAAATGTGTGTTATAGTAATCATGTCAGCAAGAAAGATGCTGCAAAATGAATAAAAAGATGCAGTCAATTAGATAGTAGGTTGATATTTCCTGCGAGAGAATCATTTATAAAGATATTTGATAAATGGTCGCCGAAGATGCAAACCGTAGAGCAGTAAAGCTCGTTGAATGGTGAAACTTTCAGGCAAAAGGATCGGGAAAGGTACTACACTCTGAATCCGGAATTACCGAATTTACAAGGAGACAGAAAGGACGTTTAAAACAGAGAAGTTGTTTTGGCGTCCTTTTTTGATACCAGATATATGTTAAAAAAATATCTGGAGTATTTCAGACACAGGGAGTCAAAAAAGACCGCATAAACGGACAGGGGACGAAAGGAAGAAGCGGCTATGAATACTGGATTTATGATTATCACAAATAATCCACTGGTAAAAGAAAAACTGGGGGAAGATTATCATGTGGAATACGAAGAACTTTCTTATGAGGACACACTTAAAAAAGTTCAGAAGATGATCTTTCAGGGATACCGCCTTTTGACACATCCGCTGTCCGGAAGCGTAAAACCGAATGAGACTCCATATAAGTCGGTTATGCTCTCAGAAACGCCGGAAGGTCTGGATGCGCAGGCGATGCAGATCATTGCAAGCGCCATTCAGGCATGCGGTAAATTTCAGTTTAAGTCTGATCTTTATAAACCTCAGGTTTATGCAGACTTTCAGCTTGTAGATTACACATTGATCTCAAGTGCTCTGCCGTCAGCGGAAAGCTGGCGCTAAAAAAGGCTGTAGAAGTACATGCGGTTTGGTGTACTTTTGAGCATACAACAAACACATTCAAAAAAGGAGGGAATTTACAGTGAAATTAGAAGTAGGTCACATTTTTATTAACGACATTCAGTTCGCATCTGAATCAAAGATCGAAAATGGTGTTCTTTATGTTGACGAAGAAGCTGTAAAGGCAATCGTTCTCGAGGACGAAAAAATCAAAGGTGTTAAATTTGATATCGCAAAACCAGGTGAAAGCGTTCGTATCACTCCGGTTAAAGATGTTATTGAACCACGTGTTAAAGTTGAAGGAAGAGGGGGAGTCTTCCCAGGCGTTATCGCAAAAGTTGACACTGTAGGTAGTGGTAAGACATATGCATTAAAAGGAATGGCTGTTGTAACAGCTGGTAAGATCGTGGGATTCCAGGAAGGTATCATCGATATGTCTGGCCCGGGTGCAGAATATACACCATTCTCTAAACTTAACAACTTAGTAGTTGTTTGCGAACCAGTTGAAGGAATCAAACAGCATGAATATGAAAAAGCTGTTCGTCTTGCTGGATTCAGAGTAGCAGTTTACCTTGGAGAACTTGCTCGTGAACTTACACCTGATGAAACAAAAGTTTATGAAACATACGGAATCATGGAAGGAAAAGAAAAATTCCCGAACCTTCCGAGAGTTGCTTATGTACAGATGCTTCAGAGCCAGGGACTTCTCCATGACACATATGTATACGGTGTTGATGCTAAGAGAACACTCTCTACAATCATGAACCCGACAGAAGTTATGGACGGAGCTATCGTATCTGGTAACTGTGTATCCGCTTGCGATAAGAACCCAACATATGTTCATGAAAACAACCCGGTTGTACATGACCTGTTCGAAGAACACGGAAAAACAATCAACTTCGTTTGCCAGATTCTTACAAACGAAAACGTATACCTTGCTGATAAGATGCGTTCATCTGACTGGACAGCTAAGATGTGCCGTCTGTTAGACCTTGATGCAGTTATCGTATCTCAGGAAGGATTCGGTAACCCGGATACTGACCTTATCATGAACTGCAAGAAGATCGAAGCTGAAGGCGTTAAGACTGTAATCATTACAGACGAATATGCCGGACGTGACGGAAAATCTCAGTCACTGGCAGATGCTGATCCGGCTGCAGACGCAGTTGTAACCGGTGGAAATGCTAACCAGGTAATCGTACTTCCTAAGATGGATAAAGTAATCGGAACAGAAGATTTCGTTACAATCATTGCTGGTGGTAATGAACATTCTCATCGTGAAGATGGAACAATCGAAGTTGAAATTCAGGCCATTACCGGTGCTACAAATGAAACCGGATTTGGATATCTGAGTGCACGCTAGGAATGGAGGACGTAAAGATAATGAGTAAAATTAAAGTTGTACATTATATCAATCAGTTCTTCGCTCAGATTGGTGGAGAAGAAAAAGCTGATTATCCTGCTGAACTTCGCGTAGGCGAAATCGTTGGACCTGGACAGGCTCTGACACAGCAGTTTGGAGAAGAAGCAGAGATCGTAGCTACAATCGTTTGCGGTGACTCTTACTTCAATGAAAACCTTGACAAAGCAAAAGCTGATATTCTTGAAATGGTTAAGAGCCAGAATCCTGATATCTTTATCGCTGGACCTGCTTTCAATGCTGGACGTTACGGTGTTGCATGCGGAACTATCTGTGATGCAGTACAGGAAGAACTCGGAATCCCGGCAGTAACTGGTATGTACGTTGAAAACCCAGGTGCTGATATGTTCAAGAACAAAGTTTACACAGTATCTACAAAGAACAGCGCAGCTGGTATGAGAGATGCAGTTAAGAAACTTGCTCCTCTTGCTCTTAAGATCGCTAAAGGCGAAAAAATCGGTGCTTCTTGCCAGGAAGGTTACATGCCGAACGGAGTTCGTGTAAACTTCTTCGAAAAAGAACGTGGATCTAAGAGAGCTGTTAAGATGCTCCTTAAGAAACTGGCAGACAAGCCGTTTGAGACAGAGTATCCAATGCCAACATTCGACCGTGTTGATCCACAGCCAGCTATCAAAGATCTTAGCAAGGCTACAATCGCACTTTGTACTTCAGGTGGAATCGTTCCGAAAGGAAATCCGGACCACATCGAAAGTTCAAATGCTTCTCACTACGGAGAATATGACATCACAGGCGTTATGGATCTTACAGAAGATACATACGAAACAGCTCATGGTGGATATGATCCGGTATATGCAAACGAAGATGCAGACCGTGTACTTCCTGTAGACGTTATGCGTGAATTCGAAAAAGAAGGCGTTATCGGAAAACTTCACAACAAATTCTATACAACAGTTGGTAACGGTACAGCCGTAGCTTCTGCAAAAGCTTTCGCTGAGGAATATGCTCAGAAACTTATAGCAGACGGTGTTGACGCAGTTATCATGACCTCTACTTGAGGTACCTGTACACGTTGCGGTGCAACAATGGTAAAAGCAATTGAAGCAGCTGGACTCCCGGTAGTTCATATGTGTACAGTAACTCCGATTTCCATGACAGTTGGTGCGAACAGAATCGTTCCTACGATTGCTATTCCTCATCCACTTGGAAATCCGGCTCTTGAAAAAGATGAAGAGTATGCTCTTCGTAAGGGCCTTGTTGAAAAAGCTCTGAAAGCTCTTACAACAGAAGTAGACGGACAGACAATCTTTGACAACTAAATCTTAGTTAGAAGGTCATGTAATTTTATTAAAAAAGGAGAGAACGTTATGAGCAAAGTTTATGACGTGATCGTCCTGGGTGCGGGACCTGCAGGCTTAGCTGCAGGTCTGTACGCAGGAAGAAGCCGTCTTTCAACACTGGTTATTGAGAAAGGTAAAGATGGCGGACAGATCGCAATCACAGATGACATCGAAAATTATCCTGGACAGATCGTAGAAGGGGAAAGCGGTCCTTCTCTTATCGCAAGAATGACACAGCAGTGTGAAAAATTCGGCGTTGAGAGAGCCTCAGATGTAATTAACGAAGTACACCTGGACGGCGATATCAAAGTACTGAAGAGTGCGAAGGCTGAATATCAGTCAAAGACGGTTATCATCGCAACCGGAGCTTTTGCAAGACCGATCGGATGCAAAGGTGAAAAAGAGTTCATGGGCAAGGGCGTTTCTTACTGCGCTACCTGTGATGCAAACTTCTTTGAAGATTTTGAAGTATACGTAGTAGGTGGAGGAGACTCTGCTGTAGAAGAAGCTATGTACCTTACAAAATTTGCAAGAAAAGTTACCATTATTCACAGACGTGATGAGCTTCGTGCAGCAAAATCCATCCAGGAAAAAGCTTTCAAGAACGAAAAACTTCACTTTATGTGGGATACGGTTGTAGAAGAAGTTGGCGGTGACGGAATCCTTTCTGAGATGACTGTTAAAAATGTGAAAACAGGTGAACTCACTAAGATCGTAGCTGATGAAGATGACGGAATGTTTGGTGTATTCGGATTTATCGGAACACTTCCAAACTCAAAGATCTATGAAGGAACAGGTCTTGAGATGGATGAAAGAGGATATATTCCGACAGATGCAGATATGCACACTAATATCCCAGGCGTATTCGCAGCAGGCGATATCCGCGTTAAGAGCTTAAGACAGGTTGTTACAGCTGCAGCTGATGGAGCAATCGCAGCTACACAGGCAGAAAAGTATATTAACGAATTAAAATAATAAACACTTTTTAATAGAGTGAGGAGGACATTTGACATGTTAGAAGTAGATAAGAAAACATTCGAAGACGAAGTCTTAAAAGCAGAAGGTTATGTATTCGTAGATTTCTTTGGTGATGGATGTGTTCCGTGCCAGGCTCTGATGCCGTTCGTACACGAAATGGCAGATAAATACGGAGATAAGATCAAATTCACATCTCTGAATACAACAAAAGCTCGTCGTCTTGCTATCGGACAGAAGATCCTTGGACTTCCGGTTATGGCTATTTACAAAGATGGCGAAAAAGTAGAAGAAGTAGTAAAAGATGATGCTACACAGGAAAGCATCGAAGCAATGATTAAGAAATATATCTAATCATTAAACCAATTTAATTCGGTGAGCCGCGCACAGGCGGCAAAGAGCTGTCTGTGTGCTCACAATATATAATCGCGTAAAGCGTGTAAAACTATTAACAAAACAAAATTTTAAAAGAAAGGAAGGAGGAAAAGACATCATGGCAATTTTAAAAGATAAAAAAGTTGTTATTATCGGTGACCGTGACGGTGTACCGGGACCAGCAATCGCAGAATGCGTAAAGACAGCTGGCGGAGATGTAGTTTTTTCTTCAACAGAATGTTTCGTCTGAACTAGCGCAGGCGCAATGGATCTGGAGAATCAGAAAAGGGTAAAAGAATTTGCTGAGGAGTACGGCCCGGAAAACGTAGTCGTAATCGTAGGCGCAGCTGAGGGAGAAGCAGCAGGACTTGCTGCAGAAACCGTTACAGCAGGAGACCCGACATTCGCAGGTCCGTTGACAGGGGTCCAGCTTGGACTCACAACTTATCACGTATGTGAACCAGAGTTAAAAGAAGAATTTGACCCGGCTGTTTACGATGAACAGGTAGGCATGATGGAAATGGTCCTTGATGTTGATGATATCGTAGACGAAATGTCAGCAATCCGCGACGAATATTGCAAATACCTCTAAGATAAAGAGAGGTATACCTTCAAAGCGGAATATCTGAGATAGAGGTACAGGCGGCAGGATTCTTCCTGTCGCCTGTTTTATTGCCAGGCATATCGGGAACGTGCTGGTGTTGCATTAGTGAGTTGCCTAGCAGATCAGAAGTGTGCCAGTGATACACTTCTGATGAAAAGCTTGTTTAGCGCATTCTGCCAAAATTCTTTTAAATCAGGCAGGTAGATTATACGCGCATATCACGGAGAAATGAATGATGGTGACATTCGTAAAAAGAGAATGTCAGGAAAGGTGGAAACCAGCGATGAACAGTGTAATTAAAGGAGCAGGATATGTACTTGTACATACCCCGGAAATGGTAGTTTACAACGGAACAACACAGACAACAGAAAGAGTTGTTAATCCGGAATCAGAATATTTAAAAGAACTTAGAGATCATCTTCGGTCATATGAAACATGTGTAAATTATTGGCCGAATCAGGTATATATCGGAAATGCAACACCGGACGATCTTGCCCAGGTTGAATTTCCATACTACGACAAAGTAAAAGAAGGCGCAGAGCGTTACGGAAAATACGGTGAAATCATGCCGGAAGACGAATTCCTTCTTTTAGCTCAGGCTTGCGATATGTTCGAAGTTGTTATGCTTGAGAAAGGATTTGTAGCAGCTACAAAGGAGAAATTTGCAGCAGATCCGATCATCACAGATGATATCGTAGAAAAAGTAATCGAGGGATTTGAAATCTCAGAAATCGAACATTTTGTAAATGAAGAGCATGCTGAAGGTCTGTATCATGAAAACAAACTGGTAGGCTGTGTAAAGAGAGCGCATGACATTGATGCAAACCTTTCAGCTCATGTTATGCATGAAAACATTATGAGTAAGGCATCCAGCGTGCTCGCCCTCCTCTATGGTGTAAGAAACGCAGGAATCGAAAAGACAGACGTTGAGTATGTCATCGACTGTGCAGAAGAAGCTTGTGGTGATATGAACCAGCGTGGTGGCGGTAACTTCGCAAAAGCAGCAGCTGAAGTTGCAGGACTTCTGAACGCAACAGGTTCTGACTCACGTGGATTCTGTGCCGGACCATCTCACGCACTGATCGAAGCAGCAGCTCTCGTAAAATCAGGCGCATACAAATGTGTAGCTGTAACAGCTGGTGGTTGTACAGCAAAACTTGGTATGAACGGTAAAGACCATGTAAAGAAAGGCCTTCCGATCCTGGAAGACTGCCTTGGTGGATTCTGTGTAATCATCGCAGAAAACGATGGCGTAAACCCGGAAATCAACCTGGATATCCTTGGACGCCATACAGTAGGAACAGGAAGTGCTCCGCAGAACGTAATCGGAAGCCTTGTAGCTGATCCACTGGAAAGAGCAGGACTTAAGATCACAGATATCGATAAATTCTCTCCGGAAATGCAGAACCCGGATATCACAAAACCGGCAGGAGCTGGAGATGTACCGCTTGCTAACTACAAGATGATTGCAGCTCTCGCAGTTAAGAGAGGCGAACTTGATAGAAAAGAACTTGCAAGTTTTGCAGGAGAACACGGACTGACAGGATGGGCTCCGACTCAGGGACATATTCCTTCAGGTGTACCGTACATCGGATTTGCAAGAGAAGATATCCTTGCAGGAAAGATCAATAAAGCCATGATCATCGGAAAAGGAAGTCTGTTCCTTGGACGTATGACCAACCTCTTCGACGGTGTATCTTTCGTAATCCAGGCAAATACTGGTGCAGAAGATAACAGCGGCGTATCAGAAGAAGAAGTAAAAGGACTGATCGCAAAAGCAATGAAAGATTTTGCAGCATCATTAATGGCAACAGAAGAATAAGAAAGGTGGACAAACAAAATGGCAAATGGAATTGAAAGAATGATTGCCGACACCTTTATGGAGATGGCGCAGGGACTGGAGACAGGAAGCTTCGGAAAGCGCCCGAAAGTTGCACTGACCGGAATGGGAAGCGAACATGGAGAAGAAAACTCTATGGCAGCGGCAATTGAAGCGGCAAAAGACGGAATTGATGTATATTATATCGGAACATTAGAAGCAGAAGGCGTTACAACTGTTAAAGTGGCTAACGATGAAGAAGGTCATGATAAGATGGAAGAAATGCTGAAGAATGGAGAAGTAGATGCAGCAGTAACCATGCACTTCCCATTCCCGATCGGTGTATCTACAGTAGGACGCTGTGTAACACCGGCAACTGCAAAAGAAATGTTCATCGCTAATACAACAGGAACATCCAGCACAGACCGTATTGAAGGAATGATCAAAAATGCGATCTACGGAATCATCGCTGCAAAAGCTTGTGGTAAGAAGAATCCGACCGTTGGTATCCTGAATGTAGACGGTGCACGTCAGACAGAGAAAGCTCTGAAGAAACTGCAGGAGAACGGGTATCCGATCGAATTTGCAGAATCAGGAAGAGCAGATGGCGGATGCGTTATGAGAGGAAATGACGTCCTTCAGGCATCCCCGGACATCATGGTAACAGATTCCCTTACCGGAAATATCATGGTGAAGATGCTTTCTTCTTTCACAACAGGTGGAAGCTTTGAAGCAACAGGATTCGGATACGGACCTGGAATCGGAGAAGGATATGAACAGCTTGTTATGATCGTATCCAGAGCATCCGGAGCACCGGTTATCGCAAATGCGATCCGTTACGCAGCGCAGCTGGTAAGAGGAAAAGTATTTGAGGTAGCAAAAGAAGAATTTGCAGCTGTTAAGAAAGCAGGATTAAAAGAAATCCTGGATGAACATAAAGCATCACAGAAACCGGCAGTGGCTGAAGAAGAAGTTAAAGAGCCACCGAAGGAAATCGTAACAGCACAGATCCCTGGAATTGAAGTTATGGATCTGGAAGACGCAGTTAAAGTACTGTGGAAACTCGGCATTTACGCAGAAAGCGGAATGGGATGCACAGGACCAATCATCCGTGTATCAGACGCAAACCTCGCAAAAGCTGAGGAAGAACTGAAAAAGAGCGGATATATTAACTAATAAAATCTGCCTTTTTATAAACACTCTCACTCTAATTCAGGAAGATGGGCTTTCCGGTCATAAGACCGGGAAGCCTTTTTCCTTGCGAAAAACTGTTTTTGCAGAAAGATTATACATTATTTGTCACAGATACTGTGAACGGTAATGATTGTACTGTTTTGTGGACGAAAAATTTTTGGTTGATTTTTAGAATAGGAAATAGTATCATGACAGTTATAAATCCGAAAAAGTGAGAGGGAGAAAGTCATGGATACGCAATTATTACTGAAAACGGCGATGCTTGCCGGTGAAATAATGCTGCGAAGTGGAGCGGAAACGTATCGTGTGGAAGATACCATGCATCATATACTGAAGACGGCGGATCACATCGAGATGGCAGAAGTTCTGGTGATCATGACCGGAATTTCCGCGACGATCAAACTGGAGAACGAAAAGGCAGTTACTGTTACAAAGAGAGTAGAAGAACGGGATACCAATCTAAAGCTCGTCGTAAATGTTAATGAGATTTCCAGGCAGTATTGTGGAGATGATCTGACACTAGAGCAGGCATATGAGAAGCTTTCGACGTTAAAACAGTTCGAGTTCAGCCGCAAGACAACTAACCTGGCAATGATGGGGGTTGGTGTGGGATTTACAATTTTTTTTGGTGGATCCATTGCAGATACCGGGGCAGCCATCGTTGTAGGACTTTTTCTTGTTGCCTTTGTATCAGCGGGACAGGATCTGAAATTTCACCCATTTATTCAGGATATTTTCGCAGGATTTGGTGTTGCGTTTGCCTGCTGCCTTCTAAAAGAAGGTCTGGGTGATCAGATGAATATGGATACTGTTATGATAGGAAGTTTCATGCCTCTTGTACCGGGAATGGCAATCACCAATGCTGTCAGGGATACCTTGCGGGGGGATTATCTTTCCGGTGGTGCAAGAGTGATGGAAGCTTTCTTAAAAGCACTTGGGATTGCAATTGGAATTGGTATTGGGCTGGCGCTTTGCGCAAAGATTTTTTAGCAGGAAGGAGAGCAAAAAATGAACAGTACTGTTTTTGAAATGATCATCCGGGTATTTGGAGCGTTTTTATCTATTTACAGTTTTGCGGTTCTCCTTCAGGTTCCGCGCCGCTTTGTTCTTCAGGCTGGTATTGTAGGAGCAATTGGTGGATTTGTTTATCTGCTTGCAATACATTTTGGCAGGGGAGATGTGATGGCATCTTTATATTCAGCAGTTGCAGCTGCGGTTGTTTCGCATATTTTTGCGAGAGTTTATAAGACACCGGTTACGTTGTTTCTGATTGCCGGGGTTCTTCCGACTGTTCCCGGAAACGGGATGTACCAGACGGTTCATTATCTGATCGACGGGAACGAGGCGATGTCCGAATTTTATCTGATCCAGACATTGGAGATCGCAGGCGTGATCTCTCTTGCAATTTTTGTCGTGGATACCTTTTTCCAGGCTTTTCAGAAGAGTGAGTGGAAGCAGAATTCCATGAAGTATGTCCGAAAGATCGTTCCTGGAGCTGAGAAACCGCAAAATACAGAAAAACGGGAAAAATAGTGGCTTCGGAATGCTTGAAGTAAAAAAGGGAATGTGTTAGTATTATAAAGATGAACATATATTTGAATGTCATAGAGAACTGTGAATAGTTTATTTTCACAGTGAAAATAAAACAGAAGTTAAAGAGAGGAACACTAAAATGAAAAAAGTCAGAACAAGATTTGCACCGAGTCCGACAGGTAGAATGCATGTCGGTAATTTGCGTACTGCATTATATGCATACCTGATCGCAAAACATGAAGGCGGAGATTTTATGCTCCGTATTGAAGATACAGATCAGGAAAGATATGTAGAAGGTGCATTGGATATTATTTACAGAACACTGGAGAAGACAGGCCTTGTTCATGATGAAGGCCCAGATAAAGATGGCGGTGTCGGACCATACGTTCAGAGTGAAAGACAGGCTTCAGGAATTTACATGAAGTATGCTAAGCAGTTAATTGAACAGGGAGATGCATACTACTGTTTCTGTGATAAAGAACGTCTGGAATCTTTGAAGACTTCTGTATCAGAGGATGGAACACAGATTGTGAATTATGACAAGCATTGTCTGCATCTGAGTAAAGAAGAGATAGAAGCAAACCTTGCAGCCGGAAAGCCATATGTTGTCCGTATCAATATGCCGACAGAGGGAACCACAACTTTCCATGATGAAATTTATGGAGATATTACCGTTCCGAATGCGGAACTGGATGATATGATCCTGATCAAATCAGACGGATATCCGACCTATAATTTTGCGAACGTTATTGATGATCATTTGATGAATATTACACACGTTGTCCGAGGGAATGAATATCTTTCTTCAGCACCGAAGTACAACCGTCTTTACGAAGCATTTGGATGGGAAGTACCGGTCTATGTACATTGCCCGCTGATTACAGATGAGAACCACAAAAAGCTCAGCAAGAGATGTGGACATTCTTCTTACGAAGATCTTCTGGATCAGGGATTTGTAAGTGAAGCAATTGTAAATTATGTGGCACTTCTTGGATGGTGTCCGCAGGATAACAGAGAGATCTTCTCACTGCCGGAACTTGTTGAAGCATTTGACTATCATCATATGAGCAAATCACCGGCTGTATTTGATATCAATAAGCTGAAGTGGATGAACGGGGAATATCTGAAGGCTATGGATTTTGATAAATTCTATGAACTTGCAGAGCCGTATATCAAGAAAGTGATCACAAAGGATTATGATCTGAAAAAGATTGCGTCTCTGATCAAGAGCCGTATCGAAATCCTTCCTGATATCAAAGACCAGATTGATTTCTTTGAAGCTGTTCCGGAATATGATACTGCAATGTATTGCCATAAGAAGATGAAGACTAACGAAGAGACTTCTCTGGAAGTATTAAAAGAAATTCTTCCAAGACTGGAAGCATGGGATGATTACAGTAATGACGCATTATTCGGGCTGCTGAAGGGATTTGCAGAAGAAAAAGGTTATAAGAACGGATATGTGATGTGGCCGGTAAGAACTGCAGTTTCAGGAAAGCAGAATACTCCGGGTGGAGCGACTGAGATCATGGAAGTTCTTGGTAAGGCAGAATCTGTAGAAAGAATCAAGAATGCAATAGAATTATTAAGCAGATAATATACAGATATAAAAGTATGCATGGGGGACGGATTTCTTTTTTCGCGTAATGCGGAAGAGGAATCCGTTCTGTTGTATTACATATGAGAAGGGGAGTTCATGAAACTAAACAGAGGACAGGATGAAGCGATAAAGCACGGGAATGGACCGTGTATGGTGCTGGCACCTCCGGGTTCGGGAAAGACGCTTATTGTCACAGAACGTACCCGTTATCTGATTGAGGAGAGCGGAGTACGCCCGGATCAGATTCTTGTAATTACTTTTACAAGATATGCAGCACGTGAAATGAAAGAACGTTTTGAAAGGCTGACTGCCGGAAAAAATTATCCGGTAACGTTTGGGACCTTTCACAGTATTTTTTATGGGATTCTAAAATGTGCCTATGGGATTGGTGCGAATAATCTGATGCCTGAAAAAGAGTCCTCTGTACTTTTACAGGAGGTCTTAGACCAGACCGATATCGAATCAACACCTGAGGTAGAAGATGAAGAGGAACTGGTGAGAGAACTTCTGCGGGAAGTCGGCATGGTAAAGAACGGACTTTGTCATCTGAAAGATTTTCACAGTAAGTATCTTACACAAGATGAGTTTGCAGAAGTGTTCCGCAGCTATGAGCATCAGAAAAAAGAACTGAAAAAATTTGATTTTGATGATATGTTGGTACAGTGTTATGCACTTTTCCGGAAAAAGCCGGAGATTCTGCAAGGATGGCAGAAGCGTTTCCAGTATATCCTGATCGATGAATTCCAGGATATCAACCGTGTGCAGTATGAAGTGATCCGGATGCTTGCAGCACCGAGGTACAATTTGTTTGTAGTCGGGGATGATGATCAGTCCATTTATGGATTTCGTGGAGCAAAGCCGGAGCTGATGCTTTATATGAAGCAGGAATTCCCGTCACTTCGGACCATTTCGCTGACGGTGAATTATCGTTCTACCGAATTTATTACCGGAGCAGCGGCAAGAGTGATTTTGCATAATGATACCCGTTTTTATAAGCGTGTACAGTCATTTCGGGGAAGAGGACAGAATGTTCATGTGCAGGAAGTCCTGGATGAACAGGAAGAGGCGCAGTATGTAACGGAAGAGATCCAGAAAAAACTGGACCAGGGAATAAAGCCGGGAGAAATTGCTGTACTTTTCCGGGCAGCAGTCCAGGCGCGAATGATTTCGGAAATATTAAGCGAACACCGTATCCCGTTTGAAATGCGAGATTATGTGACAAATTTTTACAGGCATTTTATTGTAAAAGATATGATGGCATATCTGCAGTTGGCAGCAGGAAAGCGGGACAGGTCGCTTTTCCTGACAATCTGTAACCGACCACTCAGGTATCTGGCACGGAACAGTATGGAGAACCGGCAGGTAAATTTTGAGGATCTGCGTAAATTTTATTGCGATAAGGACTGGATGCTGGATATTATTGACCAGTTTGATGTGGATGTCCGTATGATGAAGAATATGGCACCTTATGCGGCAATCCAGTATATCCGGAAAAAGATCGGATATGATGATTTTCTGAAGGAATATGCCGAAAAACATCAGATTTCGTGGAAGCAGCTGATGGATGTGATGGCAGAGCTTGAGGAGAGGAGTAAAAACTTCAAATCCTATGATGAATGGGAAATCCATATTGCAAAATATACGCAGGAGCTGGAAGAACAGCAGGCAAAGGCAAGGAAGATCAAAGGAGAGCGGGAGAATAAGGTACAGCTGATGACGATCCATTCAGCGAAAGGACTGGAATTTGAGGATGTATTTGTGATCCATGCCAATGAGGGTGAGATTCCGCATCAGAAGGCAGAAAAGAAAGACGAGATTGAAGAAGAGAGAAGACTTTTTTATGTAGCATTAACCCGTGCGAAGAATAATCTCTGTATTTCCTATATTACACAAAAAAACGGGAACAGTATCAAACCGTCCCGTTTTGTGGAAGAGCTTTTAGGTCAGAGAATAAAATAATTATTCTTCAATATCAAAGCCTTCAAATTCCTGTGTATCAAGCCATTCATCAAACTTATCCGCAGCGCGGTCATACTCATCATCATCTTCGATATTCTGAAGATCATGATCGGAGCCGCCTGTGGTATCACGGATAAAGCGATAGATCCATACGTCTCCGTCCTCATTTCCACCGTCTTCATCAAGCGGAAGAAGTGCAATGTATTCGGTAGAATCCATATTAAAAGTTGTGATAATGGCGCATTCGATTTCCACATCGTCATCAAGTGTCAGTGTGACAACATCGGATTCAAGCAGATTATGTTCCTTTTCCATTGTTCAGTTCTCCTTTCAATCTGATACTATCACTCTAACAGAGTATGGGGATATTTGCAAGGGGAAAAGTATTGACATTAGCGGTAAAAAAGATACAATAAAAGAAAGGTTTCAGGGAGGTTTATCTATATGAAGAAAAAGATTTTTTCTATCTTTCTTGTGATGGTTCTCTGTATTGGCATGACTGCAGGCTGTAAGAAGAATGTTGGGACAAGCCAGGACAATGCAATAGCAGAAGAGGACGATGACAGCAAGGAAGAGGCAAAAAGCTATCGTTTTGGATTTAGTTGTATTACCATGGAAAATCCATACTATATTACACTTGAGCAGGCACTGAGAGAAGCAGTCGAAGCACAGGGAAGTACGCTGGTGACAAAAGATCCGGCACTGAATGTAGACACCCAGATCGAGCAGATCCATCAGATGATCAAAGACGGACTGGATGCCATTTTTCTGTGTCCGGTATCAAGAGATGCGATCACACCTGCTCTGGAAGAGCTTAAGGAAGCCGATGTTAAGATCATCAATATTGATACGGAAGTTAAGGATACGGATTATATTGAAGCTTTTATTGGTTCGGATAATAAAGCTGCCGGACAGCTTTGTGGAGAAGATCTGATACAGCAGAGTCCGGATGGTGGAAAGATTGTAATTCTTGAAGGTCTTACACAGAATTCTATTGTAGAGAGAATTACAGGCTTTGAGGAAGCAATTGCCGGAAAGGGATTTGAGATTGTAGGAAGAGCAGATGTCAGTGGAGATTTGAACGAGGCAAGAGAAGCAGCTAACAAGATTTTTGCAGAGAATAAGGATGTTACGGCAGTAATGTGCGGGAACGACCAGATTGCGCTTGGGGCACTGGTTGCAGCAAGAACAGCCGGTCTTACTGATGTAAAGATTTACGGGGTAGATGGTTCTCCAGATCTGAAAAAAGAACTTCAGAAGACGGATTCCCTGATTCGCGGAACAAGTGCGCAATCACCGATCAAACTCGGAAAAGAATCGGCCAAAATCGGTTTTGCTATTTTAAACGGGGATGATTATGAAAAGACAACGTATCTGGATGTATTTTTTATTGATGCCTCGAATGTAGATATGTATGGAGTTGACGGATGGCAGTAACAGGGGGAACAGTGGATATGAAGACAGCAGTGGGATTTCCGTTTCCACAGGGATGTACTGTGGAAGGACAGACAGCGAATTTTTCGGTAGCAGTTCCGGAAGGACAGACATGTGAACTGATCATTTATAAAAAAGGTGCCAGGGCTTCAGCATTTTCACAGGAGATGCCATACTCTGATGTGGCAGGAAATCTGCACTTTCTCTCCGTGGTGCTGGAACAACCGGAAGATTATGAATATTGTTATAAAATCGGTGGAAAGATAGTTCCGGATCCATATGGAAAAGCATTTTCAGGCAGAGAACACTGGTCTGTGTCAAAGGGAAAGGAAAAGAGAAAACTGCGTACCCGGATCGTAACAGATACATTTGACTGGGGAAAGTCGCAATTTCCACATCTGAAAAAGGAAGATGTGATCGCCTACAGTCTTCATGTCCGTGGATTTACAAAACACAGTTCGTCCGGAGTCGCACACAAAGGAACGTTTGACGGAGTTACGGAGAAACTGCCCTATCTTCAAAAATTGGGGATTAACCAGATCCATCTGATGCCGGTTTATGAATTTGATGAGAATCAGAGGCATGTGAATTACTGGGGATATGGAAAAGCATATTTCTTTGCACCAAAAGCATCATATGCAGCAGGAGATCCGGTGAATGAGATGAAGTCACTTGTTCGTCAGATGCATCTTGCAGGGATTGAAGTTATTCTTGAGATGCCTTTCACAGAGGGAACTACGTTTTCTCTGATTTTAGATTGCCTGCGTTACTGGGTGATGCAGTATCATGTGGATGGATTTATTGTGAATCCATATATCTGCAATCCGGATGAACTTGCAAAGGATCCTGTGCTTGCGAAAAGTAAGATCCTCAAAAAAGAAGACGGATTCCAGAATGTGATGCGCCGTTTCTTAAAGGGAGATGAGGGCATGATCCGGGATGTGATCTGCCAGCTGAAGAATCAGGATACACAGCTGTATAATTATATTGCAAGCCACAACGGATTTACGCTCTGTGATGTAGTTTCCTATGATGGAAAGCACAACGAAGCAAATGGTGAGAATAATCTGGATGGTCCGGATTACAATTACAGCTGGAACTGTGGGGCAGAAGGGAACAGCCGGAAAAAGGTGGTTAACGAGTTACGGAAGAATCAGATATTTAATGCGTTCTTTTTACTTTTATTTGCACAGGGAATGCCGTGTATCCTTTCCGGGGATGAATTTATGAATACCCAGAAAGGGAATAATAATGCATACTGTCAGGATAATCTGATATCATGGCTTGACTGGAACCAGCTTTCCAGACAGGAAGAATTATATACATTTGTATGTCGACTGATTGCACTTCGTAAAGCCTGTATGAAGCAGATAGCGAAAAAATCAGAAGACACGATGGGCAGAAGCGGAATCCCTCAGATTTCCTATCATGGGGAGGATGCGTGGCAGATGCCGGCAGGGCGTGCAAGCAGACAGCTTGGTGTATTCTATCATGAAGAAAGTACAGAGAAGGACTTTTATATTGCATATAATATGCACTGGCTTTCTCATTCATTTGCACTTCCTTCCCTTCCAAAAGGAATGGAATGGGTGTGCATGGCAGGGACAAAAGAAGGAGTCCTGGATGAAAAAGAAGCAGTTCCGGTAAAAGATAAGAAGGTTCAGCTGGAGGAGCGAACGATCAAAGTTTTTGTTGGAAGGCGGGCTAAAGAATGAAAATCTGGAAACATTTTTGCACCATAACACATCACAAATATCTGGTTATGAAGAACTGCTTTAAGGTAGGACTTTACAGACAGGGACTTTTGCATGATATGTCGAAGTACTCTCCGGCGGAGTTCTGGGTTGGGTGCAGGTATTTCCAGGGAAACCGGAGTCCGAATAACGCAGAAAGAGAAGAAAAGGGCTATTCTTCGGCATGGCTGCACCATAAAGGGCGCAATAAACATCATTATGAATACTGGATTGACTACGGACTGGAAGGGGAACCAATGCTTACCGGGATGAAGATGCCGAAAAAGTATGTGGTCGAGATGTTAATGGATCGGATCGCAGCATCCAAGATTTATATGAAAGATAAATATACGGATACGTCACCGCTTGAATATTATCTTCACGGTATTGCAGGGGACTGGATGCATAAGGATACCAGGGCACTTCTGGAAGAACTTCTCTATATGCTCGCGGCAGACGGGGAAGAGAAAACTTTTGATTATATCCGGAATACCGTGTTGAAAACGAGAGATTATTAGAAAAAGAGGATAAAAACATGGCAGATTTACCAAAGGATCCAATGATTCTTCTGAGTGTGGTCAATACAAAATTACGGGATTTTTATGCAGATCTGGATACTCTTTGCCAGGAGATGCAGATTGAGAAAAAAGAACTGACAGAGAAACTGGCATCCATTGATTATGAATATGATGCAGGGCTGAACCAGTTTGTATAGAGAGGTTAATAACATATGAATAATATTGATTTTGATGCAATAGATCTTACCAAAGAAGCTCCGGTCACTGAGCCGGAGAGACAGTACTATTACATTGCCAAAGCGCGGAAGTATGTAAGCGAAAAAGCACAGGAGATCGGAAGATATCTGACTTTTTGCGTGACGACTTTCGGTTGTCAGATGAACGCTCGTGACTCCGAAAAGCTGGTCGGTGTTCTGGAACTGATCGGATACAAGGAAGAGCCGGATGAAGAGAAAGCAGACTTCGTTATCTACAACACCTGTACTGTCCGTGAAAATGCGAATCTGCGTGTTTACGGACGTCTGGGACAGCTTGGTGCAAAGAAGAAAAAGAATCCGCATATGTTCATCGGACTCTGCGGATGTATGATGCAGGAACCGACTGTTGTAGAGAAGATCAAGAAGAGCTATCGGTTTGTTGACCTGATCTTTGGAACTCACAATATTTATAAATTTGCAGAACTGATCGTGACAAGATTTGAATCTGAGAGAATGGTGATCGATATCTGGAAGGATACCGATAAGATTGTGGAGGATCTTCCGAGCGAACGTAAATTTTCCTTCAAATCCGGTGTTAACATCATGTTCGGATGTAACAATTTCTGCAGCTACTGTATCGTACCGTATGTGCGTGGACGTGAGAGAAGCCGTAATCCAAAAGATATCATTCGCGAGATTGAAGGACTTGTGGCAGATGGTGTGGTAGAAGTTATGCTCCTTGGTCAGAATGTAAACTCTTATGGAAAGAATCTGGAAGAGCCGATGACATTTGCACAGCTTCTTCAGGAGATTGAGAAGATTGAAGGACTGGAGAGAATCCGCTTTATGACTTCCCATCCAAAGGATTTGTCAGATGAACTGATTGATGTAATGGCACATTCCAAGAAAATCTGCAAGCATCTGCATCTTCCGGTTCAGTCAGGAAGCAGCAGGATCCTGCAGAAGATGAACCGCCATTACACCAAGGAGCATTATCTTGAGGTGGTAAGAAAGATCCGCGAAGCAGTGCCGGATATTTCCCTTACAACGGATATCATCGTCGGATTCCCTGGGGAGACAGAGGAAGATTTCCAGGATACTCTGGATATTGTAAGACAGGTGCGTTATGACAGTGCCTTTACTTTTATCTATTCCAAGAGAACAGGAACCCCTGCGGCAGCAATGGAAGATCAAGTTCCTGACGACGTGGTAAAAGACCGTTTTGATCGCCTTTTAAAAGAGGTGCAGCAGATTTCAGCGGAAGTATGCTCTGTACATCAGGGAACCACACAGGATGTGCTGGTAGAAAGTGTCAACGATCATGATCCGTCATTGGTGACAGGACGAATGAGCAACAACCTCCTGGTACATTTCCCGGGAGATGAAAGCATGATCGGTAAGATCGTGACAGTTTACTTAAAAGAGGCAAAAGGTTTCTATTATATGGGAGAACTCTGTAAATAAATCCAATGATTTGTGATAAAATCCAAAAGAAACGCTCATGCTATGTAAGAGATTTGCATAGTGAGGGCGTTTTTTATGGTGAAAAGAGTGAGTAAAAGGGTAAGTGAGATAGTCTTTCTGATAGCAGCAGGGGGAAGCATCTATTATCTGATCGAGATCTGGTTTCGTGGATTTTCTCATTGGACCATGTTTGTGCTTGGGGGAGTTACATTGACATTTTGTAGTTTTCAGGGCGAGGTAATGCACTGGTCTGAGCCGATGTGGATTCAGATTATCCGGGCAGTGCTTTTCCTGACATCCCTGGAATTTGTGACGGGGATTATCTGTAATAAATGGCTGAAGATCGGGATCTGGGATTACCGGGATCAGCCGTTCCAACTGTGTGGTCAGATCTGTCTGCCATTTGTGGTGATGTTTTCAGGACTTTTGTGCCTGGCGATCGTGCTTGGAGGAGTGGTGCTCTGGGGTGTATATGGGGAGGAAAAGCCGGAGTTTCATGTGTTGTAAAAGGGACTTAAGCATTTTTTATATGTGAAAAATGATGAAATTAAGATGAAAAGAGTCGTGGGAAACCAAACTCTTTTTATCTTCCTTTGCAAACGTAGTAAGTACTATTTCCATCTTTATCCCGCTTGCTTATCTTGTCTTCATCTACTCAAGCAAGAAGACAGAAAAGCATGAGAAAAAGAAAGTACTTTGCCTGCTTCCGCCATTTATTTGTAACGCCGTTACACTTTTGATCTGGACACAGACAATTTCAATCCTTGCTATCTTCTATGAAGAAAAAGTAAACCGTGTGATCTTCGGAGTAGAAATTCCGGCAGCTTCCTTCCAGACAATCCCGGCAATTTTTGCCGTTTGCTTCGGTAGTATTCTTACTATGCTTTGGACAAAACTTGGCAAGAAACAGCCGTTCGGAACAACAAAGATGGGATTCGGAACGATTTTATGGGGACTTGGCGCAATGATCATTGCACTCCTTTATGTCATCTACCCAGGCGATGCAAAAGTAAATGCATGGTGGATCGTGTTGTTCTATGCAGTACTGATGGTTGCTGAAGGATTTACATGCCCGATCGGTTACTCCATTACAGCAGTAGCAGCACCAAAAGCCTTTGTAACACAGATGATGACAGTATGGTCAATGTCTCAGTCAGTAGGAGCTGCTCTTAACATGATCCTCGTTAACTTCTATAAAGAAGGAAACGAAGTACCGTTCTTCATCGGAATCGGTGCGGTTGTAGCTATCCTTGGTGCAGTCGTACTCGCTTTCAGCAAGAAGCTTGCAGAAGGAATGGGAATGGAAAGAGAAGCGTAAGAAGTTTCTCGAGAATAAATCAAATAAATGTCCTCTTAAAGAAGAAGTAATAAAAAGTATCAAAAAAAGATCCTTGTCAGGCAGAGATGTCCGGCAAGGATTTTTTGATTCTATACCATTTTGCAATATTTTGTAATAAAGGAGGAAAGTGAGGTGGACAGATTTAAAAGAATGCTGCGATTATTACAATATAAACTATAAATCCCTATGTACTTATATGCAGAAAAATAAAATATCAAAAGAGGAGGCGCTCAGCCATTATTATCAGTATTATAAATATAATCGTTTTACATATAACCATGTGACTTATGACAGTTTCGCCGCATGTTGCATGGCATATGAGATTAAACCGATCTGCGTCCGGCGATATGCAAAAAGAAAGCATTTTCTGCTGCGGCATGCGCTTTCCAGCTATTTGAATTATCATAATAAAAGAAAAATATATTTCTGCGGACAGGAATATATTACATTTACATCATGTTGCAGAGCATTTGGATGCAATGCATCTTATGTGTCGGCATACGCAAAACGGCACGGAATATCCAGAGAAGAAGCTTTGAAATTTTATATCAATCGTATTGAAAAGCAGGAAGGACAAAAAATAGATTCCAGAACATTTGTATTCCGGGATAGTATTTATCATGATTTGAGTGACTGCTGCCGCAATCTTGGTATAAATGTCAGGAGCGTTTATGGTTACATGTGGAGAACAAAAAAGAGTAGGGTAGAGGCGGTTGAATATTATTATACAAAACCCTTTGTAGAATGAAAAGTATCTCTGTAAGCAGTGTGAGAGATAAAGCGAGAAAGAAAGGGATGTCTTTACAGGAAGCGGCAAAATATTATATTGAGAGAAATAGTTATGACTGATGAGTATGCAGTATAAGCGGATGGTAGAATTTGTGAGAAATGTGTTGCTGTTTATTGTAATTGTGATAAAATTAGGATAAAATAAAGATAGCAAAAAGTGAAAGGAGAGGTGGAAATGATACAAATTCGCCCAGTTTCTGATCTCAGAAATAAATTTCCTGAAATTGAGACTCTTGTTAATAGTGGAAATCCTGTGTATTTAACTAAAAATGGATATGGAGCTATGGTTGTTTTAAGTTTAGAAGAGTATGCAAGCCTCACTGATAATATCGAAATGAAGCTTGATGAAGCTGACAGGCAGGCTGCGAGAACCGATGAAAGACTTTCTCACGAAAGCGTGTTCAAAAATGCAAGGAGTGCAATACATGGAAAATAAATCTTATCAGCTTCGCTACTTGCCAATATTTGAAACTGATTTGCTAAGTACGGTAAATTACATTACAAATGTCTTGAAAAATGAAGATGCGGCACATCGGTTGGTTGATGATATTGAAAGTGCCATATTGAAAAGGCTGGAAAATCCTCTTGCGTTTGAACCTTATCGTTCTGCAAAAAGGAGAGAGTATCCATATTATCGGATTTATGTGAGGAATTATGTGGTATATTATGTGGTTATCGGGAATGTTATGGAAGTAAGGCGACTGATATATAGTGCGAGAGATACAGATCGTCATTTATAGCAGAATGATAAAAATGTAATTGCAAAATAGTGATAATTTATTTTAGAAAAATAGTAGTAGGAAACAATACAGAACTGTATAATCGAAAACAAAGGAAATGATTTTAACTTTAGTAAAAATGAGAATCATATGAGGAATGAGAAGATGGAAAGAATTATCAATATTGAAGATTCGGTAATCAAACATTCCCATCAAGATACAGTCTCGCATATTCTAGTGGTTCATCAATGGCAAGTGTGTTTAATGCACAATCTGATCCGGGTGTGGTTCTCAAATTCTTTTCTGCTTCCCAGCAGTCAATGCGAAGCATATAGTCTGCACTGGTATAAACATCAATGCTGTTTCGTCCGGGATTATATTCTGCAAATATTGTTCTCATCGTATCTTATCTCCTTATCGTTCAATCAATTATTTGCTACAAAAATCAGAAGCATTTCAATCAGTTCACCATGTCACTTTTATTTTGTGTTATACTGTTTTATATAATTTTTTTGGTCTCCGCTGCCGCTTCGGTCGGCACAGAGCAGAGGTCCACCGGACCTCTTGTGTCCTTGTATTTTCCCTTATCAGAGTTCGTAAACACTGGTGGGACGATATAACACAAGGGAAACAATAAGGGAAAGCTCACCTGCGACAAATCCAGTGTTTTCAATGGTTTGCGGAGAATTTAATAACAAAATATAACAGTTATTAAATTTCTTAAAACAGGTGAAATCTCAATCGGTATTTGTGAAGGAGGAATATACTATGAATATAGGGTTTTGGCTATGTGGAGTTTTGGTTATTCCATTTGTGATTATAGGAGTGTTATTTGCAATATTTAAAGAAAAAGCGGCTAAATTTGTTTCGGGATTTAATTCATTACCGAAAGAAGAAAAGGCATTGTATGATAAAGCTCATATTTCTCGTGATATAAAAAATCAGTGTTTTACATGGGCTGGCATAATGTTAGTAGGAGCAGTGTTGTCTTATTTTTTAACACCATATATGGCTATTCCGGCTTTTATTATTTGGCTCGTTTTATTTTTCAAAGAGGTTCACTTTGACACGCACAAAGCATTTGAAAAATATTTATTAAAATAAATTCCAGATGATAAAGCAGAAGTATAGGGTTTGATTCATATGATTTCAGTAAAAAAACAGAGAATTGCTGCTATTATGGTTTTAAGTTCCATCATGTTGATTTTACTTTTGTCGCTAAATTTCCGACTCTGGAGTGGATATTATGCAGAAGGGGATTTGGAAAGTATAGTCATACAGCAGATGGAATGCTTGGAAAAGTCAAATAGTGAAAACGATATAAGCGAAAGTATATGTTTGCATTTCTATGAGTGTATATGTTTCGGTGAAATAGAAATAATGGTGCTCTGGGTATATGATGGCTTTAAAGACCTCGGACAAGGTGAGTTTTCTTTCAGACCGGGAGTTACCCTTTGCAGTCTATCGGTTCGGATGGATGATTAAATACTTCTGATAATCAAATTTAAAATTTATTATCAGGAGGAACTTCGATGTATGTATTAAATGCAAATCATATTTCAAAAAGTTATAAAACTGCAGGAGAAACTATGCGGATTTTGCAGAATGTGAATCTGCAAGTTATGAAAGGAGAAATGGTTGCTATTATGGGACCATCCGGCAGTGGAAAGACTACTCTGCTCCATGTGCTGACCGGGGTTGACACACCGGACGATGGAGAAATCGTAATAGGAGGAGAAACATTTTCACAGCTTACGGAAGAAGAGAAGGCATTTTTTCGCAGAAAGCATATGGGAATGATTTTTCAGGATTTCCAGCTTTTGGAGAGTTTGACGGTAAAAGAAAATATATTGTTACCACTCATTCTTGAACGAAAAGAAGCAGACATCCAGCAAGAGCGTTTTTCAAGAATAGCGGATGTGCTCGGCATTGAAAAATTAGCTGACAAAGGAATTACGGAAATATCGGGAGGTCAGAAACAGAGAGTTGCGATTGGCAGGGCGCTGATCAATGAACCGGATATTATTTTTGGAGATGAGCCAACAGGAAGCCTTGACCGAAAGACCACCGGGGATGTGATGCGATGTATGAAACAGATGAATCAACGGTCTGGCATCAGCTTTCTGCTTGTGACACATGATGCTTATACGGCATCCTTTTGTGACCGGGTACTTTTTCTACAGGATGGGAATCTGGAAAAAGAAGTAAAGAAAGAGAACACTGCCGATAATTTCAGAGAAGATATATGGAAAACGCTGTGCGGTTTGGGAGGTGGAAAAGATGACCTTTTTTGATATTTCCCGAAAGATGCTGAAAGCTGGTTTTTACAAATATCGATTGTACTTTCTATGCAATTTATCTGCAACGGCATTATTCTGTTGTTTTGCAGTTATTTCCACAAACAGGACGTTTATGAATGCGTCGATTGTAAATTCATCAATATCCAATAACATTTATCTTCCATTTTTTCTGTCTGCAGTGTTTCTGGTTTTTTTTCTTCCTGTTTCGTGTCAGGCATTTCTGGCATCAAGAAAACAGGAATACGGCGTGATGTTTTCTCTTGGCATGAGCCGGAAGGAAGCGTTTAGAAACTTACTTTTTGAAAATGTGATCATATCCGTGTTGGCATTAGCAATAGCACTTGCGGCAGGAACTGTGCTGTCATTTTTATTTTTTTCCGTTATCATTTATGCAATAGATGTTCACGGAGTGCAATGGCAGTTTTGCCCGGAAGCATATAAGCTTACAGCAGTTCTATATACAGTAGTGGTGGCAGTTGCCTTTATCCTGAATGCCGGGAGACTTATGCTGGATAAAATCGGAACCCTGCTAAAAGCACAATATCGGGCAGAAAAAACAGGAAAGATCGGTACGTTCTTATGCAGACTTGCACCCAACTACATGAGGTTTCATCTGGTGGAATGGTCATTTGTCCGCAGACACAAGAAAGAATGGGGATGTAGGTATGTTTTAGCCTCTCTCATAATAGCGGTATCTGTTATGCTTACGGGGGTATGTGTGACTTTATATCCGGCTTTTCTACAGGATGCAAAAAGTTATTCTCCCTATGACATGGTGTACTCAGAAATCTATGGAATGAATCAGGTTTCAGTACAGGATGTCCTTCATATATTGGAGAAAAATGGTGTTACTGTAGAACAGGTCATTCAGCTTCCCTATATCAGAGATGATGTTTTTAATTACCTTCCTGTGACAGAAATAAACCGGGATTTTGGATGTGATTATCAGATTCAGGAAGGCGAGTTTTTGAATTTGTTTCAGTACAATCTGGAAGATGGGTATGAACATAACATACAGCCAGTATCTACTGTAACGATTCCCGGGGATAGAAAGCTGCAGTCTGTTGGAACAGATGTAAAGATACTGTTTAATCAAAATCCGACCTTTGCAGATAAAACACTGATCATCAACGATTCTGATTTCGAAAAATTAAGTGCAGATATAACAGGTAGTGCTGGTAGCGCAAACTTGTTTCAGTTTCAGAATTGGGAAGATTCTTATGCGGGAGTATGTGAAGTAAAAGAATATCTGCAGGAAAGCAATCAGTTGAATGAAGATGAGCAGACGTATTATGAATTGTCTTCGAAAGTGGAGAAATACCAGGATGCAAAGAAATCAGGACAATTTTTATTATTTTTGATGGCATTTGTGATAGGGCTTATGATAATGGCTGAGTTTCTGTTAATTCATTCACGTATCCAGGCAGAGAAGGAAGAAAATAGCAGGGTCGTTTGTAGTTTGCGAATGTTGGGAATGATAGACAAGGAAATGGTAAAGTGCCTATGCTATAAGAATTTTCTAAGATTTATACCGCCATCGGTTGTGGGAACAATCCTTTCTTTCCTGCCATCTTATTATCTGAATGAGAGTTATGGAATGGGGACGAATGGAATTCTGGCAGGAATCGTATTTGGAGTGATTTTGACAGTCGGAATATTCGTAGTGATACGCAGGTATTCTGAAAAAGAAGAAAAACTTTATGAAAGCGGTTTTATAATACAAGGAAGAGGATTTTTTGATTATAGATAAGTAGAAAAAGATTCAAATCCTGTGTATAATTAAAAGATAAAGATAGAGACAACTCGGAATTTACAGGAAGTGTGACAAGAAAGCCAAAACGGTATATTGGGAAAAAAAGATTAAGAAAAGAATAAAGAGCTGGTTTTAATTGTAAAATTTATGTGGAACTAACATCAGCTTATTGACATAAATTTAAAAATAAGTATAATGATAGTTGAGTAATTGTTCAACTATTATTATTTGGAGGTGAATATATGTCAAAAACGTCTTATATTTGTAATTGCGATGTAATTCATGAGGATATTGTGAATGATGTGAAATCCAAGATGCAGCCAAAAGATGATTATATCCAGTTGGCTTCTTTGTTTAAGCTATTTGGAGATGGAACTAGAGTACAAATCTTACACGCTCTAGAACAGAGTGAGATGTGTGTATGTGATCTTGCAGTGCTACTGGGGGTAACAAAATCTGCAATTTCGCATCAGTTAAAGGCATTACGCCTAGCGAATCTGGTAAAATTCCGTAAAGAAGCACAGATAGTTTACTACTCGCTGGCAGATGATCATGTGAAAGAGATTATTGACAAGGGATTTGAGCATCTTTGGCAGAAATAATATTTTTTAATATTATAGTTGAGTAATTGAACAATTAAACAAATTATAAGGAGATTATCATGAAACGCATATTTCTATTAAAAGGGTTGGACTGTCCGAATTGTTCCGCAAAAATTGAAAAAGAAGTCGGAGAGTTGGATGGAGTGCAATCCTCAGTGGTAAATCTGATGAAGCAGACGCTTACAATCAATGTTGCTCAGACAGCCGCAGATACGATAGCCAGTCAGATTGAAACGATTGTTCATAGCCATGAGCCAGATGTGGAAGTTTCTGAAATTGTACAGGAATCTTATATACCGGAAAAAAAGCAGGAGGCCAATGAATCCTATAACAATGAGGATAAGAAGTTGACAGTTCGTTTAGCGACTGGTGCAGCAATCTATGCCATTGGTATGGCATTGACTGTTTTTGCGAAAGTGCCACTGCCTATCGAGTTAGCTTTTCTCATTGTTTCTTATGTTATTCTTGGTGGAGATGTTGTATGGCAGGCTGTGAGGAACATTTCAAAGGGGCGTGTATTTGATGAACATTTTTTGATGAGTGTTTCTACGATTGGAGCTTTTGTCATTGGTGAATATCCAGAAGCAGTTGCTGTTATGCTATTCTATCAGGTAGGTGAATTTTTTCAGTCATTGGCTGTTAAGCGTTCAAGAAAATCTATATCAGACTTAATGGATATACGTCCAGATTCTGCTACAGTAAGAAGAAATGGGGAATTGATTACCATATCTCCAGAAAATGTCTCCATTGGTGAGATTATTATTGTAAAGCCTGGTGAAAAAATTCCATTAGACGGTGTGGTATTGAATGGAGATTCTATGCTGGATACAAGCGCCTTAACAGGAGAATCAGTTCCGAGAAGTGTTCATAAAGGAGACGAAGCACTTTCCGGTTGTATGAATCAGACGGGTGTCTTAATGATTAAGACAACAAAAGCATTTGGTGAATCTACGGCTTCAAAGATTATTGATCTTGTGGAAAATGCGTCAAGCCGAAAAGCACCAACAGAAAATTTTATTACTACATTTGCACGTTATTATACACCTGTGGTTGTAATCTTAGCAGCTTTTCTGGCGATTCTGCCACCGATCATTCTTGGCGGAGGCTGGACAGAGTGGATTCGCAGAGGATTTGTTTTCCTTGTGGTATCTTGTCCATGTGCATTGGTTATTTCAATCCCGCTGACTTTCTTCGGCGGCATTGGTGCAGCATCTAAACGAGGTGTTCTTGTAAAAGGAAGCAATTATTTAGAGGCACTTAATAATGTCAGCGTTATTGTGTTCGATAAAACCGGAACACTTACAAAAGGTGTTTTCAATGTGACGGATATTTTGCCTGCAAATGGATTTTCAAAAGAACAGGTTCTGGAGTATGCGGCAGAGGCAGAGAGTTTTTCTAACCATCCTATTGCAAAATCCATTCTTGCTGCTTATGGAAAAGAAATTGATCAGTCAGTGATTTCTGATTATAAGGAAATTTCAGGATATGGAATCAGTGTAATGGCAGGGGAAAAGAAAGTTTTTGCTGGCAATACGAAACTTATGGATACAGAATGTATAGAGTACACAACCTGTGAAAACGCAGGTACAAAAGTTTATTTGGCTGTAGATGGTCAATATGCAGGATGTATTTTGATAACAGATGAAGTGAAGCCGGACAGTAAAAAAGCAATTTCTGACCTGAAACATATCGGCGTGGAAAAAACAGTCATGCTTACCGGTGATGATGAAAAAATTGGGAAGTCCGTTGCAGAAGAATTGCAGTTGGATGAATATTATGCACAGCTGCTTCCTGACCAAAAAGTGGAAAAGGTTGAGCTTTTAGATAGTAAAAAGAGACCGGGAAGCAAATTGGCTTTTGTTGGTGATGGTATCAATGACGCTCCTGTCCTTGCCCGTGCAGATGTTGGTATTGCAATGGGTGGGCTTGGTTCGGATGCGGCTATTGAAGCAGCAGATGTAGTTCTGATGACAGATGAACCGTCTAAGCTGGTGGACGCGATTGAAGTAGCAAAAGCGACAAAACAGATTGTCATGCAGAATATAGTGATTGCTCTTGGGATTAAGAGTGTGTTCCTGATTCTTGGCGCTTTTGGTATTGCGGGAATGTGGGAAGCTGTATTTGGTGATGTAGGCGTTACCATAATTGCCGTCTTGAACGCAATGAGGATTTTGAAAAAATAAGAAACGAGGTGGCAATGTGAAACGGAAATTGATTCTGTTAGCAGTTACAATTGTTTTTCTTGCAGGTTTCGGTGCACTTTTGCACTCACCGCCTTCTATGATTGATGCAGTCACAGGAGCAACACCGAAGTCAAAAAAGGCGGCTCAAGCCGCCGCACAGTTGGAAGGCTCTTATGTTCTCGGTATTAATATGATGTCAGATGGTCTCGACAACGAGAACACCCGGAATAAATTAAAAGAATTGGCACTGGACGATTCGGAAACAAATGAAACAGATCTCATGAAAACGGACATTAGTTTTCGGTTATATGTATCTGAGACGGATTATCCGCTTGTCAGTTATGCTAAGAAACTCTGTGACAGGTTGAAACAGGCCGGTTTTTCCGTAGATCTGAAAGAGTACAGTAACACAATGATGCTATCAAGAGTGGTAAGTGGAAAGTATGATGTATTCCTGGCATCGGATGATTTTATTGACGTTACAACGCTAACACAGATGGACTATATGATCATGGACAGCGAAGAAATGAGGTGAGCGGGAATTTATGAGAAAATGGAATACGATTTTGTCTGTTTTAATGCTTCTCATTTTTATGATTCATGGAATCATGGGCAGCTTTATGCTGAACGGAGTTGGAAGTAGTGCAGGAAAACTTCTTGCATGGATTGGTGTTGGTATTCTTGTTGTGCATACGGTGATTGGTGTCATCCTGACAGTTCAGAGTTTACAGACAGCGAAGCAATCAGGAAAAATGTATCTGAAACAGAACGCCATATTTTGGGCGAGACGAGCCAGTGGGATGGCAATACTGATTCTGCTGTTATTCCATATTGGTTTGTTTGGAAAGGTGCAGAATGGGACATATATTTTGTTCCCTTTTACAACGGTAAAGATGGTAACTCAGCTTTTGTTCGTAGCGGCAATCTTTGTTCATATTTTTATCAATATACGCCCATTGCTCGTATCACTGGGAATCATTAGTTATAAAGAACGAAGGAGCGATATTTATTTGATCCTTTCGGTGCTTCTTCTTTTTATAGCGGGAGCGGTTATTTTATATTATATTGGGTGGCAATATCTATGAGTAAGACAATTGTTATTATAGGTGCTGGACTGGCAGGACTTTCAGCGGCTTTGCAGGCAGCGGAAAATGGATGCAATGTAAAACTGGTTTCCTCCCTTCCGTCAGAGCGGGCACAGTCTGTTATGGCGGAGGGCGGTATCAACGCAGCTTTGAATACAAAAGATGAAAACGACAGTCCCGAAGAACATTTTACAGATACAATAAAGGCAGCATGTGGTCTGGCAGATCCAAATGCAGTTTGGGGAATGACACAGGCAGCACCGGAGCTGGTGCACTGGCTGCTAAAACTTGGAGTTAAATTTAACATGAGTGGCTATGATGATGTGGATCTGCGAAATTTTGGCGGGCAGAAAAAGAAACGGACTGCTTTTGCACAGAGCGATACCGGGAAGCAGATCATGACAGCTATGATAGACGCTGTTCGCAGGAAAGAAGCATCTGGTATGGTAGAACGGTTCAGCCATCATTCTTTCCTAACACTTCGTCTGTGTGGCAATATTTGTTGTGGCTGCGTAATCAGGGATGAATACAGTCAGGAGACTGTGGAATTACCGGGGGATGCGGTTATTGTTGCCACCGGTGGTATGCACGGATTGTTTGGAAATACAACGGGTTCGCTGAGCAATACAGGAGAAGTCACCGCAGAATTGTTCCGGCTTGGTGTTCCTCTGGCAAATGGCGAGATGATCCAGTACCATCCGACAACTGTGAAATGTGGTGGAAAACGCATGCTCATCAGCGAGGCGGCCAGAGGGGAAGGTGGCAGGTTGTTTGCCATGAAAGATGAAAAACAATGGTATTTCATGGAGGAAAAATACCCGGAGCTTGGAAATCTGATGCCACGAGATATTACCGCCAGAGAGATATGGAAGGTCAGCCATGAATCAGAGGTATTTCTTGACATGACGGAAATATCGGAGGAGATTATTTCAAATAAGCTATCTGGTCTGGCAGACGATTGTATGACCTATTTGCATAAAGATATACGAAAGGAACCGGTGTCTGTTTTACCGGGAATTCACTATTTTATGGGAGGCATTCTGGTGGATGAGCAGCACAGAACGCCGATTCAGAATCTTTACGCTGCCGGAGAATGCTGTGCCCAATATCATGGTGCCAACCGTCTTGGTGGAAATTCTCTGTTAGGAGCGTTATACGGAGGACGTGTTGCGGCAAAATCAGCATGCGAACAGGCAGATGTAGTAGATCTATCTTGTGCGACACAGATAGATTTTCCACCAGCGTCCCAAATTTCAGAAATAAAGCAATTAAACAAAGTGATGCAGGAGACTATGGGCGTTGTCAGAAATGAGAATACGTTGTTAAATGGGATTCAAACGGTACAAGCGCTGACAGGAAATCTTCCATTGCTTGGCATGGCAGTTCTAAAGAGTGCTCTTGCAAGAAAAGAAAGCCGTGGTGCACACTGGCGGGAGGATTATCCGAAGAGCAATGACGATGATTACCTTAAAACAACGGTAGCCAGATTTGATGGAAAGCAGATACAGATTTCCTTTGTACCTGTTCCAGAAAGGCGGTGATTCACTTGGTATATAAAATAAGAATCAGGCGGCAGGAGAGTCAGAAAGCAGACAGTTATTGGCAGGAATTTGAGTTTGACGGAAGCAAAAACAGCTCTGTTGCCACTGTTCTAAAGGAATTGAACAGTAGAACTCCTTTGAAAGATAACTCAGGAACTATAGTTACTCCCATCAGCTGGGAATGTAGCTGTATGGTGCGAAAATGTGGGGCTTGCGCCATGCTGATTAACGAACGTCCGAGGCTGGCATGCTCTACATTTCTACATATGTTAAAAGGTTCTACAATCACCTTGGAACCTTTAAGCAAATTTCCGCTTGTAAGAGATTTGATCGTTGACCGGTCAAATCTGTTTGAAAATTTGAAAAAACTGAACCTTTGGCTTGAAAGTGAAGCTTATATGAGTTCGTGGACACATGAACCGAGATACCAGTCGGCACGCTGCCTGATGTGTGGCTGCTGCCTTGAAGTGTGTCCTAACTTCTCTGCAAATGGGACTTTCGCAGGCGCTGTTGCTGCAGTCAACGCATTTCGGATTCTGAATGAAGAACAGGAAAGCACTCATTTGAATGAGATTTCTGCTGAATATAAGAAGAAATATTTTGAGGGATGCGGGAAGTCGTTATCTTGTCATGATATTTGTCCGATTGGTCTGCCTGTGGAAGAACTGCTTGTAAGGTCAAATGCAGCGGCTGTTTGGGGCAAATAAAATGGATGATAAAAGCTATAATGAATGTATGAAGAGAATCAAAAACTTGATTCTCTTTTTTAAAACACATACATTGGCAAATATCTATGTATATATTATATTGAACATAGACAATGATCAATGTGAGGTGTCAATATGAATGCAATGGATGTGGCTTTGATATGCAAGGCTTTGGGCGATGCGAACCGGCTGGAAATTGTACAGATGCTGTCGGATGGAGAAAAGTGCGGGTGTAAACTTTTGGAAAGATTTGAAATTACCCAGCCAACTTTATCCCATGATGAATTTTCCGGAAATATTGTAGCTAATAGTTATTTAAACTGTTGTATTTGTTTAAAAATTAAAAAATATCTAATGAGTCTTCCGCATCTACCCACATCTGCAAATTTCCATCAAGATATAATCTTGCATATTCAAGAGGATCATCAATGGCGAGTGCGTTTAATGCACAGTCTGATCCTGATGTGGTTTTTAAGTCCTTTTCAGCTTCCCAACAGTCAATGCGGAGCATATAGCCAACAGAGGTATAAACATCAATGCTGTTTCGTCCGGGATTGTATTCTGCAAATATTGTTCTCATCGTATCTTATCTCCTTATCGTTCAATCAATTATTTGCTACAAAAATCAGAAGCATTTCAATCAGTTCACCATGTCACTTTTATTTTATGTTATACTATTTTATATAATTTTTTTGGTCTCCGCTGCCGCTTCGGTCGGCACAGAGCAGAGGTCCACCGGACCTCTTGTGCCCTTGTATTTTCCCTTATCAGAGTTCGTAAACACTGGTGGAACGATATAACACAAGGGAAACAATAAGGGAAAGCTCGCCTGTGATAAATTCAGTGTTTTCAAGGGTTTGCGGAGAATTTAATAACAAAATATAACAGTTGTTAAATTGCTTAAAACAGGTGAAATCTCAATCGGAATTTTGCTTTCGATGATCAGAATGAAAATCGTTACCGTTGCGCCTGTTTTCACAAGCGTTGCGTGACATAAAAAGAATTCTTTTTTAATATCAAAGTATCAAAAACAAAGGAGGTTCTTTTTATGTTGAAGGAATTAAAGAAAAACAAAATGAGTGTTGTTGCAACTGGAATTTTATTTGGTGTTATGGGGGTATTAATTATTCCTATGATAGCAGTAATTGTAAAAATATCGAATGCATTATCCCAAAAACATCCTAGGATATACAAGTATAGTATGATTGCTTTTATCGGTATGTTATTGGCAATTAGCCTATTTTGCGTTGTTATTAAACATCAGATGAGTTTTCTTGTAATAGTTGCTTGTTTAGCAATAACATTATGCGACACTATTAAAAACAGATAATAAATGGAGTACAACTATGGAAATATCAGATTTGATTAAATCAGCCAGAATTGAAAAGGGCTTAACCCAACAACAACTGGCTGATGTTGTCTTTGTTACGCGACAGACAATTTCGAAATGGGAATTGGGAAAAAGTGTTCCTGACCAAGCCTCTCTTATATTGCTATACCAGTATTTGGACATCAAGGATAATGAGAAAAAACAGTTATCAAAGCTTATTTTTAATAAGCAAAATATTATATTAATTTTGATTGCAATCTTATTTTCTCCTATGGTTATTGGAGTACGTTTTATCTGTTGTAAAATTGATAAGATTGAAAATCGAAAAATTAAAGCGGTAATCAAGGTTATTGGCTTTGTTGTATTCTCATCGTATCTAGTATCTTTAAAAGAAAATGTGGCGTATTTGTTAATTGGTATATTTTCTCTGGTGTATTTGTTATATCAATTCTATTTGAGTGGATTGGAAACTAAATGATTTGTGTCAGCAAGTTTAAGGCAAGCGATAATTCATGAAATTCCAGTTTGTAGAATTCAAAAATTTAATATGAAATGTGAGATAGAGCGTATGGAAATAATCTATACGTTCTATTTTTTTTGCCTTTTTGAAAAAAGTGATTAAAAAACTATTGACATTTTGTTACTGGCAAGACTGCGAAGTCGATTTTGATTTCTGTTGGTGTCCGTCTGGCAGCGTTCAATCTGAAACAGTTCCAGTGCTTATATGGTAGGTTTTGATCAATTCATATTGAGAAATACCTTTATCTTTTAATGTCTGCCATAATGGGGCATAGGTAAACAAATGTATCACCTCTTTCATGCGTGTTCTATATTTAATTATAGGGTTTTCAATTACCTTACATATTGCCGAATATTCGACTATAATAAACATAACAAGAGAGCAAAGATTAGATACAATGTAGTTCAAATATGGAGAAAGATATGGAAAAGTGTGCAGAACAGCAAAGGCTGTTATTCCTTGGTATGTGTAGTTTGGAAGACCGAAAGAGAATTTGTGATGAAAAAATAATGGATTTATATAATTTTGAGCGAATTACTTATTTGCTGGAAGCGTTTGGATTTGAAGAATATAAATTTGTATTTGAAATGAAGTATAAAGATCTGCTACTGAAACTTGCGGATATTGTTGAGCAGAATTTAGTATGTGGAAATTCTATGGATAAATATGTGTTACAGGATAAATACGAAATAAGAAATGAGTGGCAGCAAGAGTTTATTAGAAATTTGCCCAATGAAGTAATGAAAAACTGTATTCAGGAGATATTTGATTTGTATGCATAAATGCTAGATTTGTTTCGGCTTAATATATTTGTGTACAGAAAAAGGTATGACATAAAAATAATAAAGGATTATGTGCGAAAATTGGAACCTGGTTCCAATTTTTGTGCTTTATGCCATATTCAAACAGAAGGGAGTGATAATAAGGACTATTTGTTATTCTGGGAACCGAAAAATAAAATGAGATTTTCTTATCAGATAGATGTTGAATTTTTAGCTTATCTTGAAAAGAATTTAAAAATTTGTTAAGATGGAACAGGTAAGCAAATAGGTAGTCATCTGTCTGTTAGAAAGAAGAAAAAGGATGGATGAGTATCATGGCTAAAGCCTTAAATGGGAAAGAGTTGGGGAAAGGAATTACTCAACTGAGAAATGGAACCTATCAAGCACGTGTGTATATTAAAGGAAATGACAAACCTATATATGCATCCAGTAAAAGATTAGAAGAAGTAAAACAAAAGAGAGAAAAAATATTAGAATAATATAATCTAGGATTGCAGACTGATGCCAGCAAAAAAACGTTAAATGATTGGTTTGATGAGTGGATGGAGTTATATGTGGTTGGAAAAGTGAAACCTTGGACTGTACAAAACTATATAAGAGAGTATGAAAGATGTAAATCTTATATAGGGCATAAACATATAAAAATGATGAAATATTATACACACCTTGAGGAAAATTTTGTGAATAAAGAATTTGATAAAATACGAGAAAAAATGTAAAATACCTAGAAGTTACAAATGGAAATAACTGAGCCTGCGAGGAAGCAAAGATACGATGGTTTTCTCGTAGGCTGACAGATAAAAAAGAGAATAATTATAACAAACACGCGGATAAATATGCAAAAGGCTATTAGGGAAGAAAGTACGAAAGTTTAGAAAACCGTGTAAAAACCGTGTAGAAAAAAACAGAAAGTGCTGAAACCCTTGTAAAATAAGGAGATTTTGATATGATTGGGGAACTAACACCGATGATGAAGCAATATATGCAGACAAAAGAGGAATACAAGGATTGTATCCTTTTTTACCGCTTAGGAGATTTTTATGAAATGTTCTTCGACGATGCTCTCACAGCATCCAAAGAGCTGGAAATTACTCTGACTGGAAAGAATTGCGGACTGGAGGAACGGGCACCGATGTGCGGAATCCCGTACCATGCAGTTGACAGTTATCTGAACCGTCTGGTATCCAAAGGCTATAAGGTAGCAATCTGTGAGCAGGTAGAAGATCCGAAAACAGCAAAAGGAATTGTAAAACGGGAAGTTATCCGTGTAGTAACACCTGGAACCAACCTGGATACTCAGGGACTGGATGAAACAAAGAACAATTACATTATGTGTATTGTCTATATGGCAGACCGGTACGGACTTTCGGTTGCGGATGTTACAACCGGGGAATATCTGGTGACAGAACTGGATTCCCAGACAAAACTGATGGATGAGCTTTACAAATTTATGCCGTCTGAGATTGTCTGCAATGAAGCATTTTACATGAGTGGACTGGATTTGGATGATCTGAAAAACCGTCTGCATATGGCAATTTATTCACTGGAAGCATGGTATTTTGATGATGCGCTCTGCCGGGAAACTTTGCAGGAACATTTTAAGGTGGCTTCTCTTGAAGGAATTGGACTTTCGGACTATGAATGTGGGATGATCGCGTCCGGTGCGCTTTTAAAGTATCTGGAAGAGACGCAGAAGAATTCCCTGTCTCATATGAGCCGTCTGACACGTTATGCAACGGGTAATTATATGGTTCTGGACAGTGCTACAAGGCGTAATCTGGAGTTGGTTGAGACTTTGCGTGAAAAGCAGAAAAGAGGATCCCTTCTGTGGGTACTGGATAAGACAAAGACGGCAATGGGGGCGAGAACCCTTCGGAAATATGTAGAACAGCCGTTGATCGACAAGAAATCCATTGTCAAAAGGCTGGATGCAGTTGCGGAATTGAAGGACAATGCTATTTGCAGAGAAGAAATCCGGGAATATTTGAATCCGGTGTACGATCTGGAGCGTCTGGTCGGGAAAATCACCTATCAGTCAGCAAATCCAAGAGATCTGATTGCATTTCAGAGTTCCCTTTCCATGCTCCCGTCGGTTAAATGCATATTAAAGGATATGGAGAGTGACCTTTTAAAAGAAATTTATGAAGAACTGGATCCGCTGGAAGAACTTTGTGATCTGGTTGGACGGGCGATTCAGGAAGAACCGCCGCTTGCCATGAAAGAAGGCGGAATCATCAAAGACGGTTATAATGAAGAAGTGGATCGTCTTCGAAAAGCAAAATCCGAAGGAAAGAACTGGCTTGCTGATCTGGAGACCAAGGAACGGGAAAAGACCGGGATTAAAAACCTGCGGATCCGTTATAATAAAGTATTCGGTTATTATCTGGAAGTTACCAATTCGTTCAAAGATCTGGTTCCGGATTATTATACAAGAAAGCAGACCCTTGCCAATGCGGAGCGTTATATCATTCCAGAACTGAAAGAGCTGGAAGATACGATTCTGGGAGCAGAGGATAAACTCTGTGCACTGGAATATGAGCTTTACTGTGAGGTGAGAAATACTATCGCAGCAGAGTTAACCAGGATACAGAGAACAGCAAAGGCAGTTGCAAAGCTGGATGTGATAGCTTCTCTTGCACTGGTTGCCGAGCGCAACAACTATGTACGGCCAAAGATCAATGAAAAGGGCGTGATCGACATTCGTGATGGGCGACATCCGGTGGTGGAAAAGATGATCCCGAATGATATGTTTATTGCCAACGATACTTATCTGGATGATAAAAAACAGCGTATTTCCATCATTACCGGACCAAACATGGCTGGAAAATCCACCTATATGCGTCAGGCTGCGCTGATCGTACTGATGGCACAGCTGGGATCCTTTGTGCCGGCGTCTTCAGCAAATATTGGACTTGTGGACCGCATTTTTACCCGTGTGGGAGCGTCAGATGACCTGGCAAGCGGACAGAGTACCTTCATGGTGGAGATGAACGAAGTGGCAAATATTCTGCGAAACGCGACAAGCAAGAGCCTTCTGATCCTGGATGAGATCGGAAGAGGAACCAGTACCTTTGATGGATTGAGTATTGCTTGGGCGGTTGTCGAGTATATCAGCAACAGCAAGCTTCTTGGGGCAAAGACCTTATTTGCAACCCACTATCATGAGCTTACCGAGCTGGAAGGCAAGATTAGCAATGTCAACAACTATTGTATTGCGGTCAAGGAAAAAGGTGATGATATCGTATTCCTGCGTAAGATCGTAAAGGGTGGAGCAGACAAGAGTTATGGTATCCAGGTCGCAAAGCTTGCAGGAGTGCCGGATCCGGTCATTAACCGCGCCAAAGAGATCGTAGAAGAGCTGGTGACAGCGGATATTACCGGAAAAGTAAAGGATATTGCGGTACAGGGAAGTGAGACGAAGAAAAAAACGCAGAAGAAGCTGGATGAGGTGGATCTGACACAGTTTTCTCTGTTTGATACTGTAAAAGATGATGATGTGTTAAATGAGTTAAAGGAACTGGATGTCAGCCATATGACGCCAATGGATGCCATGAACAAACTGTATCAGCTGCAGAATAAGCTGCGGAACAGATGGTAGGCTGATCCATAAGAGAAAGGAAAGAAGAATCGAATGCCGCATATAGAATTGCTGGATCAGATTACAATTGATAAGATAGCAGCCGGGGAAGTGATTGAACGCCCGGCTTCTGTTGTGAAAGAGCTGGTGGAAAATGCGATTGACGCAGGATCTACAGCGGTGACTGTGGAGATTGAAGAGGGCGGGATTTCTCTGATACGAATTACGGATAATGGTTGTGGGATCGCGAAACAGGACGTGGAAAATGCATTTCTGCGCCATTCGACCAGCAAAATCCGCAGTGCAGAGGATCTGACACATTTGTCTTCTCTTGGGTTCCGCGGAGAAGCGTTGTCGAGTATTTCGGCAGTTGCAAGAGTGGAACTGATCACAAAGACAAGAGAAGATGTATTTGGGACAAAATATATCATAGAAGGCGGAAAAGGAAGAACGCCGGAGGAGACCGGAGCGCCGGATGGGACGACCTTTCTGGTGCGTCAGCTGTTTTTTAATACACCTGCCAGGCGCAAATTTCTGAAGACGCCGATGACAGAGGCAAGCCATATCAGTGATCTGCTGACCAGACTTGCCCTTTCGCATCCGGATATTTCCTTCCGGTTTATCAACAATGGACAGGTAAAGCTGCATACTTCCGGGAACGGGAAGATGAAAGATGTCATTTACCACATTTACGGACGGGAAATTGCGAACAATCTGATCCCACTGGAATTTGAAAAAGATGGTGTAAGGCTGTCCGGATATCTGGGAAAGCCAGTGATTAACCGCGGAAATCGAAATTTTGAAAATTATTTTGTCAACGGGCGTTATGTAAGGAACAGTATTCTTGCAAAAGCGATTGAAGATGGATACAAAGATTTTACGATGCAGCATCGTTATCCGTTTGTTGCATTCCAGATTGAGATCAATCCGGAAAAAATTGATGTAAATGTGCATCCATCCAAGATGGAACTTAGGTTCAGTAACCAGCAGGGGATTTACAATCTGCTTTATGAGGCGATCAGTAAGGGTCTGCATGAGCCGGAGTTGATTCCCGAAGTGGAAATGTCTGAGATCAAAGTACCGGGAATGTCTGAAAAAAGACAGGAAAAGAAAACTGTTATAAGAGATGCGGGGAATCCATATCGGACAGATGGCACTTTACCCAAGATGCGAAAGAGTTCCGTTCAGGAGGGGGCAGAGCGAGCGGAATCCTGGTCGCAGTCAGAGATGCCGTCAGCAGAACTTCAGACACAGATAAGTACAGAAAAGACAGTCTCAACCGGTGACGAAAAGCTGGATTATTTTATGCAGAAGATGAGAGAGCGGGTTTATGCCAGTCATCTTGCAGAAGCAAAAGGAGAGCAAGAGAAGAATATCGGTGCTAAAGAGTCAAAGATGGCTGCATTAGATGAAAATCCGGCTGTAGATATCCAGAATAAAGGAATAGAAAACAGAGCGCATTCTGATAAAAGCAAAGAAAAAACAGAGTGCGATCCGGAAAAAACAGAGTCAAATCTGTTTTTGAAGGATTTGAAAGCAAAAAAAGTAAAACAGTTAGATTTGTTTGAAGAGCAGATTTTAAAGAAAGAGGCAAGACAGGAATACCGGATCATCGGACAGGTCTTTGAAACCTACTGGCTGATCCAGTATCGTGACAGCCTCTATATTGTAGACCAGCATGCCGCACATGAAAGAGTCCTTTATGAAAGGACCCTTGCAGGAATGAAGAAGAGAGAGTATACTTCACAATACTTGAGCCCACCGATCATCCTGAGCCTTTCTATGCAGGAGATTGATGTGTTGGAGACATTTAAAGACCGCTTTACGGCAATCGGGTTTGAAATTGAGCCATTTGGTGGTGACGAGTACGCAGTTCGCGCAATTCCGGATAATCTGTTTGGAATCGCCAAAAAGGAACTGCTTCTTGAAATGTTGGATTCCCTGTCGGATGGGTTATCGACCAGTTTGGAACCAGAGCTGATTGATGAGAAGATTGCATCCATGTCCTGCAAGGCGGCTGTCAAAGGAAATATGAAGCTGTCCTATGCAGAAATGGATGAACTGATCAATGAACTGTTGTCCCTGGATAATCCATATCATTGTCCGCATGGCAGACCAACGATCATTGCGATGACAAAGCGGGAACTGGAAAAGAAATTTAAGCGTATTGTGTAGGAGAAGAACATGACACAGATGACAGAGAAGAAAAAGCCACTGATCATATTGACAGGCCCAACTGCTGTCGGAAAGACGGCTGCGTCGATTGGCCTTGCAAAAGCAATTGGAGGAGAGATCATTTCGGCGGATTCGATGCAGGTATACCGGCACATGGATATTGGTTCCGCGAAGATTTTGCCGGAAGAGATGAAAGGTGTGAAACATTATCTGATCGATGTGCTTAATCCGGAAGAGGAATTTAATGTAGCTGTTTTTCAGAAGATGGCAAAAGATGCAATGGTAGAGATCTATAAGAGAGGACGTATTCCGATTGTTGTAGGTGGCACGGGATTTTATATCCAGGCGCTTTTGTATGACATTGATTTTGAAAAGGGAGAAGAAAACACTGCCTATCGAAAGAAGCTGGAAACGTATGCAAAGGAGCATGGTGCGCAGGCACTCCATGACAGGCTGCGGGAAGCGGATCCAAAATCGGCAGATGCAATTCATGCAAATAATGTAAAACGGGTGATTCGTGCTCTGGAATATTATCATGAGACAGGAACAAAGATTTCCGAACATAATGAAGCAGAACGGGAGAAGGATTCCCCGTATCGGTTTGCGTATTTTGTTCTGAATGATGTGCGTAGCCGTTTGTATGAGCGGATTGATCGTCGTGTGGATCTGATGGTGGAGCAGGGGCTTGTAGATGAGGTGACTGCTTTAAAGATCAGAGGATGCACAAGGGAAATGGTTTCAATGCAGGGACTTGGATATAAGGAAATTCTGGATTATCTGGATGGAAAGAATTCACTTGAAGAAGCGGTAACGATCCTGAAAAGGGATACCCGTCATTTTGCAAAACGTCAATTGACCTGGTTCCGCAGAGAGCGGGATGTGAACTGGATCCAGAAAGAGGAATTCGGATACGATGAAGAGAAGATTTTGCAAGCAATGCTTGCGATACTGAAAGAAAAGGAGATTACAGACTAATGGATATCAGTCAGAAAATACAGAAATTATATGAACAGACCGGAATTTCACCGGAAGTTTATGACTTTGGAGAAAAAATTGAAAAATCACTGAAAGAACGTTTTGATAAGATCGATAAGATGGCAGAGTTGAACCAGCTGAAGGTCATTCATGCCATGCAGGAAGCAAGGGTGAATGCAGAATGCTTTAACTATGCATCTGGCTATGGATACAATGATTTCGGAAGAGATACGCTGGAAAAGGTGTATGCAAATGTCTTTCATACCGAAGATGCGCTGGTAAGACCACAGATTACCTGTGGAACCCATGCACTTGCTTTAACACTTTCTGCAAATTTAAGACCTGGTGATGAACTGCTTTCCATCGCAGGAAAGCCTTATGACACACTGGAAGAGGTCATTGGAATCCGCCCATCCACAGGTTCCCTTGCAGAATATGGAGTAATCTATAACCAGGTGGACCTGCTGCCGGACGGAAGCTTTGACTTTGATTCGATTGAAAAAGCGATTGGCGAGAAAACAAAGCTGATCACGATTCAGCGTTCCAAAGGATATCAGACAAGACCGAGTTTTTCTGTGGATCAAATTGGGGAAGCAATTGCATTTGTCAAGAAGATCAAACCGGAAGTCATCTGTATGGTGGATAACTGCTATGGTGAATTCGTAGAAGAAAAGGAGCCAAGTGATGTGGGTGCGGATCTGGTTGTCGGTTCCCTGATCAAGAATCCGGGCGGCGGACTTGCCCCGATCGGTGGCTATGTGGCTGGAAGAAAGGATCTGATCGAGCAGTGTGCTTACCGCCTTACTTCTCCTGGACTTGGAAAAGAAGTGGGTGCTTCACTTGGTGTGATGCAGTCGTTTTATCAGGGACTTTTCCTTGCACCGACTGTTGTTGCAGGTGCATTAAAAGGTGCTATTTTTGCGGCGAATGTATATGAAAAGCTTGGTTATGCAGTTGTACCGGACGGAAAAGAGGAACGCCATGATATCATTCAGGCGGTAACACTTGGAAGTGCGGAAGGTGTAATTGCATTCTGTCAGGGAATCCAGGCGGCAGCACCGGTTGACAGTTATGTAACACCGGAACCGTGGGCAATGCCGGGATATGACAGTGATGTGATTATGGCGGCAGGGGCATTTGTACAGGGATCGTCCATCGAACTGAGTGCAGATGGACCGATCAAAGAACCGTATGCAGTATATTTTCAGGGAGGTCTCACCTGGGCGCATGCAAAACTTGGTATTTTAATGTCTCTTCAGAAGTTATATGAAAAAGGAATTGTAAAGGAATTATAGAATGAAAAAAAGAGTCATCATCATCGGCGGCGGAGCAGCTGGCAGTATGGCTGCACTTACGGCGGCGCAGAACGGCGCAGATGTACTGCTTCTGGAACAGAATGAAATAATTGGCAGAAAAATACTGTCGACGGGTAATGGCAGATGTAACTTTACCAATCGTTTTCAGGATCCATCCTGCTATCGAAGCGACAATAGCGGATTTGCATGGAAATCAATCGGAAAATTTTCTGAGCCTGAGACAACGTCTTTTTTTAAAAATCTTGGAATTTATCCGAAGGATAAAAATGGCTATCTGTATCCCTGGTCTGAGCAAGCCTCGGCAGTGAGGGAAGCACTGGAGTCTGCGCTGAAACTGGCAAAGATCCGGATTCATACCGGAGTTCGCGTATTTGGGATCATACCAAAGAAAAATGGTTTTCAGATCAGTTTTTCAAAAGATGGGAAAAAAGGAATGATTTCTGGTGAGGCTGTGATCCTTGCGGCCGGATCAAAGGCAGCTGCAAAGCTAGGGAGTGACGGAAGTGGATATGACCTGGCAAAAATGCTGGGACATAAGCTGGTTCCGGTTGTCCCGGCTCTGGTACAGCTTCGGTGCAGGGAAAAGCTGTACCGGCAAGTTGCAGGCGTGCGTACTCATGGAAAAGTAACGGTTTTTATCGATGGGACAGAAACGGCTTCTGATATCGGCGAGCTGCAGCTTACGGATTATGGTATTTCCGGGATCCCGGTCTTTCAGATCAGCCGTTATGCGGCGAGAGGTCTGTATGAAAAGAAAGAAGTTTTTGCAGAACTGGATTTTATGCCGGATTTTGGAGATGTAGAATTTTTGCAGATGTTAAAGGAACGGAAGATAAGGCTGGATGGTTTTGTGATGGAACAGTATTTTAATGGATTATTCCACAAAAAGCTTGCCGGTGCGCTGCTTAAGAGAATTGGAATTTCGGGAACAATGCCGGTGCATGACCTTGGTGAAGAGAATCTGGAAAGACTTTGCCGGATCTGTAAGCATTTCCGGACTTATATTGATAAGACAAATCCGTTTGAACAGGCGCAGATCTGTGCGGGGGGTGTAGATACAAGCGAGATTGATCCGGACACGATGGAGTCGAAGCTTGTAAAAGGACTTTATTTTGCAGGAGAAATTCTGGATGTAGATGGAATCTGCGGAGGTTACAATCTGCAGTGGGCATGGACCAGTGGTTATCTGGCAGGGAAAGGAGCGGCAAATGCTTAGAATCAGTCAGCTGAAGCTTCCGGTTACGCATACGGAAGAGGATTTGAAGAAAAAGATTGTGCACACACTGATGTGCAGGACAGAAGCGGTACAGAGCTATGAGATTATCAAGCAGTCTCTGGATGCCAGAAAGAAGCCGGAGCTGTTCTATGTCTATACTGTGGATGTAAAAGCGGACAATGAAAAACAGCTTTTGAAGATGCTTACCCGAAAAAAGCGTGCAGGCAATGTGCAACTCCATGAAGCAATGCCATATGTTTTTCCGGCAGGAGGCAACGAAAAATTGAAGTCACGTCCGGTAGTTGTCGGATGCGGTCCTGCCGGACTTTTCTGTGCGTATTTTCTTGCAGAATATGGGTATCAGCCGGTTCTTCTGGAACAGGGGGCACCGGTAGAAGAGCGACAGAAAGATGTTGAGGAGTTCTGGAAGACGGGGGTGCTGAAACCGGATTCTAATGTGCAGTTTGGAGAAGGCGGAGCAGGGACGTTTTCAGACGGAAAACTAAATACACTGATCAAGGATCCGGTGGGGCGCAATCGTAAGGTGCTGGAGATTTTCGTGGAAAACGGAGCACCAAAAGACATTCTTTATGTGAATAAACCACACATTGGAACGGATATTCTACGGACTGTGATCAGAAATATGCGGGAGAAAATCCTTGTGTGGGGTGGTGAAATCCATTTCCATACACAGATGACAGAGGTCCTTTTTACAGAAAATACAAGGCGGATCAGAGGGATCATATATGAAGATCTTCTGAAAAAAGAAAAAGAAGAAATACAGACGGAGACGCTGGTTCTGGCACCGGGACACAGTGCGCGGGAGACCTTTGCGATGCTCTTCGAGAAAAAGGTTCCGATGGAGGCAAAATCCTTTGCGGTTGGTGTACGTGCAGAACACCCGCAGGAGTTGATCGATCATTCCCAATATGGGGATGCAAAGGCATCTCTTCCGGCAGCAGCCTATAAGCTGACTGCAAAACTGCCGGATGGAAGAGGTGTATATTCATTCTGTATGTGTCCGGGAGGCTATGTGGTTAATGCGTCTTCGGAGGAGGGATATCTTGCGGTCAACGGAATGAGCTATCATGCCCGCGACAGCCACAATGCCAACAGCGCAATCGTTGTGACGGTTACACCGGAGGATTTTGAAAGCGACCATCCGCTTGCCGGAATTGCATTCCAGAGAAAACTGGAAAAGGCAGCTTACAAAGCAGGAAAAGGAAAAATTCCGGTACAGAGATACGGGGATTTTTACCGGAGTGTGACCGGAAAAGAAAAGGAAAAGACCGAAGCAGAAGTCTGGTATCAGGGACATGAGCCATGTATGAAGGGTGCGTATGAAGAGACAGACCTGGCGGGGATTTTCCCGGCAAAGATCAGTAGTGCGCTGGTGGATGGGATGGAAGATTTTAACAAGAAAATTCGAGGATTTTCGCATCCTCTTTCCGTTCTTTCCGGAGTGGAGAGCAGAACCTCTTCGCCGGTACGGATCGTAAGAGATAATCATTCGCTGGAAAGCGTGATTGGAGGACTTTATCCTTGCGGAGAGGGCGCAGGATATGCCGGCGGGATTACGTCGGCGGCAGCAGACGGTATTAAAATCGCAGAGAAAATTCGACAAAAATATGCACCGTTTTTATAGAAAACAGCTGTGTTAAGAAAAAAATAATATTTAAAAAGTCTATACACGTTTTTTAAAATATGCTAAAATGATACCAGTTTGTGATTCAAAAGAGGAGGAGTACAGATGAGAGGAGCCGGAAGTAAGAATGCCTGGGCGTTATTTCTGCTGATTCTGGCAGGGATTGTTCTGGGTGGCTTTATCGGTGTGCTTGCAGAAGGGGTTCCAGCACTTAGCTGGCTTTCTTATGGACAGACTTTCGGGGTAGAGACACCGATTGTTTTGAACCTCGGACTTGTCGTTATTACGTTTGGTCTTACGATTAAGATCACGATCGCAAGCATTATTGGAGTGATTATCTCCATATTCATTTATCGTTTCTTATAGGATGTATAAAGCATCCCATATACAAGGGTGGAGAGTCTGGTGTGAATCAACAAATCCTGCAAAAGGATGAATCAAAAAAATACCATTCGAGAAATGTTATCAGAAGAGCGGCCATATGAAAAATGTGAACGCTTTGGGGCGGGCAGTTTAACAGATATTGAATTGCTCGCTGTTTTGTTAAGGACTGGAACAAAGGGAGAGAGTGCACTGGATCTTGCCAGGAAGCTTTTTTATCCCGGAGAAGGTACACAGCCACAAGCCAAAGCCCATCTTCAAAGCTGGACAAAAGAAGAACTGCTGAAAATCAGTGGAATCGGAAGAGTAAAGGCTATTCAGATCTTATGCCTTTGTGAACTTTCCAAGAGAATGTCCCAGCTTTCAGCCAGAGAAGATCTGGATTTTTCAAGACCGGATACAATTGCAGCATATTATATGGAAGATATGCGCTATTACAGGCAGGAGCATTTGAAACTGCTGATGCTGAATACGCGTTCCAGACTGATCGGAGAAAGCGAAATTTCGAGAGGGACAGTAAACATGTCCGTAATTTCCCCGAGAGAGCTTTTTATAGAGGCATTGCAAAAGAACGCAGTCTATATTATATTGTTGCACAATCATCCAAGTGGTGATCCGATGCCGAGCAGGGAAGATATTCTTGTGACACAGCGCATCCGGGAGGGCGGAAGCCTTCTTGGAATTGAACTTCTGGATCATATCATTATTGGTGATAACTGCTATGTATCACTCGCAGAGCAGAAGCTGCTTAAGGAAAAGTAGTATGGAAAGGAACTTTAGATTATGGCGCGAAATATTTACGGTCTTGATCTCGGAACTTATGAGATCAAGGTGTATGATAAAAAGCAGGACAGTACGTGGAAAGAGAAGAATGTAATTGCTATTGTGGACGGAAAAGAGATCTTGGCTGTCGGCGATGAAGCATATGCGATGTTCGAGAGAACACCGGGAAATATTGAAGTGGTGTTTCCGATGAAAGAAGGTGTAATCAGCAGATTTACGGATATGCAGTATCTTCTTCAGAATCTGCTGAAGAAAGAGCGCCGTTTTACAAGAGGATCAGAATATCTGATCGCAGTACCTACGGATGTCACAGAAGTTGAAAAACGGGCGTTTTTTGATCTGGTTGTTCATTCAACGGCGAAAGCAAAAGAAGTGAGTATTGTAGAACGCGGTGTTGCGCAGTGTATCGGAATGGGAATTGATGTCCGGAAGACAAAAGGGATGCTGATCGTTGATTTTGGTGCGGCTACAACCGAATTATCTGTAGTAGGTTCAGGTGGCATGGTACTTAATAAAATGCTTAAGATTGGTGGTATGACATTTGATGTGGCAGTTCAGAATATGGTCCGCCGGAATTATGATTTTCTGATCGGAAGACAGACAGCCGAGGCTCTCAGAAAACGTTTTGGAGTGCTTGGCGGAAACGGAAAAGCTTCCATGGTGGTTGCCGGACGTAATCTGGTTGTTGGTGTACCAAGATACCAGGAAATCCCAAGCAGTGCGGTACGGGCTGCGATGAAAGAATCTCTGGAAACCTGTACTTCGCAGATTGGTCAGTTGATTGAACGGACCCCACCGGAGGTAGCCCGTTCAATCAAAAAGAATGGAATCTGTCTGACGGGTGGTGTTTCCAGGCTACCGGGGCTTGACCGGTACATAGAAGCTGTGACTGGATATCCGGTGCATGTGGCTGCTAAGCCGGATCTGTGTGCAGTAGAAGGGCTGCGACGGATGATCAATTCAAAAGAACTTAAAAAAATTTCGTACTCAATGTTGGATGAAAATTATAGGTGGATAAGATAGATGAAAAGAAAGAATCAATTTTCGACATCAAATAAATACTGGTTGCTGATCCTTGCTATCATATGTATTGTATTGATGGGACTTTCCGGATTTGCAGAGTCCGGGAAAGGACCGCTTTCCTGGGCAGCAGGTTACACGATCGTGCCGATGCAGAAAGGAATCAACCGTGTCGGGATGTGGATCGGCGATGTTTCAGAGAATTTTGCAACACTTCAGGAAATAAAAAAAGAAAACAAAGAACTGAAATCCCGCCTGGAAGAGATGACGACTGAGAATAACCGGTTGCAGCAGAATTCAGCAACGCTGGAAAGATATAAAGAACTATATAAGATGGATCAGAATACAGCGGATTATCCGAAAGTTGCTGCAAATGTAATCGCCAGCGAGAATAGCAACTGGTTTTCGAAATTTACGATTGATAAGGGAAGCAATGATGGGATCAGGAAAGATATGAATGTCCTATCTGGAACCGGACTGGTTGGAATCGTCACAGAAGTCGGACCGAACTGGGCAACAGTAAGTTCGATTATCGATGATAAAAATGTAAGTGCCATGATCCTGACAACCTTTGACAAATGTATTGTAAGCGGAGATCTGCAGACGGTGCAGGACGGACTTTTAAAATTTGAACAGCTTGCCAATAATGAAAATGAAGTGGCGGTTGGAGAACAGGTTGTAACATCGAATATCAGCAGCAAATATCTGCAGGGACTTCTGGTTGGATATATTTCAGAGGTAAATGTAGATTCCAATAACCTGACAAGATCCGGATATATCATTCCTGCTACGGATTTTAAGGAATTACAGGAAGTTCTTGTTATTACAACAACAAAGCAGGATCTGATCGATGGAAAAGGTGAAAGTGGAAGCGATAACGGAGGCGAATAGACATGAAAAAGATTAAAAGGATCCTGATCTGTGCTGTGTTGATCACTGTCTGTTTTCTTCTGGAGACAACGGTGTTTCAAAAGCTGGCGTTTGCCTCGATTATTCCGAATCTCCTGATTATCGTGACGTCCTCATTTGGATTTATGAGGGGACAAAAAGAAGGGATGATCATCGGCTTTTTCTGTGGACTTTTAAAAGATATACTAGGTGGAAATCTGCTTGGATTTTATGCGCTGATCTATATGCTGATCGGATATGGCAACGGATTTTTCCAGAGAGTATTTTATGACGAAGACATTAAACTCCCGTTGGCACTTATTGCCGGCAGTGAGTTTCTATATGGTATGGTGATTTATGTCCTTTTATTCATGTTAAAAAGTGATTTCCATTTTTTGAATTATCTGAGACATGTGATCATGCCGGAACTGGTTTACACGATTCTGGTTACACTGGTTCTGTATCAGATCATTCTGCATATTAACCGAAGACTTGAAGAAGAAGAAAAAAGGAGTGCTAGCAGATTTGTTTGATTTATTGGATCGTCTGAAAAGATGGTTTATCGACTTGGTAAAATCTAGAGTGTTTGTGCTGATGCTTGTGTTTATTGTGCTTTCTGCAATTTTGATACAGCGTGTGTTTGCTTTACAGATCGTAAACGGACAGGCATATCTGGATGACTATAAGCTTCAGATCCAGAAAACAAAAGAGGTACAGGGAACCAGAGGTCGTATCCTGGACCGGAACGGAGTGGTTCTGGCAGATAACAAGCTCGCATATTCCGTCACGATTGAAGACAACGGTGACTATGATACGGTTAAAGAGAAAAATAAAATCATCAATGCAACAATTGAGAAAGTGATCAGTATTGTTGAATCGAATGGAGATTCTATTGTCAATGATTTCAAAATTATTCTCAATGATAATGGAGAATATGCTTATTCCATGACAAGCGAGGTGCAGCGTCTGCGGTTCCTTGCGGATGTGTTTGGAAAAGCAACCATTGATAAGCTCAGTAACAAGCAGAAGGCATACAGTGCGGCAGATCTGATGCATTATCTCTGTACAGATGAGACCTACGGTTATGGGCTGGACGAACAGAAACTGTCCAAAGAAGAAATCCTGAAGCTGGTAACAATCCGGTATTCCATGGGACTGAATCGCTATCAGAAGTATGTGGCTACAACGATTGCAAGTGATGTCAGTGAAAGTACAACAGCTGCTATTATGGAAAACCTGGATACTCTTCAGGGAGTTAATATTGAAGAGGATTCAATCCGTTATTACCCGGACAGCAAATATTTTGCGTCTATTCTTGGTTATACGGGCGTAATTTCACAAGATGAATATGATGCGTTGGATGAAAAGGAGTCGGACTCGTATTCTCTTACGGATGTGGTTGGAAAAGCAGGGCTGGAGCAGACACTGGATAAAACACTTCAAGGTGAAAAAGGTGAAATCAAACTTTATGTTAACAGTGTGGGAAAGGTCATTGAGTCCAAGCAGGGGAAAAAGGCAAAAGCAGGAAATGATGTCTATCTTTCTATTGATGCCAATCTGCAAAAGGCAGCTTATGATCTCCTGGAAGAAAAGCTTGCCGGAATCATCCTTTCCAATCTGACTACGTCTCTGACCTATGACCGTACACAGGCAGAAGAGGGAAGTGATGTGAAGATACCGATTGGTGATGTTTACAATGCATTTATTTCCAATGAGGTTCTGAATGTGGGACATTTTGAGGCTGCGGATGCCGGGGAGACTGAGAAAAGTGTGTATGCGTCATTTTCCTCCAAAAAGGAGGCAGTGCTTGCAGATGTGATGGCACAGCTGAGTGATTCAGGTGCGCCGGCATATAAAGACTGTGATGAGGATATGCAGGCATATCTCAGTTATATTATCAGTACTGTACTTACCCAGAATGCAGCAATCATTCAGAAAGATTCGATTGATACCAATGATTCTACATATATTGCGTGGGAAAATGATGAGAGCATCAGTCTCTATACTTATCTGAATTATGCGATCTCCAAGAACTGGATCGATACATCAAAACTGACTGATTATATGAACAGTGACAGTGAGTATTCGGATCAGAATGAAGTATATCAGGGGATTCTGGCGTATATCAGTGCAAATCTTCCTAAGGATTCCGGATTTGACAAACTGATCTACAAGTATATGATACGCAATGAAGAAATCACAGGAAGCCAGATTGGTATGATGCTTTATGAGCAGGGAATTCTGAATTATGATGCAGATGTTTATAATAAGCTTGCGGATGGTACAATGACCGCCTATGATTTCATGTATTCCAAGATTGAAGATCTGGAAATCACACCGGGACAGCTTGGACTGGAACCATCTACCGGATCGGTCGTAGTAACTGACACGAAGACCGGACAGCTTCTTGCCTGTGTATCCTACCCGGGATATGATAATAACCGGCTTGCAAATACCATGGATTCAGGCTATTATACAAAGCTTTTAAATGATCAGTCAGCACCGTTATATAATAATGCGACGCAGGAGAAGACGGCACCGGGATCTACTTACAAACCACTGGTTGCTGTTGCCGGACTGACAGAAGATGTCATTGATACCAGTACGTATATCAGCTGCGGCGGACTCTATGAAAAAATTTCACCGAGTCCACGATGCTGGATTTATCCGGGGTCGCATGGAAGTCTGAATGTGACGAGTGCGATCCAGCATTCCTGCAATATGTTCTTCTATGAAGTTGGATACCGTCTGGGACTTACAAACCAGATGCTCAGTAATGCAAAGAGCAGCGAGTCGGGATATTCTTCTGACCAGGGATGTGAGACGCTTCTGAAATATGCGACTATGTTTGGACTGAACCAGACAACAGGAATCGAAATTCCGGAATCGTCACCTCAGGTATCTGATCAGGACTCTGTACGTTCTGCAATCGGTCAGGGTACTAATAACTATACGACAACTCAGCTTGCAAGATATGTTACAGCAATTGCAAACAGAGGAACTGTTTATAATCTTTCCCTTCTGGATCATGTGGAAAATAAGGATGGTAAGGTAACAAAAACTTACGAACCGGATGTGCTGAACCAGATAGAGGGTGTTTCCGGAAATACATGGGATGCTGTTCAGTCGGGAATGCGGGCAGTTGTTACCAGCAACAGTACATATTCTTCGCTGGGAAATATTACAATGTCAGGTAAAACCGGTACGGCACAGCAGAGTACTACACATCCGGATCACGGTCTGTTTGTTGGCTATGCGCCAAGTGACGATCCGGAAGTCGCATTTGCGATCCGTATCAAAAATGGTTATGAATCTTTATATCCGTCAGAGATTGGAAGAGACCTGATGCGCTATTATTATGGAGAGACAAGCCGTGATGAGCTGATCACAGGGCATGCATCGGCAGCAGGTTCATCATCGACACATGGAGACTAGATTGAGGGGGATCACAGGTATGAAACAGAAAGTCATCATTAAAAGTAATAAATACGGTCTGATTGTTCATATGGATCCTGATGCAGAGTATACAGAGATTCTGAAGGAATTGAGAGAAAAATTTACCGAATCTGCCCGCTTTTTCAAAGATGCGACCATGGCGGTTACGTTTGAAGGGCGGATTCTTACAAAACCACAGGAAGAAGAGGTCATTGGTCTGATCACTGATGTCGCTCATATCCATATTGTCTGTATTTTTGATACTAATGAAAATACAGAAAGATTATACAAAAAAGTAGTAGAAGACTCTCTTAACAGTTTAACCAGAAAAGAAGGTCAGTTCTACAAAGGTACACTCAGACAAAGGCAGGTACTGGAGACAGAGCAGAGTATTATTATACTTGGCGATGTAGAGTTTGGTGCAACCGTAGTATCCAAGGGCAATATTGTTGTGCTGGGTGCGGTAAGGGGAACGGTACATGCCGGGGCAACAGGAGATCGGAATGCGTTTATTACGGCGTTGTCGATGAGACCGCATGTGATGAAGATTGCAGATATTGTATCAACACATACATATCTTCAGGACGAAACCGTAAGACCAAGTATCGCCCGTCTTGACGGCAAGCGCATTTATATCGATCCACTGGAGAATTTGGAGTGGTAGGAGGATCTGAAAAATGGGTGAAATTATTGTAGTGACATCGGGAAAAGGCGGTGTCGGAAAAACAACAACGACAGCAAATATAGGTGCCGGACTTTCAAGGCTCGGGAAAAAGGTACTGGTGATCGATACGGATCTGGGCCTTCGGAATCTGGATGTTGTCATGGGACTTGAAAACCGGATCGTATATAATCTGGTCGATGTGATCGAAGGTGGCTGCCGTTTGAAGCAGGCGATGATCAGTGATAAGCGTCATGAAAATCTGTATCTGCTGCCATCGGCACAGACAAAGGATAAGTCAGCGATCACACCGGAGCAGATGATCAAGCTTACAAATGAGCTTCGAGATGAATTTGATTACGTTTTACTGGATTGTCCGGCAGGAATTGAGCAGGGATTCCAGAATGCGATTGCCGGAGCTGACAGAGCATTTGTTGTGACAACGCCAGAAGTATCCTCCATTCGTGATGCTGACCGCATCATTGGGCTGCTGGAGCAGAATCACATGAAAAAACTGAATCTTATTATTAACCGTATCAGGATGGATATGGTGAAAAGAGGAGAGATGATGTCAGTAGAAGATGTGACAGAGATTCTTCCTATCGATCTGATCGGAGCAATTCCGGATGATGAACAGGTCGTGATCGGAACGAACCAGGGAGAGACGGTTGTAGATATGGATTCGCTGGCAGGAAAAGCATATACCAATATCTGCCGGCGTATAACCGGTGAAGAAGTACCATTTCTCGATCTGGATAAACAGGAAGGTCTGTTTTACAAACTTTCCCATATGTTTAAAAGAAATTAGGAGGATGTATCATGCATGTATTTGAAAGAGGTATGCACCATTCATCTGTCCGCATTGCAAAAGAACGTTTGAAAAGCCTTCTTGTTTCGGACCGGGTGCAGTGTCAGCCAGATACTTATGAACTTTTGTGCGGAGAATTATACCACACAATCGGAAAATACATGAAGATAACCGAAGATAATTTTAAAGTGGAAATAACACGTTCACAGATTAGAATCAACTTGACAGGAGAAAAATCGTGAGATTACCAAAAAAGACAAAACCTTATCATTTAAAAGATGTGAAATTCGGTCTGGTCATTTCTGTTATTGCTATATCGATTATCGGAGTTATGGTAATCGGAAGTGCAAAGCAGGCAGTACAGGGAAGACAGATCATAGGACTTGTCGCCGGAGTGATCCTGATGATCATTCTTTCGATGATAGACTATGTATGGCTTCTGAACTTTTACTGGATTTTATACGGGATCAATATCATTGCACTGGTATGTGTAAAGCTGTTTGGAACCAATGTAAATGGTGCACAGCGGTGGATCGATATCGGAGTGACGAATTTTCAGCCATCAGAGCTCAGCAAAATACTGGTTGTCGTATTCTTTGCAAAATTTCTGATGAATCATGAGGATGATCTGAACAGTGCTGCAACCATCCTGAAAGCAGTAGGACTGATTGCACCAACACTGATCCTGATCGTTCTTCAGCCAGACCTTTCAACAACCTTATCCATAGCGCTTGTCTTTTGTGCTATGATGTATCTGGCGGGACTGAGTTATCGATTTATCGGAACCCTGATTGCGATTCTGGTTCCGGTTACGATTATTTTTATCAGTATTGTTGTACAGCCAAATCAGCCATTTCTGCACGATTATCAGCAAAAGCGTATTCTGGCATGGCTGGAACCGCAGAAATATGCAAGTGATGAAGCTTACCAGCAGAATAATGCAATTATGGCGATTGGTTCCGGACAGCTTACCGGTAAAGGACTGAATAATAATACAACCACATCCGTGAAGAATGGAAATTTTATTTCTGAGCCACAGACAGACTTTATTTTTGCAATTGTAGGTGAAGAATTAGGTTTTGTGGGTTGCTGTATCGTGATTGGTCTGTTATTATTGATTGTAGTACAATGCATATTGATAGGACTCAGGGCACAAGATCTGGCGGGGCGGATTATTTGCTGCGGTGTAGCCGCGCAGATAGGATTTCAGTCGTTTATCAATATCGGCGTGGCAACAGGAATCTTACCAAATACAGGAATTCCCCTTCCGTTTGTTAGTTACGGACTGACTTCGCTTATCAGCTTGTATATGGGAATTGGCATTGTATTAAATATAGGGCTTCAGCCTAAAAAATATCAGTAAAAGGAGCTGAGAAAATGAATATCGGACTTATTGCGCATGACTCTAAGAAAACACTGATGCAGAATTTCTGTATTGCATATCGTGGGATTTTGAGCAAGCATGAGTTGTATGCGACCGGTACAACCGGCCGGCTGATCGAAGAAGTTACTAATCTTTCTATTCACAAATATCTTGCGGGACCGCTGGGCGGCAAACAACAGCTCGGTGCGCAGATTGCACAGAATGGAATTGATGCTCTGATCTTTCTTCGGGATCCACAGAATCCAAAGCCACATGAACCGGATGTAAATGATGTCATTCGTCTTTGTGACATGCACAACATCCCGATGGCTACCAATCTTGCAACGGCAGAAATCATTATACTTGCATTAGACAGAGGAGACTTGGATTGGCGTGAGATGTATAAGTAGAGCAAAAAGTGCCGCACTGGTATGTGTGGCATCGATAAGTCTGTTTACAGGTGGTTGCATCGGAGGAAAAGGAGCAACACCTGTGACAGCATATGAACTTAAAAATTATAATCAGGATTTATACCAGGGAAAGCTTTATGCAGAGGAGCTGTGTGTAGCACAAAATGATGTGGCGTTAGAGGGATATACAGAAGATACTGAATTGCACAGTGCTGCATTATTTGATCTTACAGGAGAACGTGTATTATATTCTTATAAAGCGCATGAACGACTGTATCCTGCCAGTACAACCAAGATCATGACGGCACTTCTCGCTATTGAGAATGCAAATTTGGATGACCAGGTGACGATCAGTGGAAACGCAGATGCATCCAGTTTTTCGGCGGATGCACAGGTGTGCGGTCTTGCGAAAGGAGAAGTCTGGACACTCAGGGATCTTTTGGGAGCTCTTCTTTTGTATTCTGGAAATGATGCAGCAACTGCAATCGCGGAATATGTAGGTGGATCAGAAGAAGCGTTTGTTAATATGATGAACCGCAGAGCCCAGGAATTGATGGCGAACGGGACTCATTTTATGAATCCGCACGGACTGCATGATGACAATCATTATACAACAGCGTATGACCTTTATCTGATATTTAATGAGTGCATAAAGCATGAAGATTTTGTAAATATCATACAGAGTGAAGCATATACCGCATATTATACAGATGTGGACGGTAACAGCCAGGAGGCGTTGTTTACACCGACCAATCTCTATGCGCAGGGAGAGGTGGATGTGCCGGAGAATGTTACGATCGTAGGCGGGAAGACCGGGACAACGGATGAAGCAGGATATTGTCTGATTCTGATGGAAAAAGATTCCAGTGACAATCCATACATATCGATTGTTATGGGAGCCTCAGAAAAACCGGTTCTGTATGAGGATATGACATCATTGATCGAGGCAATCCCGTCTGGTCAGCAGTAAATGTGGTGTGTGAATCTTATCGTATACACAAAAAGGGGCATCTCTTGTCTGGGAGCCCCTTTCTTTTTTTCAAGCATGTAGAAAATACACCGAGATGGTATCAGGTACATTACCTGGGCGTATTAAGATTCGGACATGGATCCGATTCTACCAAAAAGACTGATCAGGTAGAGTCCACACAGTCCGACGATCGTGTAGACGATACGTGAGAGCCATGACATGTTTCCAAAAAGCCAGGCAATAAGATCCAGACGGAATATACCGATCAGAAGCCAGTTCACAGCACCGATGATCACGACGGTGAGTGCTGTATTATCAAACCATTTCATGTAAATATCCTCCTTATACGATTCTATGCGGTTAGTATGTGTTAAAATTTTGTAATTATTCATAAATGAGAGGAAAAATATGTTATATTATAAATATTCGGATTACCTGAAAAACAAATATGGTGAAAAAGTATACAAGCTTCCGGTGAACCTTCCGGTCACATGTCCGAACCGTCTTAACGGAGATGGATGTGCATTCTGTGCCGGTGCAGGAACCGGATTTGAGGCAATGTCGGCTGCAGTTTCTGTCACAGAACAGTTGACACGGACCAGACAGATGATCACGAGAAAATACCATGCCAACAAATATATTGCATATTTTCAGAATTATACCAATACCTTTCTTCCTCCGGACAGATTTCGCAGTTATCTGATGGAGGCTACCAAGATTCCGGGTGTCGTGGAGATATCTGTTTCCACAAGACCGGATTGTGTTTCGGCTGAGTATCTTGATATTATGAGAGATATCCGCGCGATGACCGGAATTCAGATGAATGTAGAACTTGGATTACAGACAGCAAATTATCATACACTGCAGATGATCGACAGGGGACATGGTCTTGCAGAATTTATCGATGCAGTACTGCGGATTAAAAGATATACTGGTATTTCAATCTGTACCCATGTGATTCTTAATCTTCCGGGAGATACGGCAGCGGATGCAAAAGAGACTGCAAGAATCCTTACTGCGCTTGGTGTGGATATTGTGAAACTGCATTCGCTTTATATTGCCAGAAATACACGGTTGTGCGATTGGTATGAAAATGGTAAAATAACGGTATGTTCAAAGGAAGAATATTTTGAAAGAGTGATTACGTTTCTTGAACAGATTCCGGAAACCGTGGCAGTAGAACGAATGTTTTCAAGAATTCCTGAGAAAGATGCGGTGTTCTGTAACTGGGGATGCAGCTGGTGGAGGCTGAGGGACGAACTGCTGCAGAAGATGGAAGAGGAAGGCAGGTATCAGGGCAGGTGCTGTGATTATCTGAATGGTGCGGCACTATGTCTGTTAAAATCCGAATAGATTTGGAGGCTTGATTTTTGGCTGGGAAAAAGAAGAATACGGAGGTCGTCAGCCTCCAGAAATATAAACGAAAAGGACATTTAAATATTGGTACGATTCTGTTTGGAATTATTTTTTTGTATCTTGTTTTTACCGTTCTGATCTATTTTACAAAAGACAGAGTGAGTGTATATGAGGTACGGGAAGGAAGCATTTTAAAAGACAGGAATCTTACCGGAATAGTTCTCAGAAAAGAAACGGTGGTGAATGCTGAAAAAAGCGGATATGTCAATTATTTTGTAGACGATGCACAGAAGGTTGCACTTGGAACCAATATTTACACCATTACGTCTTCCAAGCTCGAGACACAGACGGATCAGGACAGCAATGAAGAAGTTTCCCTGAATGCAGATGAATGGAACAGTATTCTGCTGAAGGCACAGGGATTTAATGAATCCTATTCACCGGAGGAGTTTAAGACGGCATCAAATCTGAAAAGTGAAGTAACAGCGATCTTACAGAACAATACGACACAGAGCAGGGTTGCACAGCTGAATTCTATTCTGCAGTCCGGAAATGTAGATGCATTTCAAAGCCCGGATGACGGAATCGTGGAGCTTTCGGTAGATGGCTATGAAAATCTGACGACAGATAATATCACGGATGAGATGTTTGATAAAGCAAATTACAGTGTCACAGAGCTTTCAGGCAACCAGAAGATTGATGCAGGGCAGCCGGTATATCGCCTGGTCACAGATGAAGAGTGGACGGTAACGGTACGCCTGACCTCTGATCTGGCACAAACCTTCCAGAAAAAAATGAACGGGGAAGATTCCCTTTCTGTTGAGGTCAGATTCCTGAAGGATAATAAGGACCTGTGGGGAACTATGCGACTTACGGAAAAGAAAAATGATATTTATGTCAATATTACTTTTAAGGATTCCATGATCCGGTATGCAGATGAACGGTTCGTGAATATTGAACTGATCCTGGAAGACGAGTCCGGGCTTAAGATTCCGAAAACCTCGGTAACGGAGAAAGACTGTTATGCTGTTCCGATAGATTATATCACGAGCGGCGGGGCTTCTCAGAACGAAGGTGTCTACAGGCAGACGACCAAAAAAGGAAAGACGACAACGGAATTTATTCCGGTGACGATCATTAACGAGGATACGGAATCGGGTATTGCATATCTGGATACAGAGAATCTGAAAAAAGGAGATACTCTTTTGTTGCCGGAATCTTCCGATACGATGGATCTTTTGAAAACCGAAAGCATCAAAGGAGTTTATAATGTCAATAAAGGCTATGCTGTATTCAAGCAGGTTCAGATCCTGAGTGAGAGTGATGAATACTATATTATTGCAGAAGGAAACAGCTACAGTCTATCCAATTATGATCATATTGCCCTGAACGGAGATTCTGTTCGGGATAATCAGATAGTAAGTCAATAAGAAATGGAGTGAAAGAAATGATCACAGAAAACTTAAAAGATGTGGAAGCGCGTGTATGCGCTGCATGCGAACGCTCCGGCAGAAAACGGGAGGATGTAACACTGATTGCTGTCAGCAAGACCAAACCGGTAGAAATGCTGGAAGAAGCGTATGCTTACGGTTGCCGTTATTTTGGTGAAAATAAAGTGCAGGAACTGGATGAAAAATATGACATAATGCCAAAGGATATTCACTGGCAGATGATTGGTCATCTGCAGCGCAACAAAGTAAAATATATCATCGATAAGGCAGAGCTGATCCATTCTGTTGATTCTATTCGTCTTGCGGAAACAATTGATAAAGAAGCAGCGAAAAAAGGTATTGTTGTAAATGTGCTTCTCGAAGTAAACATGGCAAAAGAAGATACAAAATTCGGTCTGATGCCAGAGGAAGTTATGGATTTTATTCATGAAATTGTCAGATTTCAACACATAAAAGTACAAGGATTGATGACAATTGCTCCGTTTGTAGAAAACCCGGAAGAAAATCGTATACATTTTGCAAACTTACGAAAATTATCTGTTGACATTGCAAAGGAAAAAGTTGATAATGTTAACATGAGTATTCTTTCAATGGGGATGACCAATGATTTTGAAGTTGCTATAGAAGAGGGAGCCACCATGGTTCGGATAGGGACAGCAATTTTTGGCGAGCGAAATTATGCTCATCAGATTTAGATACCACAGATAGGAGTGTATAAGAAAAATGGGAGTATTAGATAAGTTTTTAGACGTTATGAAATTAAACGGCGACGATGATGAGTATGATGATGATTTCTACGATGAAGATGACGATTTTGAAGATGAGTCATATGAAGAAGAGAAGCCAAAAAAGAATATTTTTGGAAAGAAAGATAAACCGGCTGCTTACGAAGAAGAAGAGGAAGATTATCAGCTTAAAAAATCAGGTCGTTCAAATAAAGTCACCCCGATGCGCCAGCCTTCTACACGCAGAAATGCTCCTGCAATGGAAGTTTGTGTAATCAAACCAAACGCAATGGATGATACACGTGAGATTACAGAGACTCTTCTCGCGGGAAGAACTGTTATTTTGAATCTGGAAGGTATGGATCTTGAGATCGCGCAGAGAATTATTGATTTCACATCAGGATCTGCTTTTGCAATTGATGGTAATCTTCAGAAGATTTCAAGTTATATTTTTCTGGTAACACCGGCAAATGTTGATATTTCCGGCGATATGCAGGATCTTCTGAATACTTCGTTCGATGTGCCGATCCAGAACCGTTACTAGAAGAAAGAAGACAGGGTATGGAAAAAGAAGAGACTTTACTTCGTAAACGTCTGATTGAGCTGTCTAACAATGCTTATCAGAGAGGAATCATTATGTATTCCGATTTCCTGAACCTGAATGAACTGAATATATTACATACTACGCCGAAGGATTCTTTCCCTGTTCCATACAGGACCTTTGGCGGGTATGATCCGTCAGAGCGTCAGATGGCAGCATTTCTACCTGATGCTTTTTATATGTATATGGATGAGGAAAGTATCCGCAGTACATATCCGATCCGCATTCTGAAGATCAGTCCGCTACAGCCGAAATTTGCTGAGGAATTATCACACAGAGATTATCTGGGTGCACTTCTGAACCTTGGGATCACACGGGCAAAGACGGGAGATATTCTGATTCACGATAAGGAAGCTTATGTTTTTGTACATCAGGAACTGACGGAGTTTCTTGTAAAAGAACTGACCAGGGTACGTCATACAACCGTTCGTGCCGTAGAAGTAGAAAATGCAGATTTTAAATGGGAGCCAAAGTACGAAGAGATTAAGGGGACTGTTGCGTCAGTACGCCTGGATTCCCTTCTTTCACTGGCTTTTTCTTCGTCCAGAAGTAAACTTACTGCATTGATTGAGGCTGGGCGTGTATATGTAAACGGAAAGCTGATTACCAGTAATGGATATCATGTAAAGGACAATGATATCATTTCCGTAAGACAGATGGGACGTTTTCAGTACGAAGGAGTTCTTTCCGAGACAAAAAAGGGACGTTATTATGTTACAATCCGAAAGTATATCTAATGGCATTAGCAGTAAAGGAGAGCATATGAAGAACAGACCAGGGTTAAAACAATATATTTTTGCAGCACTTGGAATCGTAATCCTGGTGCTTCTGGATCAGTATACAAAGCTTCTGGCAATTGCACATTTGAAGGATCAGTCTGCATTTGTGTTGTGGAATAATGTTTTTGAATTGCATTATCTTGAAAACAGAGGAGCTGCATTTGGGATTTTTCAGAACCAGCGATGGTTCTTTGTCATCATGACCGTTGTGATCCTTGTTATTGTGAGCTGGTTTTATGGCAGAACTCCAGTAGAAAAAAGATATCTGCCACTCAGAATCTGTATGATCGTTCTGACAGCCGGAGCAATCGGGAATTTTATTGACCGTCTGACCAGAGGATATGTGGTTGACTTTTTTTATTTTTCACTGATTGATTTTCCGATTTTCAATGTGGCGGATATTTATGTGACTGTGACGTTTATCGTTCTGGTTCTGCTGATCTTTTTTTATTATAAGGACGAAGATTTTTCTATTTATTCGCGCAGACAGGAGCAGAAACATGCAGATTAAAGAATTTCAGAGTGAAGAAAATGCAGGGGAGAGAATCGACAAATTTCTCACAGAGAAAGTGCCGGAGCTTTCCCGTTCTTATATTCAAAAACTGATAAAAGAAAAAAATGTAAAGGTAAATTCCACAGTAATCAAATCCAACTATAAGGTTGCAAAAGGAGATCAAATTCAGATTACGATACCGGATTTGACGGAACCGGATATCCTGCCGGAAAATATACCATTGGATATTCTCTATGAGGATGATGATATCCTGGTGGTTAATAAGCCGAAAGGTATGGTAGTGCACCCGGCAGCAGGTCATTATACCGGAACTCTGGTCAATGCGATCATGTATCATTGCAAAGACCGGCTTTCAGGAATCAACGGTGTAATGCGTCCGGGAATCGTACACCGGATCGATATGGATACTACCGGTTCTCTTCTGGTATGTAAAAATGATACCGCACACCAGATCCTTGCAGAGCAGTTAAAAGAGCACAGCATTAAGCGGATTTATTATGCGATTGTACACGGTAATATCAAAGAGGATTCCGGTACTGTGAATGCGCCGATCGGACGCCATCCGATTGACCGGAAGAAAATGAGTATCAATGAGAAAAACGGCAGAAATGCAGTGACACACTACCGGGTCCTGGAGCGGTTTGGCGATTATACTTATATTGCCTGTGAGCTAGAAACCGGTCGCACACATCAGATCCGTGTGCATATGGCAAGTATCCATCATCCGTTGCTTGGAGACTGTGTATATGGTCCGGCAAAATGTCCGTGGACACTACAGGGGCAGACACTTCATGCGAAAATACTTGGAATTATCCATCCGAGAACGGGAAAATATATGGAATTTGATGCCCCACTTCCGGAATATTTTGAAAATTTATTGAAAAAACTACGCAAAATGTCATAAAAATCTATACATTTATTATGAATTGTTATATAATATGTATAGGATAATCATGGAATAATGACCTGCAAAGGAGCGTGACGTTTATGAGTAAAACACATACAATTATAACAATAGGTCGTCAGTTTGGAAGCGGAGGACGCGAGATTGGAAAACGTCTGGCAGATGAACTGGGAATTGAGTTTTATGATAAAGAATTGTTGTCACGGGCAGCAAAGGACAGTAAGATATGCAAAGAGCTTTTTGAGACACATGATGAAAAACCGACGAACAGTTTTCTCTATTCATTGGTAATGGATACATATTCTATGGGATTTGCATCCGGTTCTGTCAATGAAATGCCACTAAATCACAAGATTTTCCTTGCGCAGTTTGATGCGATCAAAAAGATTGCGGAGGAAGGACCGTGTGTACTGGTAGGAAGATGTGCGGATTATGCACTGGAAGAGCGGGATGATGTACTAAGTGTATTCATTCATGCAGATCTGGAAGACAGGATTAAAAATGTAGCAAAGCTGAATGAACTGACAGATAACAAAGCAAAAGATCTGATACATAAGACAGATAAACGCAGGGCAAGCTATTACAATTATTATACCAACAAAAAATGGGGCGATGCCGAAAGTTATGATATTTGTATAAACAGTTCCAAGTTTGGGGTTGACGGATGTGTGAAAGCTATCAAAGATTTTCTTGAATTAAAGGCAAGCTTGGAAGAGTAAGAACAGCGATTATAATGTTATAAGACGGGGGAAATAAAAATCCCCCGTTTTTTAGACCTGTAGCAAAATACTTATGTTCTGATAATTTCGGAACACAGGCATTATAGTGTCAAATAAAGAGAAGAAAGAGGAGACAAGAAAACATGAAATTTGTAATTCAGAGAGTAACACATGCCGAGGTTGCGGTAGAAGGAGAAGTGATCGGAAAGATTGGAAAAGGATTTATGGTGCTGATCGGAGTGGCACAGGATGATACCAGAGTGATTGCAGACAAAATGGTAAAGAAGTTGACAGGACTTCGTATTTTTGAAGATGAGAACGGAAAGACCAATCTTGCCCTGAAGGATGTGGATGGAGAACTTCTTCTGATTTCCCAGTTTACCTTATATGCAAACTGTAAAAAAGGATTCCGCCCAAGTTTTATTGAGGCAGGTGCACCGGATATGGCAAATGAACTGTATGAATATATTATTGAAGAATGTAAGAAAGTGATCCCGGTTGTGGAAAGAGGAAGCTTTGGTGCGGATATGAAGGTGTCTCTTTTAAATGACGGTCCATTTACGATCGTGCTGGATTCGGAACAGATTTGTTAAAATATTATTTGGTTTCTAAAGATGTATCGTGTATAATAGAATACAGATGGAATACACAAGAAAGTGGGGAATGTAATAATGAGTTATGAAGCATTAAACAGCAGGATTATGGAGATGAAGGATGAAATTCTTGCTGGAATTCAACAGAACATGAGAATTGAAAGCGTGCGTGGTGAGGCACAGCCAGACGCGCCATATGGTCCTGGACCGAAGGCTGCTCTGGAAGATGCCCTTGAACTTGGCCGCAAACTTGGCTTCAAGGTTGGGCAGGCAGACAATCGTATCGGCTGGGTAGAATATGGAGAAGGAAAAGAGATGGTAGGCGTTCTCGGTCATGTAGACGTTGTACCGGCTGGTGATACCGGCTGGACTTATCCTGCCTATGGTGCCGAGATCCACGATGGAATCCTTTGGGGAAGAGGATGTCTGGATGATAAGGGACCTATCATTGGATCGATTTATGCATTGAAGGCGATCCGTGACCTGAATCTTTCAATTGACCGTAGAATCCGTGTTATTTTTGGATCTGATGAGGAATGTGGCTCTTCATGTGCGGCGTATTACGTAGAGAACGGATATGAGATGCCGACGATCGGATTTACTCCGGATGCAGATTTTCCGGTTATTTTCTGTGAAAAAGGAACGACCGGTATCAAAGGTGGTTCTAAGGTTTATGACAAAGGGCATATCGAAGTGGAATATTTCGGCGGTGGAATCGCTGATAATGTCGTGATTCCAACTTGTAAACTGGTCGTAAAAGGAGACATTAAGGTAACAGAGACAGAAGGAATTACTGTGACGCATGAAAACGGAAAAACAATCGTTGAAGCGGTGGGAAGAAGTGCACATGGAAGTACCCCGCATCTTGGTGTAAATGCAGCAATTCTTCTTTTGAATGCAGTGAAAGAAAATGAATTTGGTGGAGAATTCCAGCAACTGATGGAATTTCTTCTGAAAGAGATCGGAACGGAGACAAATGGAGAATCACTGGGAGTACATTATGTGGATGAAGAAACTGGTGAGACAACCGTAAACCTTGGTATTGTTTATTATGATGGAGAAGAGACCTATTTTACATTAGATGTCCGTTATCCAAAAAATGCAGATCCGAAAGTTGTTGATGATACACTGATCAATCATATCAACAGTTACACATTCGATGTGCTCCGGAAAAATAACCACAAAATTCTCTATGTACCAAAAGACTCTGAACTGGTGACAAAGCTCGTTCATGTATATGAAGAAGAGACTGGCGAGCACCTGGAACCACTTGCAATCGGTGGTGGAACTTACGCAAAGAAATTCCCGAACATGGTTGCATTCGGACCGGTATTTCCAGGTGAAGCAGACGTGATCCATCAGCCAGATGAACATGTGGAAGTAGAAAAGCTTCTCCGTGCACTGCAGATTACGGCAGCAGCAATGTACGAACTTGCAAAAAAATAGTAGAAAACAGTACTGACTGAATCATCTGAATATGTCATATATAGATACGAGCATCGAAGGGTGAGCTGTTCAATGGAACAAAAGCCGGATAAGATGACAGGTTGAGAATACCTGTACATCTTATCCGGCTTTTTTGATGCATTAAAAAAATATTTATGATAGTAAGAGAAAAAGGGATATGGAGAAGAACATATATAAAAAACAGGTGAGTACTTGCAAAAAGCACCTCTATCTGAGATGCTTCTGCAAGTGTACTCACCTGTTTTTTTAAATTAACGGAAGAAGCGCATAACAGCAGCAACTTTCCCTAAAATCGTAACATCTTCAAGGATAAATGGTTCCATTGCATCATTCTCCGGCTGAAGACGGATCACACCTTCTTCTCGGTAAAACGTCTTTACCGTTGCACCGTCATCAATCAGAGCAACAACCATGTCACCGTTCTCTGCAGTTGCCTGCTTTTCCACAATGACATAATCTCCATCCAGTATACCGGCATTTATCATACTTTCACCCTGAACTTTCAGCATAAAGAGTTCTTTATTTGATGAAATATATTCAGTAGGAACAGGATAGTAATCTTCAATATTCTCCTGTGCAAGAACTGGTTCTCCTGCAGCTACATGGCCTACGATCGGAATCTGAACCATCTCACGTCTTGTGAGATTAAATGAATCATCCAGAATCTCGATTGCACGTGGTTTGGTTGGGTCACGTCGTATGTATCCGTTCTTCTCAAGAGTCTCGAGATGAGAGTGTACAGAAGAAGTTGACTTCAGATTCACAGCATCACAGATCTCACGTACAGCCGGTGGAAAACCACGTTGCAGGATCTGGGACTTAATATATTCAAGTATCTCTTCCTGCTTCTTACTAATATTACCTTTACTCATAAAAGACCTCCTAAATCTGTATCTATATCAATTTGAATTATTATCTGAACTATTAAAATTATCATATCATACAGAAGAAAAAATAGCAAACAAATGTTTAGAAAATACGTTCGATTTACATATTGACAAACGTATGTTCTTGCTGTATATTGGTAACAGAACAGTTGTTCGAGAACATGCTTTCTGGTATATAGGAGAACTGAAAAGATTACAGAAGAAAAGGGAGGTCATTATCATGAGATCAGAGAAAAGAAAAGATATGTATGCAGATCGATATCATGCAGGAGCAAAAGGACAGAAGCACTGTCATTATGCAAAGCACCGTAAGACGAATTCTATCAGACGGTTTGTGACAGGGATTGCGGCTCTGGTGATGGTTATGTCATTGAGTTTTGGATTTGGAAGCTTTTTCTCCAGTGCGCACGATAGCAAAGCTGAAGAACCTTCCGGAGAGAGATATTATAAAAGTGTCCAGCTTGAAAAAGGGGATTCACTCTGGAGCATTGCACAAAGATACAGACGAACAGAAGATTCCATATATGAATATATGGATGAGCTGGCAGAAGCAAATCATTTAAGTTTAAAAGACAGGAATAATCTCCAGGAAGGAGACTATCTGGTTGTTTCGTATTATGGAGATGATTCTGTTTATTAAAGACCATCTGTGCTGTCAGGTAGCAGCGAATAATCTGCCTGACAGCACATTATATACACTCTATTTTTATAAAAGTCTAAAAGACTAAGACATTCTTAAGGTCTCTAACCAAGATCCCATCGCTCACCCCGTCTTAGTCTTTCCGGACTTTTTAATTTTATACTAAGAAATTTTATATTTTTAAGGCTATACTTGATTTTACTAGTGACTTTAAAGGATTATCATGATAAAATCAAACAGGTGTATTTAATTTTAGAATAAAAGAGGAGATTTTGTTATGGATAATCATAAAAAAAGGAGTACATTTTCCGGTAAATTAGGATATGTACTGTCAGCAGCAGGAGCTTCTGTAGGTCTTGGAAATATCTGGAGGTTTCCTTATCTTGCGGCGAAATATGGCGGAGGAATTTTTCTGCTTATCTATATTCTGTTAGCCCTTACTTTCGGTTATACGATGATAATTGCTGAATCAGCAATTGGCCGTATGACAAGAAAAAGTCCGGTAGGTGCGTTCAAATCTTTCGGAAAGTCAAAATGGATTTCTTTTGGTGGATGGATTAATGCGATTATTCCGGTTCTGATTGTACCATATTATTCTGTAATTGGAGGATGGGTTATCAAGTACCTTTTGGAATATATAAAAGGGAACAGCAGTAGTCTGGCTCAAGATGGATATTTTTCAGAGTTTATTTCAAATGGATTTTCTACAGAAATCTGTTTTATCATATTCTGTCTGATTACACTGATTATTATTTATGCAGGTGTTCGGAATGGAATTGAGCGTGTTTCAAAGTTTATGATGCCGATTTTGATCGTGCTTTCGCTGATCATTACCATTTACTCAGTAACACGACCAGGTGCAATGGAAGGCGTGAAGTATTTTCTGGTGCCAAATCTAAAGAATTTCTCATGGATGTCTGTGGTAGCTGCTATGGGACAGATGTTTTATTCCCTATCGATCGCTATGGGAATTTTGATTACATTTGGTTCTTATATGAAAAAAGATATTTCGATTGAAGATTCTACAAGAAATGTAGAAGTATTTGATACAGCGATTGCAATTATGGCAGGACTTATGATCATCCCAGCCGTATTTGCGTTTTCAGGTGGAAATCCGGATACGTTACAGGCAGGGCCGGCACTGATGTTTATTACAATACCAAAGGTGTTTGAGAATATGGGATTGGGAACAGCAATTGGAATTCTGTTCTTTCTGCTTGTTCTTTTTGCTGCGCTGACAAGCTCAATCGCATTGACAGAGAGTGCAGTATCTACATTTGAAGATGAAATCGGCTGGAGTCGTAAAAAGTCTACTGTGCTTGTTGGTGTGATTATGATAGTATTAGGAAGTTTATCTTCACTTGGATATGGACCACTTGCATTTGTGAAAATTATTGGTATGCAGTTCCTGGATTTCTTTGATTTTCTGACTAATTCGGTAATGATGCCGATCGCGGCACTGATGACAAGCCTTTTGGTAGCTAGAGTTGTTGGGGTAAAGAAGATAGAAGAAGAGATTATTCATGGAGAAAATGCATTCCGCAGAAAGAAGATTTTTGCTGTTATGATTAAATATCTGTGTCCAATCTTTGTTCTGATTATTTTGATCAGTTCTGTGGCGAATGCATTTGGATGGATTTCCATGTAGAATAATATGTGAAAAAAGGAGTGTAAAGAAATGGAACAGATGAAAGTTGGAATTATCGGTGCTGGGCGAATTGCAGCAAATATGGCGAAAACACTGGACGGTATGGACGATGCGGCTGCATATGCCGTTGCTGCAAGAAATCTTGACAGAGCGCAGAAATTTGCCAAAGAATGGGGATTTGAAAAGGCATATGGCTCATACGAAGAACTGGTAAATGATCCGGAAGTAGAGTTGATTTATATCGCGACACCACATCCGTTTCATATAGAACATGCCAAACTTTGTATCAATCATGGGAAACCGGTACTTTGTGAAAAACCATTTACTGTAAATGCTGTTGGAGCAAAAGAAGTATTTGCTCTCGCAAAGGAAAAAGAAGTCTTTATTACGGAGGCAATTTGGACAAGATACCTTCCATCCCGTAAAATAATCGATGATATTATTGCAAGTGGTGAAATCGGAGAAATAAAGGGGATTTCAGCAAATCTCGGATATGATATGCATACAAAAGAACGTCTGATCGATCCGAAGCTTGCCGGTGGAGCGCTATTAGATGTAGGTATTTACCCACTGAATTTTGCAAGCATGGTTTTAGGCGATGATGTTGAAGAAACGCTTTCTTCCTGCGTAAAATTTGACAGTGGAGTGGATGCACAGAATTCCATTATTTTGAAATACAAAAATGGATCGATGGCTTCTATACAAAGCAGTGCACTTACCGGTACAGAACAATATGGTATGATATATGGGACCAAGGGGTATCTGATTGCGGAAAATATTAATGATATTACGGCGGTAAAAGTATATACACCGGATCGGGAATTTGTAAGGGAAATTACAATGCCAGAACAGATCACTGGGTTTGAATATGAAGTACGCGCTTCTATGAAGGCTATCCGTGAAGGAAAACTTGAATGTACGGAAATGCCGCATGAAGAAAGTATTCGCATCATGGAACAGATGGATGGACTTAGAAAAGACTGGGGGATTGAATATCCATTTGAAAAAGGAAACAGACCGTGCTAGTAATTATAATCAGCTGTCCCTGGCAAAAAGTTGTCTTGGGACAGCTGTATTTTGAATAACCAATCTATACGACAAATACCGATTTTTCCAAAAGATATAGACAAATCTTCCGAAACCATGCTATAATCATACCTATATCGGGGAAATTTATGGAATTTAGGAGGTTCTTAGGATCATGCCATCTGATACAAAAACATACCAGGAAGAAACTTATATTGATAATACTATTCGTCTTCGTGGTGTTTTAAACACCATGCCTGACTTTGCACGTGATTATTTTCGTGCCATTGAACCAACCACATCACCAAAGACACGAATATCGTATGCATATGACATCCGTTTGTTCTTTCAGTTTTTAATTGAAGAAAATCCTGTTTATAAACATCACTCAATTAAGGACTTTCAGGTACAGGATCTGGAAGCTATTCAGCCGGTTGATATTGAGGAATATCTGGAATATCTGAAGGTCTATGATACTACAGATGTTCATACCAAAGAAACCAAACAGGTTACAAACTCTGAACGCGGCTTATTTCGCAAAATGTCTGCATTACGCAGCTTTTATAATTATTTCTTTAAAAGACAGATAATTCAGAAAAATCCGACCTTATTTGTAGATATGCCGAAGTTACATGACAAGGCGATCATACGTTTGGATACCGATGAGGTTGCAAAGCTTTTGGATTATGTGGAATCCTGTGGTTCCAAATTAACAGGACAGGCACTCTCCTATTATAATAAGACGAAAGAACGTGATATTGCGATCATTACTCTCCTATTGGGAACGGGTATTCGGGTATCAGAGTTAGTTGGACTGGACCTGTCAGATGTGGATTTTAACAATAATGGGGTCATGGTGACACGAAAAGGTGGAAGCCAGATGGTTGTTTATTTTGGTGAAGAGGTGGAAAAAGCACTTCGCAATTATCTGGAGACATACCGTAAAGCGGTAACGCCCATTGCTGGCTATGAAAATGCTCTGTTTTTATCAACCCAAAGACGCCGGATCGGTGTGCAGGCGGTTGAAAATATGGTTAAAAAGTATGCCAGTCAGATTACAAATAAAAGAATCACGCCACATAAGCTCAGAAGTACCTATGGTACTGCCCTTTATAAGGAAACGGGGGATATTTATCTGGTAGCGGATGTTCTGGGGCACAAAGATGTCAATACAACGAAAAAGCACTACGCTGCAATCGATGAAGACAGACGACGTAGTGCTGCAAATGTGGTAAAATTGCGGGAACCGTAAATTGTCAAAGCTCGGTAAAACTTATTATTTCTTTACTCTTAATGTCCTTAAATAGATCTTCTGTTCCGGCGTGATCCGGTAGCTTTCAATTGCTTTCTGAATCGTCTTATTATGTGTCCAGGTGTCCAGCCTTTTCTTTTCCAGATAAGGAATGATCTGGTCATACTGCTTTGCAAGAGCGGTAGCAAAATACCAGGCACGCATCATGTTTACATAATATTCGTCCGATTTAACTTCGGCTACCTTTTTGGGATATTCCGGTTTAAACTGTTCATCCAGATAATACCGCATCAGCATTCCAATTCCAAAACGGACGATATACGGGTGATCCGATGCTATCCAGCGGCAGACTTCCTGGATAAATATGTCCAGATGATTTTTTACTGTCCGGAGCGCGATCATATCACAGGTTGCCCAGTTATCTATATACGGGAGAAAACGGTCCAGTGCGGCAATACAGGATGGGTACGCTTTAATCTGTTCAATCAGTAGTCCATGAAGGTTGTTTTCTTCATAATATTTATGTGGAAGCACTTCAAGAAATGCAGAAACATTGTCTGTTTTACCGAATTTTTTTGCGTATGCGCGCAAAGAAGGAGTCCGCACACCGATGACGGTTTCCTTATTGACTGTCGGCATCAGTTTTGCCTGAAAATCCCGATAAGCAAGATCCTGTATTGCAAAGAGATCTGCTTGTACATTTTCTATTACTTCTCTACTGCTCATTTGTCATTTCCTCCTGAAATATTGTAGATTTATAATTCGGTATAACGAAATTTGCTACAGCTTGACAGTGGTTTAAGTATTTATAAGATCGTGCCTGTCTCATAGAGCGCATTCTTCCGCTCCATACGCTTTAATTCCGGCAATACGGTAAGTAACATGGTGATGAAGCATAATCCTCCACCAATGACGTTAGAAACCGGCTCAGCGAGAAATACGCCGTCTGTTCCCATATGCAGGGCATACGGCATCAGATATGTCAGAGGCACGACGATAAATACCTTCCGAAGTAGTGAGAAAAAGATTGCATGCTTCTTCTTATTCAGGGATTTAAAGACCGTCTGGCCAATGTATTGCATATCCATGCAGATAAACGCTGCAAAATACTGCTTCAGGGCAGGAACTGCATCTTTCATCAACGTAGTATCCGAACTGAAAATTCCGATCAGGGTTTTCGGCGCGATGATGATAATACTCCACATCACAGCTGTGTATCCGAGAATCATAAGTGCCATCATGGCACCGGCTTTTCTTACACGGCATGGGCGTCTTGCACCATAATTGTAACTCAGGATTGGCGAAGTCCCTTCGTTGATTGCATAAATCGGAGTTTCTACAAGCTGTCTGACACTGGATACGATGGTCATAACAGAAATGTAGATATCTCCGCCTGTGACGGAAAGTACATTGTTGCAGACAATCGTTACCAGACTGTTTGTCAACTGCATGATAAATCCGGCAGTTCCCAGGCTTACAATGTTTTTTGCATAAGCTGTACAGTTGGCAAGTTCCTCTTTTTTGAGGAGCCTCACTTTCAGTTCTGCTTTCTTTGTAAGAAAGAAAAAGACAAATGCAGCAGAAAGTGTCTGAGAAATGACCGTTGCAATTGCGGCACCGCACACGCCAAGCCCGAACACAAAAATAAACAACGGGTCAAGCAGCAAGTTCGTTACTGCCCCTATGGTAACTGAAAACATGCCGATGGTTGAATATCCCTGTGCATTGATAAACGGGTTCATACCGGTTGCAATCATAGAAGGCAGAGTTCCGATCAGGTAAAGCATCAGGTACGGATATGCATAGATTAGAGCGTCTTTTGAAGCACCAAACAGTACCAGGATCGGGCGGGCAAATAAAAACCCAATTACCATGAGTACAATGGCACAGATACAGACCATGGAAAAAGAAATATTCATAATTTTTTTCGCTTCCTGTGGCTCATTTTTGCCGCGCTCAATCGAAAATAATGGTGCACCGCCGCTTCCGAATAGATTGCTGAATGCGGTAATGATAACAATTACCGGGAAACAAAGACCGACTGCACCAAGTGCTGCAGTTCCGATGTGCGGGATACGTGCAATATAAATCCGGTCTACAATGTTATAAAGTAAACTTAAAATCTGGGCAACCAGCATCGGGAGCGATGCTCCAAGGATATTGCTGGTTATCGTTCCATTTTCAAAATCGACTCGTTTCATTTGTAAATTCATTCCTTTTTATTTTTCTTGCTTTTTAATTCTAACATGATGTAATATATATGTAAATTATTGTTTTTATATGATAATTCGATAAAAATCATATGGATAATATGTTTTCATTTTTAAATAATCAGGAGATGAATTACATTTTTATGGAAATCAGACAGTTGGAATATTTTCGTGCGATCGTAGATGCCGGAACGATCAGCGGTGCAGCAAGAGTTCTTCACATGACCCAGCCACCGCTGAGCTATCAGATGAAGATGCTGGAGGAAGAATTACAGGTATCACTCTTTTTGCGAGGTACAAAGAAAATTACGCTTACAGATGCCGGAAAGACGCTTTATGAGCAGGCCGGTAATCTTCTAATGCTTGCAGATCTGACCAAACAGGAGGTTGTCAAATCCGGTCAGGCAGCTACCCTGCACATAGGGATCACACCATCCACTGTATCGATGATGTCCGAATATCTGCTTTGCTTTGCAAAAAAGTATCCTCAAATTCATTTTGATGTACATGAAGGATCTACATTTACACTGAAAGATCAGCTGGAAAATGGAATGATCGATCTGACTACACTCCGCACACCAATTGTGTTAAATGGCTGTGAAACCAAGTCTCTTTCCCGGGAGAAGCTGCTTGTGATGGCAGTTCCTGATCACCCTCTGTTGCAGGGACATACATCCATTAGTCTGCGGGAACTTTCCGAACAACCCTTAATCCTCTCCCACCGCTACCGCAAATATATGCTTGCCGCATTTGAGGGTGCCGGACTGGTCTGTGATATTTATTTTGCCTGTGAGGATGCCCGCACTGCAATGACGATGGCAGAAAAGGGACTGGGAATTGCGATTCTTCCGGAGTCTATGCTGAAGCTCACTAATAAATTAAAAGCATATGATATTACTGGAGCTGATCTTACAACTGAAATTCTTCTTGCATGGAGGAAAGGCAGGATGCCGGCGGAATTACAGGATTTTCTGACATTATTTGAGGAGAAAATATAAAGTAAAAGAGCAGAGATACCTTCGAATGACTCTGCTCTTTTACTTTATTTTATCATTTGGTAAGTATTTTTTTAATAGGATAAATAGAATTACCAGCTTGATTTCTGCTCATCTATAACTTCCAAAGTCTCCGAATTTACCAGATAGAAATCAACCAGTTCTGTCTCATATCCACCATCCGGATATACCTTTTCCAGAACCAATTCTTCGAAAGTATTATTATTTTCATCTGTCTTAGAACCGTTATCATACAGACAGTAATTGACATTTACTGTTGTGCCATCCTTCTCTTCTGTTGTCTCAGAGAGGATCGCGTAATTTTCGCCCTTTGCATTTGCCGTGTAAGTGAAATTCATATCCGGAAGGGGATTCTGTTGCTGGATATATTGATACACAGCACGCATTTCGTCCTGAAGCGGTGAAGCTTTCTGGGATTCCTGTGCCGGAGAATTTTCGGAGGAATCTGAGATACTACTATCTTGGGTTTCCGAATCATTCGGGTCGGAATCTGGTACAGAGGATTCTGTTAAAGTGTCTGTATTCGGTAAAAACAAACCCGTTTTTTGCATATAAATCAGGTTATCAGTTCGGTATTGTGTAGCGATGCCGTAATCAGGCTGTACGGAAAGATAAATATAATGCTGATCTTGACCGGTTACGGTTTCCGTTCCTTCTACGCCAAAGCTCACAATTAAAAAGCTGTAACCAATCAGAGAAAGTAAGAAAAGAGTCAGTGCGGCATAAGAAACGGCAATTATTCGTCTGGCTGCTTTCCTATTAAGGAGACTTTTTTGCCTTTTATACAGACAGATCATGCCCCAGATCAGCAGGCAGGACAAGGTGACGGAAACGAAGATGACGGATATTTCAGCAAAATAATAGCGGATTGCATATCCTGCGCTTCTATTGATACCATACCATGCACCGTAGAAAAAGGTACTGTATGCCAGAACGATTGTAATCAGACAAGTACGCAGGATATGCTCTTTTCTTGTCGGAGTGAATTTTTTTAATGCAGAAATAAGTCTGTCCATTTCTTCTGCTTCAATCCAGGTGGTAAGTTCTGCTTCAGATGGATATTCACCGTTTGTGTCAGGAATTCCTGTATAACGGGTTAAAAACTGATTTTTTGTATCAGTATCTCCCGCTTCTGCTGCCAGTAAGATCTGCATATAATACAACTGTTTTAACTGGACCGGTGTGCATTTTCCAACAGAAATCTGTGTAATTGTCTGTGTAGCATGATCGTATTTTCCAAGCTGGATTTCAAGGCTTGCAATCAGGAGCAGCATGCGGTTATTCGTAGCAAGATCGCGGACAGATTGTATATGATACATATAAAGCGCGTACTCATAGTGTTCGTCCAGTGGCATTCTACTCGATATCTTTCTGCTCCATCCGGCTTCTACAAACTGGAGCCCGAAAGCAAGTTCGATAACGGCAAGAAGCTGGCAAAGGAAAGCCGTAAGTCCCCAGACATTGGTAGTGAGTTTCTGATAGGTCAGAAAAAAGATTGCAGCGGCAGCCAGGATAACGAACAACCATCTCAGCATGAACACGCGGCGGGCTTTCTTTTTTACGGTTGGATTCCATGGATATGTTTTTAATTCTGAATCTAGCACGGGCAAATCTCCCTTCCGTTGTCTAAATTATCGATTTTCAAAAATATAATCTTAGTATTTAAGCGCCTCCTTTATGACGAAATAAAAGGGGCGCTTAAATCACTTTTCATATTTACTATTTTACTTCTACCAGTTCGATCTGGAAGTTCAGTTCTTTTCCAGCCATCTCATGGTTGGCATCAAATGTGATGTTGGTTTCTGTCTTTTCGGTTACGGTTACCGGGAATGGCTGTCCGTACTGGTTGGTCAGATATGCATGTGCACCGACTTCCAGATCTTCTGATCCAGGAAGCTGTGCGATTTCCAGCGTAAAAATGGCGCGTGGATCCGGCATGCCGTAAGCTTCTTCCGGCATCAGATGGATGTTGATGGTCTGTCCTACTTCCATTGTTGCAACGGCTTTATCGTAACCATGGATCATCTGTCCGGCTCCGCATACAAATTCCAATGGCTCTCCGCGGTCATAGGAAGAATCAAACTGGGTACCATCATCAAAGGTACCTCTGTAATGGGTACGGCAGGTCTTTCCGACATTCGGACCTTCAAAATCCGGCACATGTGCGCCACCACATCCGCTGCATCCACTGCAGTGTCCGCCACAGGAATGTTCTTCTTCAGCAGAAGCTTCTTCTGTTGCTGTTTCTTCATGCTGTCCACAGCAGGAATGACCTTCTTCGTGGTGATGGTCACAATTTGTACCTGCAGATTCCAGTTCTCCTGCAAGATAGGCATTCACTGCCGCATCTACTTCTCCTGCTGCACCGGATATAACTTTGATACCGGCTTCTTTCAGCGCCTCTTGTGCACCTTCTCCGATACCGCCACAGATCAGAACATTTGCACTCTGCTCAGAAAGGAATCCTGCAAGCGCACTGTGTCCGGCGCCACCAGCATGAACAATCTGCATGGAAGTGATCTTTCCGTCTTCTACCTCATACATTTTAAAAGTTTCTGTCTTTCCGAAGTGCTGGAAAATAGATCCGCCTTCGTATGTTACTGCTATTTTCATTTGTAAAATCCTCCTTGAGATACCTTTACTCAATAGTATAACATATGGATTGCGAAACGCATAGAAAAAGTATACAATAATGAAAGAAATAATGAGACAAAACGAAAGAAAAAAGGGACTGGAAAATGAGTAGTATTTATTTGAGCAACGCAATATTTATGATGATAATACTGACGATCATCTTTTTAAGGATCCGGTATTATATTACATGGAGCCCGAGTAAAAAATATACGATGATCTTTATTGGCATGGTAGAGCTTTATGTGTTAATGGATGCATTGTTTATGAAAGAACTCTTAGGTAAGTCAGGAAACTTTTTGCAGTTTAAGCTGGTTGTGTTTTTCTTTTATCTGGTTTATGTAATCATGCCATATGTGTGGCATTTGTTTATGCAGAGTTATATGGGGATTAACCGTTCAAAGAAGCAAAGATTTGCGGAAATGATTCCGTTCATTCTCCTGGTTCTGATGGTGCTTCTCTCAGTTCCGACGGGAATTGTCTGGAGATTTTCACGGAACCGGACCTATATACGCGGTACATTTTTCGGAGTGTTTGCCGTACTCAATCTGTTTTATTACGTTTATACATTTGCACAGACATTCTTTATTTTATTCATGAACAATACAAAGGGTGTCAGATATCTCATAAAATCGGCACTGTTTTCAGCAGTCCCACTGATCGGAATTCTGGCAAATACCTATATCATTCCACTTTATGGGGCATATCCGTTCCAACCGTACTGCCTGGTAATCGGAGCACTGCTCTCCTACCTGTTCATGGTGGAGCACCAGCAAGATCAGATGGAGTTTGAACACCGGAAAAGACTGTCCAAAGCATTGGAACTGGAAAAAGAATCGACACGGAAAGCGAAAGTAGCCGGTGAGGTAAAGAATGCTTTCCTTGCAAATATGTCCCATGATATCCGTACCCCGATGAATGCGATCATTGGATTTTCTGATATCATTGCAGAACATCCGGATGATGAAGAAATTGTAAAAAATGCAATTTCCAAAATTCAGGCATCTGGTGAGATTCTTCTGAAGATCATCAATGATGTGTTGGATCTGTCTAAAATCGAAAGTGGAAAGGCAGAAATTGTGGAGATGGTAACTGACCTGAAGCAAATGGAAGAAAATCTGAAAATGATGCTCGAATACAGCATCCAAAAGGGAATGATTGATTTCAAAGTTGAGGATCAAATAGAGAATCCACTGGTATGGTGTGATGCGACAAAACTGCAGCAGGTACTGGTAAATGTACTGAATAATGCAGTTAAATTTACCCCAGCGGGAGGAACGATCACATTTAGCTGCGTCCAGAGAATGATCGCACCTGGATTTGCCGAATACAAATTCACGATAAAGGATACCGGAATCGGTATGACTGAAGAATTTCAGAAACATGCGTTTGAGGCATTTGAACGAGAGCGAACTTCTACCGAGAGCAAGACTGAAGGAACAGGGCTTGGACTTGCGATTGTGAAGAAACTGGTAGATCTGATGCATGGTGATGTGATAATCCAAAGTAATTCCGGTCAGGGAACCAAAATACAGATTTCACTTCCCCTTCGGATTGCAACGGAAAATCAGCTTCATCAATCAGATAAAGCAAAGGAATACAAAATAGGTTTTGACGGAATGCATGTACTTTTGGTGGAAGATAATGAATTAAATGCAGAAATTGCCATGGAAGTTTTGAAAAATAAAGGGATTCTTGTGAACTGGGTTCCGGATGGATGCGCCTGTGTGGAAGAAATTCAAGATAAGGAAGCAGGCACATATCAGTTTATCCTGATGGATGTACAGATGCCACGGATGAATGGATACGAAGCGACACAGAAAATCCGTCAGCTTGCAGATGTGAAGAAGGCACAGATTCCAATCATTGCCATGACTGCAAATGCATTTGAGGAAGACCGGAAACATGCGCTGGATGCCGGGATGGATGGGTTTATTATGAAACCGTTCCGGGTGGATGAGATGATGAAGGTGATCGGGGAAGTGATGGAATAAATGAATGGAAAGAGCAGGGAAAGAACTTTGGAAAGTTCATCCCCTGCTCTTTGTGTGTTTCATCAATCTACGCGGCTATGTTGTCCACGTTTTTGGTAATCTTTATCAATTCGCTTCTTCCAACTAGAATCAAGCGCTGCATTGCACCGAACAGCAGATATGGCATCATTTAATACTTCATAATTCAATGCAGTTCCTTCGCAGTCACACTGATAATTGGCAGCTTTATCTGCGTTAATTCCAAAATGATTGGCTGTTTCAATCGCATCAATATTTGCGCCAAGAAAGAGAAATTCCCATCCATATTTTTCTTTTTGTCGTTCGATCATCTGCTTTACTTTATCAATGCGATAAATGTGGCTTGCATTTTCCATACCATCTGTCATGATGATAAAAACGGTATGCTCCGGTACATCTTCCGTGCGCGCATATTTGTGGACATTTCCAATGTGATGGATAGCACCGCCGATCGCATCCAGGAGAGCCGTACAGCCGTACACAGAATAATCGTCTTCTGTCATAGAGGGAATCTTCTGCACCTCTACTCTGTCATAAAGGACTTTACTGTTATTGTTAAAAAGCACGGTAGAAATCAGCGCCTGCCCTGCCTCTCTTTTCTGCTTCTCAATCATAGAATTGAAGCCGCCTATGGTGTCCTTTTCCAGTCCGCTCATGGATCCGCTGCGATCTAAAATAAATACAACTTCTGTCTGATTTTTTCTCATACTAAATTTCCTCCTAAGTAATGGCTTATTTTGTTTGTAACTATAGGATACTGCCATTTTCAGGGGAAATGGTCGCATGAAAAGCGACACTTTTTATGGATCAGAAAATTTCTACAGAATCATATCAGGTGAATAACGCTATGTGCCAAATTGCCAAACTATTTTCTTTTTAGCCTCCAATCAGACTTTGATCAAAGGCAAAGAGTGCTTCATTGATTTCGTAAATACTATAATTTTGCTTCAAGATAAAATATTCAACGATTACGTCAAATTTGCTGGAATGAGACAGGGCAAATCCTGCTTTCATCAGCATATCCTGAATTTCCGGAAGCGGAAGCTCAAGTGCCAGCGCAAATGCAAGAACGGTCGGTTTGGATGGTTTGTAGTACTTGTCATTTTTAATCTTGGAAAATAATTTCCGGTCAATATTGGCTTTCTTATAACACTGAGAATCGGTCATTCCACTTTCATCAATCTTCCGAAGCAGCATTTCAGAAAAGCTTTCATCCATTTGCTGCAAGGCATCTTCCAAAGTCGCAGCCTTATTTAACGGTACATTTGATGGCTCTGGTAAAGATATGCTTTCACAGAGATCCATTTTCCGGAACTGCTTCTGACGCCTCATTGCTTCGGATGTTTTGTTAATGTGTGTTTCTACATAATGATCATCGATATAAGATGCAATATCAGAAAACAGTTTGCTGCTGATCCGATAAGCTGCTTTATCAAAAATGACGATGTATACCGTCATATCATTTTCCATAAGAAATGCGCTGATCGCGTCGATTGCAACCTTCAGCGCCTGAGCTTTCGGATAGCCGTAAATTCCGGAAGAAATCAGTGGAAATGCTATGGTTTCACAATGTTTTTCTTTTGCAAGTGCCAAGGAATTTTCATAGCAGGAAGTAAGCAACTCCCGCTCATGAAACTGTCCGCCTCTCCATATAGGACCTACTGCGTGAATGACATAATTGCAAGGCAGATCATAGGCGTTTGTAATCTTTGCATCTCCGGTCTGACAGCCGCCTAATGTGCGGCATTCCTCTAAAAGCTTGGGCCCTGCTGCACGGTGAATGCAGCCATCCACTCCACCGCCGCCGAGCAGGGAGGAATTTGCGGCATTGACGATGGCGTCTACGGACATTTTGGTGATATCATTTCTGACGATTTGTAATGGCATAATTAGGCATGCTCCTCTAAATAATTTTCAATCTTTCCAATCAGCGCCTGATCTGCCGGAAGCCAGTCTACGCTGTAAAGAGTCTCTTTTGTGAGCCATTTGGCAGCTTCATGCTCTTTTAGGATCAGATCGCCGGATTTTACATTACAGATAAAACAATCCATTGATAGGTGGAATTTTGGATAGTCATATTCTACGGTGTCAAGTAGCTGAATGACTTCGATTTCCGTATCTAATTCCTCTTTAATTTCCCTTATGATGGCATGTTCTGGCGTTTCATCTGGTTCGATCTTTCCACCGGGGAATTCCCAGCCGTCTTTAAATTCTCCATAACCTCGCTGGGTTGCAAATATTTTATTGTCAGCAAGAATGATTGCTGCAACGACTCTGATTGTTTTCATGGTAGTTGTCTCCTGTTGTATAGTAGTGTTAAAGTGTTTTCGTTTTATCCATTTACAATATATTCATAAATATCTTCTCTCACCGGTGTATCCAGAACCCATTCGATCTCCACTGCTGTCTTATCCGTATTCGGCATAATGAATTCCTTCACCTGCCCGGTCGCATTCACGCGTCCAAGATAATAAACTTCTGAATTCCCAAGAAATCTTTTAGTTTTATTTTATCAGAAAGTTCATTTTGTTCAAGAAGCTTTTTGCTATTCTCCGCATCTTCTATTTTTCGTTTGATTTCATCCAGCTGTCCACTTATCTTTTCAGCTCTCTGCTTATACAAATACAGGAATTACAGAAAAAACAAAAGACACTAGATATCATCCAGCAGAATTTCACTGCACTACTCAATGCTCCTCAAATATCAAACAACGATATCAATCGTACCGTTGCATCCACACTTCAACATTAGTGTTTGCAACGTTTTAAGACGTATAATACAAGAAAACTGATTCCACCGTAATGGATCAGTTTTCTTTAAATAATAGCTACTTCATTTTTCTCTTTTTATAAAATCCTGCAATCAACCCAAGACTAACAAACGCTATTAAAAACCATGCAACTATATTTGTTGTATCTCCAGTTTTTACCGTGTTTATTATTTTCTGAATAGTATTTGGCTTATCAGGTTTTGAAGGTGCCGGATCCTTTGGCTTGTCTGGATTGTTCGGTGGTGTTTCTGGTGAAACCCATTCAGCTTTTGGCTCTATCGTTACATTATATTCTACATTCCCATTGATTTCAGATGGAATATTAACAAGGAATGGCGCAGATTCAAATTTATCTGTACCACTTTCCACATTTCCAATCTGTGCAATCAGATAAATTCCTTCATCCAATTCTCCAAAACTCGTGCGTCCCGAACTATCTGTTTCTTGCATTAAGCCGGAAATATCATTTTCCTTCGCAAATGCAAACAATTGTTTTGCCTGTTTTTCTCTTGCTTCTGCACTGGTATCTTGTAATGATATACCTGAATCTTTAAAACCATCTTCCCAGACCAGCTCATTATTTTTCATATATTGAATTGGAATTATCGAGAACTTTGCTCCGGAAAGAGTCACTTCTTTATCCGAACTATTTCTCCCCTTGTAAATAATTTGAATGCTTCCTGTTCTGCTTCCTGCTTCAGCATGGATTGTTGAAATATCTATAAAACTACCGACAAGAAAAAGCATAACGAATAAAATAATGTGAATACTTCTTATCTTCTTTCTCACCTTACTTTCCTCCTTTTTCTATCTCGTATACTATAAATTATAGCAATCATCAGCCCTATAAAAATTACTATAATTGTTACAATCAGGACTTTAGCAGTAAAAGATAACTCTGGTTTTATATTTGTATCCGGCTCTTGCTTCGTTGCCTCTTCATAAGGTATTCTCTCTCCACGTACTAAAAGTCTATGTGTGTTGATTGCAAATGGTGTACAAGTAACAAGTGTAGCATAATCCTTGCCTGATTCAATAGATAACCCATCTGTCTCTTCCGGTAAAACCGTTAATATCTGATCAATCTGATATGCTAGGGTTTCATCTAAAACTTTAATGTAAAAAATATCCCCTACTTCTAGTTTATCCATATTGGTAAATAGTGTTTTTGTCGGAAGACCTCTATGTCCGGTCAGAACTGTATGTGTACTTTCTCCACCTACAGGAAGAGACGTACCCCAGAAATGTCCGACACCTGCCTGTAGCACAGCTTCACTTGTTCCATGATAAATTGGAAGTTCTATATTAATCTTAGGAATACGAATGTATCCCATCATTCCAGAACCATCTACGTTTAACAGTCCCTCATAACGAGCATCTATTTCCACATCTTCTTGCGAAAATGGATCAATCAAATCAATATTTCCAAGCATTTCCTTATTATATGCTCTCGCCTCTTTCAACATCTGCTCTTTTTCTGCCTTACTTAACTTTACACTTTCCTCATCATAATAGGATACAACTTTGGAACCATTCTTTTCGTTCAAGTATCTGCTGTATGTCGGATATAATAACACGGCGAATGCAACCAAAAGCACAAGTAAACGAATAATATCTTTTATTGTAATCTTACCTTTTTTCTTACTTTTCATTGCATTCTCCCTATCGTTATATCGGAACTGCGGCTATCCAAAAGGATACCCGCAGATTCCATTTATTCTGTCTTATGTTTCTTGCCCATTATTCTTAACATTATGCTGCTTTTCTTTTATCACGGATAAAGCTTACTACTACACCAAATACAAGGATTGCAGCGATAATACCAAATGCGATTGCACCTTTACCACCAGTTGATGGAAGAAGAGAACCTGTGCTGTTTTCGATATCGATGATCTTATCAGCTTCGTCATTGTCATCTTTGGAAAGAGTCCATTCTGTTTCATCACCTGTTGTACTCTTTGTAATGACAATTTTTACATCTTTTGCCAGTTTGTTATAACCCTCTGGAGCTTCTGTCTCTACTAAATAGTATGTTCCTTCTGCAAGACCATTGACATGAAGATTGCATTCATTCTCGCCAATTTTTGTAGCCGCAGATTCAAATACTGTGTTTTCAGATGTTGGATCTACTACATAGTTTCCATCTGTTCCAGTAACTTTAATAGCCTGTCTTGTAGCCGCATCTTTTTTATATTCTGTTTCTGTATAAAGGCTAAATTTTGCACCTGCTAATAATTCAGTTGTTTTATGATCTGTTTTCTTAATGTTCAGTGGATATGTAGGTGTTTTTGCTTCACTTGGTGTTGTCTCTGTTGTATTGTCTGGATCATTACCATATTCCAATTTAGCGCTGTTCTTTTCTGTTACAACAGCCTTATCATTTACTTTTGCATAATATGTTACAGTAAATTCTTTGCCTTTATTTCCCTGATTCTCTCTAACCCATGAGGACAGGTCAAGTGTCATCTTTCTATGATTGTCTGTATCCAGTGTTGCTGCTGTAGGTGCTGTAGATGCATCTGTTACATCTGTATCTTTAAAAGCAACTGCAACCTTAACTGTTGTAGCATCTTCTGCAAGTGCAGTTCCATTAACATCATTCACAAAATCAAGACCATTTGATAATGTATCGTTAATTTTGTATGTATACTGAGCATATCCTGTAGTATCCGGAATAGAACCTGTTACTGTATAGGTAACTACATTTCCGATTTCTACTGAAGTTTTGTCTGCCTTTTTCTCGATGCTTGGAGCTTCACTTTTCAGATTAACTGTAGCTGAATCAGAGTCAACTGTTACTAATGAAGCCTGAATCTGTTTTCCACCGGTTACATATACAAGATAATAACCGTATGCTAAGTTTGAAAAATCATAAGAATCTTTGTTTGTATCTGTGAGTTTTCCAGATTTTGCTGTTGCTGTTACATTATTTGTTAATGCGTAAGTTGTAAATGCATTGGCAAACTTCTGCACTTCAACAGGGTCATTTTTTCCAAGTTTTGCTACTTCATCCGCATAATCTGCATCTGTAGAAGTGTCAGTAATAGTGCTACTTCCAAGTGCTGATTTAATTGCATCTTTGTAACCAGTTGCAGTATTTATCGTATAAGCATAGTTCTTTGTGGCTCCACTGCCAGATTCTGTTACATCAAATAATTTATACAGGTAAATTGTCTGTCCGGTGAGTGTCTGTCCTGATTTTACATTTACTGTAAGTTTTCCTGTTGTGTCTGCGGCAAATGCCGTTACTGCCATAGCCATTGTCATAATTGCTGCCAGCAGCATTGCCATGATTTTCTTCATTCTTTTCATAGCTGTTTTCTCCTTTTCTTTAGAATAAAGTTTTTATAGCTGTTCTGCCTTCTGGTTTCCTTTGCTTTTTTGTATCGCATTGCAAGATAAACCAGTAAGAGCAGGATACCTATCAGGTAAATAAGATAGCTTCCATAACCTCCTGTATCCGGGAGTCCTGGAAAATGTCTGTTGGTTATATTGAACGTAAATCCATCATCGGATGTATTTACCGTTGTTGTATAACCATCCACTTTTGCTTCTGTGATGGAATACGTGTAATAATAAATTTCATCTCCATCTGTCTTGTATGCCGGGAGTTCCTTTATCACCTCCTGCCATTTAGATTTATCGATGGAACCTTCTATTTTGTAACTCTCGTAATCTGGTACTATTTCTGTCATTTCCTTTCCTGCCTTATCTTTCCATGTACGAGATATCGTTACCGTAATGTTACCCGGACGTTTTTTATCCAGATTGTTTAGATCCTTCCAAACTTTATTGATTGTCAGCTTGATATGTTCATCACATGGATCCTGTGACTCGGATGGCTCCGGAGTATCACTTTCTCCTGTGTTCAATGTTGTTTTAGTATCTGCCATCAATACTGCTTTTGCTGGTGACACATAGGCGTCCAGATTTGCTGTTTTCGTTCCCTGATCACTGGCAAGCTCTGCATCCTTTAAAGTGTCATAACTTTCGACGGTCTGCATATGCTCAATGGAATAAATATTCCATCCACTTGCATCATCCTTTTCATATTTACTGTTCAGGATATGAGAGCTTTTCTTAATCTCATCCAGTGTTCCATCTAATTTTCTGTAAATACGATAAATATTATTTTCGCCTTCCACGTTTTTCTTTGTATTGAAACTGTAGACAGAACTCAGATCACTCTTTCCACTGAACGGTCCAACCAAGTCTTTTGTTCCCCTGACCACATCACAGTAATACATGTTATTATCTTGAAGAAGTCCTTCATCGTTGAACCCGACAAATCCTCCGCTTCGTCCATCTTCCGCAGTTCCATCAGCATCATTTCCGGCACCACCGGCATAGACATCATATCCTGTAGAAATACCATAGACATTACTGTCTGTAATCTTCGTCCGGTTTGCCTTGATTAAGTTGATACTAATGGTAGACTCTAAATCATTGTCTTTATCAATAATTCCATCACTGTTGCATGGCAGCTTGATGGTAGAATCTCCGATCGTAATCACTGCAAAATCGGTTTCCTGCTTATTTTCTGCCGACTGTTTTACCAGAGCCACGGAAATATCAAGTCCCAGCAAATTCACATGAAGAAGATTTCCTTCATATAGAGCCTGTACTTTGATAATACCAAGATTGATATTTAATAAATCCGACTCCTGTATCTTATCCAGATACAATGCTTTCACAAGTTGATTTAAAATCGTAACCACTGCTTTTACAACTGTGGAATCCAGTTTTACATCTGCCAGATAAGCAAAACTCGTTCTTCCGGCAAATCCTCCGGCTGTTCCACCGGATGCGACCTGTTTCAATCCATGTGTCTGCTCCTTCTGATCTCCGGCATTACAACCTGCCATTCGAGCCAGATTCGCATATCCGATAAATCCTCCGGCAATCTGTTCTTCTCCGCCAGTACTCTGTACGGTATAACCGCCATCAATACCAGTTACCATGCTGTCATCAATATGAGAGCCAAAAACGTCCAAAACACCTAGTGCACCGCCTAAAAGCTGTCCCATATTATCGCCCAGAACATCTAATTTGTTGACATCTACTACGCCACTCTTACCAGAATAACCAATGAAACCACCGACACTGTTTGGTCCGGTTACATTACTTAATTCTGTTACTTTACTGTTTTTCACAGAAGCATTTAGCAATGAGCCGCCAAAACCTCCGGCTGTTCCGCTATATGTAACCTGGTTGTTCTGTCCGGATTTTATCGCTGTGTTTGCACTGACACTTAAACCAGCATCCTTACTTCCGCTTACAGTTCCGTAATATACATAACTTCTAAACGCATCCAGCACATCGGTTCTTCCAAGCTTTAATAATTTATCAAGAAGCGAGGTCTCATTTCCTGCACTGATATTGGCAACTCCAGCCACGTCAGCAACACCAAAGCATCCACCGGCATATTCTCCAGCAACTACAGATCGAATGCCATTTACTACCGGTCCTGAACCTTCGGTATCTTTCTTTCCCAATACTGTTCCAGAAAGGCTTCCGGCAAATCCTCCGGCGGCTGTTGCATAGGCTGTATTTTTACTGCCATCCGCATAAGCACCATTTACGATGATTCCCCAATCATCCCAGGCATTTACATCTGCATATCGGATGGTGGAAACTGTCGCATCCAAAACTTTAATTAAATCTGCTGGTGCACTGATCAGACTATTCAGCAATTTACTTAATAAGTCTTCTCCCGCAGTCGTATTAACAGAAGCAACGCTTCCCGGTTTGGAACTTCCTACAAATCCTCCTACATAACTGGTTCCATCTACACGTCGCAGTTTGCTGACCTGACAGACAGTTGCTGTATCAGCTCCCCAGATTTGTCCACCGATCATGCGTCCGATATATCCACCGGCATATCCGCATGTTTTTCTGGTATCTGTTCCATTCGACTGAACAGACAGACCACTTTGATATCCCTCCACGGAAGACTGCTTAATGACGGGTACAAACACATCCAGTACATTCAGCATCTGTCCCAGTTCTAATTTTAATCCGAGGATACTGACTCCTCCAAGGTTCGCTGCTCCTCCGTTTACCATCTCTCCGGCAAACCCTCCAGCGCAACGTAATCCTTTTACTGCTTTTGTCTGATAAGCATTTCCGTTGGTAATGGTGCCTGTCTTCATAGAACCAACATAACCTCCGGCGGCTCCTCCATTGGCTAATGTTGTTTCATCCCGATACTGGCTTCTTCCTGCGACAACTTGATAGCCATAAGCATATTTACTTAAAATTGCATCTAAAGCTTCCTGATTTTCCACCGTTCCATTTTTCGCAAGGTCACTTCCATAGCCACCGTATTTTCCTACATGCTCCACCCATGAATTCCAAGTCTTGTAATCCATCTTGGCAAGTGGACCATATACGGCTGTATTTTCTTCTGTCGGGTATACAATACTCAATGCTCCCAGAATATTGTCTGCCTTAACCAGTCCCCACAAAAGGGAAAGATTGCCTGCACTTGCGGTATCGGCTGCTTCCATCAATCCGGTAAATCCACCGGCAATTTCTGCACCATAGACCGAACGGATACGAACTGCTTCACAGGTACTTGTCGGTCCTGTATATTTGTTTCCTTTCCAGTTCTTAGTATTGTTTCCCCAGATATGACCGCCTTCGTTATGTCCTGCATAACCACCGGCTAATCCCCGCTGAACAGATTTCGTGGATTCTGCTTCTGCTCTTACTGCGCCACCACATGGAATACATGTAGTAGAACTATTCCGGATTGTCGGTACAAAATCTTGTGCAACGGATGCAAGACTATCTTTCACACTGACAAGTCCATTCAAAATGCTGGCATCTCCGAGAACGCTGGCAACATTTCCTGGTTCCAGATCTCCAACATAACCGCCCGAAGTAATCTGCCCGATCACATATGAGAAATTATAAGAATTTGAATCCTGTATGTGTCCACCTGATATCTTTCCGGCAAATCCTCCGGCATCTCCAAGTACATCATCTGCACTTGCATCTGACTCTGTATTCTTTGTAGATGCTATAACCGCAAAGCCTCCAGCATTTCCAGTAACATTGGAATGTTCTACCGTTGAAACCACAACATTTAATGCATCCAGTACATCGTTGATTCCGATTGCTGTTCCAAGAACACTCAAGCCTTTTCCAACTGATGCAGCCGAACCGATATCCATATAGCCAATGTATCCTCCGGCATATCTTGCACCGGTTACTGCATATGCACTCTGCTTTGTATTAAAGTAGCTGGAACCATCTGTATCTTCCAAATTTTTCGGTGTAGTTACAGTTGTATGTTTCAGGTTCGATACATCACAGGTGCTTACCTGTACACCGCTTCCATATCCGATAAATCCTCCGGCACTTCCAGAATTACTGTCAGCTGCTTTTATCGTATTTGCGGTAACGGTAAATCCTTCTTTTGATTGTATTCCTGCATATTGAACATACGGAATATATGCATTGATCAGATTTACCAGATCTCCGATGTTAATATTCAGCCCGTTGATACTTCCAAGAATACTAATTCCTTTTCCTGCCTGAGCCAGTGCTCCAGAATAAACATTTCCACCAAATCCTCCGGCATAGGACTGTCCGTTGACGTGATCCAGATTGTATACGCTGTAATAATTGCCCTCGCCTGCTGCCTGATTGTTTACAGTTCCACTTTGAAAACTCCCAGCAAATCCTCCGGCTGTATCAGCAGTTACTCCACCACCAGACACATAACTGACTGTACATTGTGTATAGGAAGGGATTAAATACTTCACTGCATTTAATAATCCATTCGCACTAATCAAAGCTTTTATCTCTGTCTCATCTGCTACATCAGCAAGTCCACCTGTTGAAGATGTTCCTATAAAACCTCCAGCATTTCCATCTGTGTCATTTGCTGTCACTTCTTTTAAATTCTTTACATCTGACTGACTGATTTCGCAACTATTACTCTTTCCAATAAATCCTCCAGCTACATAATCAACCGATTCTCCATCAGCATTACTTCCTTTTGCCTGTACCGTAAATCCGCCCGTAATTCCATCAACATGAGCATCTGTGATTTTTACCCGGATTCCTTCTGCAACAGACAGGAGATTGCTGACATTTAATAAATGATTCAGTCCTAACAGATTCACTGTCAATCCATTTGCCCCGGCAAGATCACCCGGTCCAGCACAGCCTACAAAACCTCCACATCGGTTTTTAGCTGTCACTGACTTTAACTGATGTAAAGTAACACTCTGTACATCGCCGCCAATCGCTTCTCCCAAAGCACCTCCGGCATAATTACCGGTTGCTGTTACTGCATACCCGGCATCCACGCCCGTTACTGTAACACTATGTACTGTAAATCCCAGAAAGCTTCCAACTCCTAATGTGTTATTTAAAAGACCCGTTACACTTGCAGTTGTTACACTTCCTGCAACTCCTCCGACACGATGTTCTCCTGCTTTTACACTCTCCAGTCCATTTAACATATTTTCTCTTTGTGATACATTTCCTGTATCCAAAGCTCCGTATTTCCAATAGGACAGTTTATTTAGATAATCGGCACTGGATTCTGCAAGATAAACGCCATCTCCACCTCCAAGAATTCCTCCAGCATAACTTTTACCGGCTTCTACTGATATCATCTGGCAATTCATATTACATCCAAGAATTGCCGATGGAGCGATTCCTGCAAGGGAGAGCAGCATACCTGCCTGATCCGGATTACTGGATAACAGTTTTGTCAGAAGATCTCCTACTGTCTTTAATAAACTTGTATTTGCCACTTCATCTTTGCCAAGGTTTGTTACCCATCCAACTGTTGCAATTCCGGTAACACCACCAGCATAATTTCCACTTGCTTTGACTGATATGCTTCCGGTCGCTCCACAGTTAATGACATAACTATTCGTCTGTGCTCCGGTAATTCCTCCCTGATAATTCTCGCCTTCTACTGTGACATTACTATCCGTAAGATTGCAATTCAAAAGCAAACTTTGTGGCTGAGTTACACGAACCAGTTCAATACCTACATCGCTCAATGTTCCCTGAATATCTGCATCCCGACAGATTCCGGAAAAACCTCCACCATACTCTTTTGATGTTATCGCATAAGTGCTGTTCTTTACGGAACAGTTCTGTATGTCCGTTCCAACCTGTTGTCCAACAAAACCACCGATATAACTCTTATCGTTTTGTCCGATAGTTCCTGCCAATCCCTCTACACTACAGTTTCTGATATTTACATTTTTATATCCGGTTGGGATAAGCTTGCTTACTGGCAATGCGTTTTTCAAAAGAATAGTAATCAAATCTCCAAGTCCAAGACCTGGAATTGCATTTAACAGAGATGATAAAGCATCTGCTGATACACCTAACACTTCTGATAAACCACTGTACTGTGTAACTCCTTCTGTATATCCTACAAATCCACCCGTCCGGTCATTGATGTTCGATACCTGAACAGTTCCGGTCACATCACAATTTTCGATTGCAACATCTCCAACAATTCTTCCGGCAAATGCACCTGTTGCATAAATCGTCGGATCCTTTGCTCTTGCATTTAAAAGTGCTGATAATGTATCTTGCAAATTCAGTTTTACGTTTCCAAATGTTAAAACTCCTACTAATAAATCAACTACACCTCCTACAAGCCATCCAAGCCCCGATGTGAGTCCACTTATTATAGTCTGTGTATTTTTATGCGTATTCGTATTGTTTTGTACATTTACATTTTGTAATTCCAGGTTTGATACTGAGACCGTTCCGGCGCTGACACCAATCTTGTTTACATTAACCTCATTCGTAACTGTTCCAAAAAAACCAATTCCTATATATTTAGAACCATCCATTTCTTCTGTCTGGTTCACATTCACATTAGAAATTACAGGTCTTCCAGTTGCCAGAATACTGTTCTCATCTGCTAACTTCGTCTCGCCGCCGGAAAGCTTGGCACCGACGATATCACCAGATACCATAAGTGGCGTCCAAAGATCATCTTCATTATTTGAGTTCACACCATTCTTTGATAAGTCAATATCTCGGAAAATGATGTAATTTGCATTGGATGAATATTTTAAACCACCATATTCTTGCTTTAACTTCGTCAGACTCGCTGTTTTATTGTCAGGTAGCCCCTGGTCGTTAACGCCACATAAACTACCAGTTCCTACTGTAAGACTACCCAATAATGTCCCTAACAGTCCGCTTACTCCCTTCAACAGACCCGTAACAATATCATCGCTTGTCAAATCGACATCTGCCAGCTTATACTTACCATTCTCTTCATAATATAGATAAGAGTTCTTACCTTTCACTGTATCTGGCTTTTGTTGTAATCCAGAAAGATGGGTAGTTGCCCCTTCTGCAGCAACAGCATCAAGTCCAAGATCCGCATCGCCTGGATAGTATGGTGTGTAGAAAGGCTTTTCACCAAGTAATCCGCTCACTACCCCCTGTCTGTAATAAACATATAGTCTCGGAGTTACGCTCTTATTGCTTCCAATCGCCCGCAGCTGTGACTCATTTCCAATCAAAATATATTTTTTCCCGGAAACCTCCACGTATAACTGCCCCGGTTTTGTTCTTCCATCCGCATGCTCACCATCTAGCCATTGAACTCCATCCGCCGCTTTTTCTGTCAATTGATCTGCAACCAGTTCCGGCTTATCTGAATTAAATTTCTGCGACAGTACATAATTATGAGACTTACTATAAGTCAGATACTCCTGATCTTCTCCATCCGGATAAATCATCTGCCCCATACCAAACTGTGGTGCATCATAATCCAGCGACATAACTGGTTCTGTTTCAGATTCTTCCTGTGCAAGTACCATTAACTGATATGGATTGTATATGTAGATTGTATCCGTTTCCTTATCATACAGCGTTGGTGTTTCGTTTTCTTCTAGTTTCGTACCTGTGATAGTTCCGGTAAATGAATCCGGTACTAACCACATCTGTTCCGAGTTCATCTGGATGTCATTCATCAAAATGTACTGAGCATCTGCACCGTATTTCAGTTCTGTGCCTTCACTCTTTACTACATCTCCAGAACCAATCGTTCCGTCCTTATCCCCTGTATATACATAGGCATCCGAACCTATCTGTTTTAACTGCTCGTAATTATAAATGCATATTTTACTATCCTTATAATAAGCATCTATATTATCTGTTGATTCTGCTTTAACATTTTCATTGGAAGATTTCGATTCGTTATTCTTCGAGTTTTCATTTGTTTCCTCCGATATCGAAGATTCGGACTCCGTGGTGCCATTTATTTCATTTGAAACTGTAGATTCGGTTGATGCTTCATCATTACTCATATTGGTTTCATCAGAAAGGACCACTTGACTCGTGTTGGTACCTGATGGATTCAGATCTGCTGCATCCGCAATATTCACTTGAGAAAATAAGATAGCCATACATAGTATTACTGCGATAATTCTGTTCTCTATCCTTCTTTTTTTCTTCATATCTGAACCTCTAATCTTTTGCCTTCATTTGTTACTTTAATTTTTCTTTTTTAACCAGTTTTGCTGCTTTGCTGCCTCCTGAAAGCATTGCATCAGCTGATTGGAAAACGCTCCACATTCACCATTTGAAATCATCCGTATTGCTTCTTCAGGTTCATACTTTCTTTTGTATGGACGATCATTGATCAATGCATCGTAAGCATCAACAATTCCAACGACCTGTGCGCACATAGGAATTGCATTCCCTTTTAAACCGTCAGGATATCCTGATCCATCATATCTTTCATGGTGGTGTCTGCATATTTCATAGCTATATTTGTTCAGCTTTTCCGTTGTTATCCCCTCTGGGAATCTCTGGGTCATCGCTGCACCTACTAATGGATGTTGCTTTACTACCTTCATTTCTTCATCTGTCAATTTCCCATTCTTATTTAAAATTTCAATTGGCACTTTTATCTTTCCAATATCATGAATCGGCGCTAAATGGGCTACTGACGAAATTTCTTCATCTGTAATCCCATATTCCGGATATTTTTTCTGCAATTGAAGATATACCTGTTTTGTATAGAAGCTGATATCATCTTGATACCCTGCTTCAACTAGCTGATTATGATTCAATACAGTAGTTAAAAGTGATACTATATCCCAATACTGCTTTGCCATATCCTGCTCTTTCTTTACAAGTTCCTGTTCCATCTTTATAACCGTGTTCTGGACAATCTTCTCATTGTGTAAGGTAATAATTGCAGTATTTTCATTTGCATCTATATATTTTTTTGCTTCCATCCAAACATATGCATTCTTATCTTTTCCAGTAATTCTGCGATATGGAAGATCTTTTTCCATACATCCATCAACCAGCTTTTCTTCTAATCCTTCACTTGATAAGAAGTCATGAACCATTTTTTTATCAGAAGCATACACATATCTTTCTATATATTGATTTATGAACTCTTCATAACTTTTTGTTTTCCTTACTTTCTCATACACTTCACGGATATGTGAATATACACACTCGTAGCTTTTTTCCTTCAAGTTCAGTTTTAATACAACATAAAATCGTCCAAAATATTCATCTTCTCCAGGGCGGATAACATCTGAAACTTTTACGCTCTCTAATTTATTATTGTATGTATTCTGCAAACTCAACAATATTTTATGTATCTTGCAGGTATCTTCTAAATTTCTGGAACAAAAACGATCTTCTTCCAAACAACGATTAATTGCCATTGTTTCCTCTACACACGATATAATTTCCATCAGAGAAATATTCTCCGGTTGTTTTGCCAGCATATAGCCACCATTTGTACCTTCACAGGCTTTTATGATTCCTGCTTGCTTTAACTTTTTTGTTATTTTTGGAATATAACTGGATGGAACACTTAG